>JAQYVP010000037.1 GCA_030145485.1 Chromatiales bacterium
CGGAAACCTTCCAGAAACTCATCTTCATCCTCTTTGAGGTGCAGAATCACATCAGTGCCCCTGCCTTTTTTCTCGACTGTCTCGATGGTAAAAGAGCCTTTTCCGTCCGACTCCCACTTGACACCATTGCCTGCATCATCACCAGCGCGGCGACTGATCAGCGTGACACGGTCCGCGACGATATAAGCCGAGTAGAAACCAACGCCGAACTGGCCGATGAGACGGCTGTCCTTGACATCGTCACCAGACATCGATTCAAAAAAAGCCTTGGTGCCGGAACGCGCTATGGTGCCAATGTTTTCGGCCACCTCTTCACGGTTCATTCCGACACCATTATCCGAGATAGTCAGGGTGCGATTCTCCTTGTCCACGCTCAAACGAATCGAGAGATCGGCATCGCCTTCATAGAGCGCATCATTGGAGAGTGCTTCAAAACGGAGTTTTTCAGCAGCATCTGAAGCATTGGAGATCAGCTCTCGTAAAAAAATCTCCTTATTCGAATAGAGTGAGCGAATCACAAGATTCAGTATCTGTGAAACCTCGGTCTGGAATTGTTGTGTTTCCTGGTGTGCTTCAACGGTCATGTGTACTTGTCTCCAAAATGATATTCAGTTTTTGATCTGTATATTTTGCGATTGTTGAGTGGCCAACATCTCTACTTTTGAGTTTACTTCCAATACTGATTCTCGCCAAGGCGCTAAGCTCGCCAAGAAAAACCTTTGCGTTCTTGGCCTACATGGATGTAGGTCAGGGGCGTAAGCAGGACGCGGAAGCTTTGCGTCTTAGCGAGAGAAAATGTTTTTTTCATGCCTCGTCAGTCTGAGACATGGTCTCGCTAGAATTGCAATTATTGAGAAACTACGGCGAATGCAGTAAATATTGGGTCGTGAATATGAGTTTCAAGACCTCAAGCGATGGAATCTGCAATTTGCTGCAACGCCTGCAGTGGATTCTCTGCCGCTGTGATCGGTCGACCGATCACCAGGTAACTCGAACCCGCATGCATGGCATCCAGCGGTGTCATCACGCGTCGCTGGTCGGCAGTATCACTGCCGGAAGGGCGCACCCCCGGAGTTACCAGCAGAAACTCATCCCCCAGGTCGCTGCGCAGCTGCCGTGCTTCGCGGGGAGAACATACCACCCCGTGCATGCCGCTGTCCTTAGCCAGTGCTGCAAGACGGCTGACATTGTCAGCAGCACTGTCGCTATAGCCGATCTCAGCAAGCTCCTCTTCACTAAGACTGGTGAGAATAGTGACCGCAATCAGGAGTGTTTCAGATGAAGATTTGTCGACAGCTTCTCGTGCAGCCTGCATCATTCTGCGGCCGCCGGAAGCATGCACATTCATCATCCACACGCCAAGATCCGCCCCTGCGCGACAGGCGCCTGCAACCGTATTTGGAATATCGTGAAATTTGAGATCGAGAAACACATCGAATCCCCTGCTCATACAGGCTTCAACAAAGGCGGGGCCGAGGCGGGTGAACATCTCTTTACCGACCTTGACCCGGCACAGCTGTGGGTCCAGTTGTTGCAGCAGTTGCAATGCGGGCTGTTGCTGCGGGTAATCCAGTGCAATGATGATGGGTGAATGCATTTTATTAAATCCTCAAATAACCCTGAATGACGCAATGAACCGATGGGATGGGGGCTCGGCGGAAGCTCTGCATGAAGAACTTAGCGATTCATACAGGGCTTTTTTTATCAGTCGGCAGCATGGTTCCCCAGGAACGGCAACCCGGACACTGCCAGTGAATTGTGCGCGTCGTAAAGCCACAGCGATGGCACAGATAAGCAGACTGTTTGGCGGCCATGCGTTCCACAAAATCATCGATCATGTGTAAAAACTGCGACTGCTGCTCTCCCTGTTGCGTCATGCGCAGGGAAATCAACTGGTGGATACCATTGAGATCCGGAGTGTTGGCAAGCTCGGCAGTCAAAAACCCGATTGCCGCATCAGCCCCTCCGCTATTCTCAAGCTCGTGCGCAATCTCCAGCATGACCTGGATATTCTTCTTATTTGCATAGATCTCACGCAGCCATTCTATCCATTGGGATTGCTGCTGCGAACGCCGATAGCAATCCGCCATTGGCTGTAAAATTTCACCAATATAATTGGGGTGCTGGTCTGCAATCTGCTTGAAGCGGGAGATGGCCTCACCGCAGGCGCCGTGCTTCTCGGAGATTCCGGCCATGATCAACTGTGGGCGTAAAGCCAGGGGTGCGACCTCAAGCGCCTGCTTCAAATAGCTACCGGCCTGCGCCTCATCACCACTTTTAAGCGCCAACTCAGCAAGTTCACATAGAAAGTGGGCCTGATCATCTCCCTCACTCTTGCCTCCAAGCAGATCCAGACGCTGACTCACTTCGAGAGACTTGTGCCAGTCTTTTTCATGTTGATAGATCATTTTGAGATTGGTCAGTGCAGGCTGCAACTGGCGCTTGCTCTCGACCAGCTCTTCGAACAACCCCTCTGCCCGATCCAGCAGGCCGGCTTTCATGTAGTCATTGCCCAAAGCCAGCAGAGCCTGTGAACGCTGATCCACAGACAGCGTGGAACGTGCAATCAGATTCTGGTGGATGCGAATTGCCCGATCGACCTCACCACGCCGTCTGAACAGACTGCCCAGGGCAAGGTGCATTTCAACCGTCTCACTATTGACCTCCAGCATGCCGACAAACACATCGATGGCTTTGTCCGGCTGTTCATTCACGAGGTAGTTGAGGCCGCGATAATAGGCGGAGTCCATATCTGCTTCACACTGACGCGCCTGCTGCAGACGCATGGAGCGCCTTGCAGCCAGCCAGCCGGAGGCTGCGGCAACGGGCAGCAGTAACAGAGTGAAATCCATGAATGAATTCAAATGAAAATTTGAGTTTCCACAGTGTGGGAAATTCGAGTTTACCTATGAGTCCCTGAGATATCCACAAGTTTCACACAAAGTGAAACAGCTGCGAACCTGGGCTGCAAGCAACAGGATCACCAGCAATTCTAAATGTAGAGAAATACTCACCACGAAGGACACGAAGAGCACGAAGGCATTTTTGTAACCAGTTGATTCTTCGTGGTCTTCGTGTGCTTCGTAGTAAAAGTCTTTGAAGATATCGGCACTCTATTGGTACGTTGAGAATTGCTACAGAATTACCTGCATGGTTGGCGGCCACAGAAAGTGCGTATACTCTTGAGTGTAATAAGCAGATACAAGCGAGGATATCATGTCAGAATTCGACCATCAAACCATCATTATCACTGGCGCAGCCGGTAATCTGGGTACTGCAGTCGCCCGGTCATTTGCTGTCGCCGGCGCCAATATTGCACTTGTCGACATCGATGAAGAGCGTCTGTTAGAGGCTCAAGCCCGCCTTCCACAGGGAACAGAGTCTGTCGTCATCCCGACCAATCTCATTGAACCTGAATCAGTTGCGATGATGGCTGGCAAAGTCATGGAATATTTTGGTCAGATCGATATTCTTGCCAACATCGCCGGCGGCTTCACCATGGGCCCTTTGATTCACGAAACTGAAGACAAAGATTGGGATTTCATGATGGATCTGAATGTGCGCTCCGTTTTCAACTGCTGCCGGGCCATTATTCCCGCGATGTTGAAAAATGACGGCGGTAAGATCATCAACATCTCCGCGCGCGCCGCACGTGAAGGCAAAGCGAAGATGGGGCCCTATTGCGCCTCCAAGGCTGCCGTCATCACCCTCACCGAGACACTCTCGGCAGAAAACAGGGATAACGATATCAACGTCAACTGTATTCTTCCGGGAACCATCGACACACCCCGCAACCGCGAGGATATGCCCGATGCCGATCACAGCAAGTGGGTTCCCCCGCAGGCGCTGGCCGATGTCATTCAATTTCTGGCATCAGATGCCGCACGCTGCGTCACGGGAGCAGCAATTCCCGTATACGGCAAGAGTTAAGAGATATTTAACCACGAAAGTCACGAACCACACGAAAAACCGGATCAATCAGTTTCATTTTTTTCGTGACTTTCGTGATTTTCGTGGTTAAAAAGGTTTTGATCAGCTCTTTAGTTTTTTGCTCCAGAAATAATCCACAGAGATCTTTTCAGGGCCAAACACAAAAATCACACCCAGCATCACACCCCACACCGCATGCTGCATCGTTCCTGCAGGCGAGATATCCGGATAGGAGATTGCTGCAACGATGTTCAGTATAAACAGTCCCAGTGCAGCCGGACGTGTCAGCAGACCAAACACCAGCAACACCGGCAACAGAAGTTCTGCGCCCGTCGCCAGCCAGGCGGCAATCTCAGGTGATAGCACCGGAACCGCATATTCATAGCGAAACAGATCCAGCGTCGTTGACCAGGTCTGGATTTTTGTCATACCGGAATCAAAAAAAGCCTTGGCGACCCACAGGCGAAAACCCAGCAATAGCAAAGGCTTCAAAAGCAGATTCGTTGGCAGGCAGTCAGCCATTAAAAAATCGGATAGAAAATTTTTCATTTCATTAGTCCCCTCTTCCGCATGTTGTGATAAACGGGGGACAGACCACGGTTTACTACGTAACCCCTTTTACCGTGGTCTGCCCCCCATTTCCCTAACGGAAAAATTATTGATTTATTTTTTAGCCGCTTTGACCTTGCCACCGACAAGCTTCGCACAGCTTCCCTCAGGAACGTAGACCCACTCCTCGGCATCACCATCAGCAGAAGACTGACCAGCACAGGCGTGCTTGCTAGTGCCGCAATCATTCATGCCCGCTTTGACAATGCCCATGCACTTCTCCATGCCGGGCTTGCCGGCTAAGGCGCCTGTGGAAAGGCCAAGTATGAATGCGCCAGCGATAGCAGCCATTAACATCTTTTTGTATTGCTTCATCTTTTCATTCCTATAGTAGGTTGTTTGAAAAACAAGTTGATCGAAGAGCGTTCATAAAACAAACGCACTTCAAGGCTACTTGAATACGCAGCCTGTTTCAAGAGAACCTGCAAGATCATTATTTCTTACATTTTTTCTGTCGTTGCAAATTTATTTTTCCCTGAGTGTAAGAAATCCTCCAACTTTATGTCTTATTATGCACAGGGCACTGATTGCCCGGGCAAGAGATTATGATACTAGGCAAACAAAAACGCTTTGAAGCACTGGTGGAGAACTACTCGACCGATCTGTTCAGATACGCATTGTGGCTCAGCCATGACAGACATGTCGCGGAGGATCTGGTGCAGGAGACTTTCACCAGGGCGTGGAAAAGCCTCCACCAACTCAAGGACAACAAAGCTGAAAAGGGATGGCTGACAACCATTCTGCGCAACGAAAACGCAAGGCGTTTTCAGCGTTTTCAGCCTGATCTCGTCGAGATCGAAAAAGTCCCGCTGAGTGCAAACCAGGATGATGAACCGGAAAAGAAATTGGAACGCCGGATTCTACGCAAAGCGATGCTGGCGCTGGATGAAAAATATCGTGAACCACTCATCTTGCAGGTGATTCACGGCTTCAGTTGCAAGGAGATTTCAAAGACCATGGAGATCTCAGAAAATGCAGTCATGACACGGGTTTTCAGGGCCAAGCAGCAGCTCAAGAGCGCCCTGACAGAAACTAACAGTTCAGTCGTAGTGAGGTTGTGAAAATGAACGAATTACAATTCAGAAAACAGTGCATTATCGATCCTGACACTGCTGAGATGGAATTTCAGCAGGCGCTGGAAACTGCTGATAACCGCGAGTTTCAGCAGCAGTGCATGGAGTTTGACGGCAAGTTGGCAGACGCGCTGAATGTTGCGGCGCCTGATGATCTTGCACAGCGCATCATTGAACGCAACAGCACACAAAAAACGCAGCATTCAAGTAGCTTCAGCTGGAACAACTGGCGTCCGTCACTGGCTGCTGCAGCCAGTGTTGCTGCAACCATGGTGTTTGCCGTTGCATTGCTGCTACGCCCTCAAGTCGCCCTGTCAGAGATGGTGATAGACCATCTCTACGATGACATCAACGCACTGCATGACCGCACCGTAGTCACCGACGCCGAGTTATCACACATACTGAATCACTTCGACGTCGAAATCGAGCGGACTTCCATCGGTACGCTTCACTTTGCCGATGTCTGCCATATCGATAAAACCGATGGAATTCATGTCGTCTATGAGGGCGCCAAAGGACCTGTCACCGCCATCTATCTTCCCGGCAAAGAGGTCAAACGTCTGCAGGCCATCAGCAGGGATCAGTTTCAGGGCATCATCTTTCCCTATCAGGAAGGAGCCATGGCCATTATCGGACTCATGGGTGAAGACGTGCTGAAACAGAAAGAGAACGTAGAGAAGGCGCTGTTATGGAAAACCGCTGACGACAAGATGCAGAAAACATCGGCATAGTTTCTTTGCCCCCTGCCTCGAGGAGAGACGCAATGTCTCTTTTCGGGGCTTTTTTATGCCCCATTTTTACCACGGAACACTCAGACCACACGGAATAGTTTGAGCGCGATCAGACCTGCTGGTTGGCATACGCGGAGCACGTCCCACCATTCTCTGGTGCAATGCTCGGAGATTATTGACAGCCTATACGCTACAGGCCTGAAAAGAAATTAACCACAGATAGGATGGCATCTCTTCATCCTGTGTTTATCCGTGCTCATCTGTGGTTGAAAGGCTCGGTTGAGATGACAGATTATAAACAGGGTTTTATGCTCTTTTTTCCGTGTCGTCCGTGTGTTCCGTGGTTAATTTTTTTTCGGTAGCAGGTTAGACATGGAGATTGTTCCGCACAACATCCGCTACCTGCTCGGTGACACGGTTCACCTGCACCTCGTCGACGCCCTCGACCATGACCCGGATCAACGGCTCGGTTCCGGAAGGACGCAGCAGCACCCGTCCCTCCTTGCCCAACTCCTCTTGTGCATCAGTGACGGCCTGCTGAACAGCTGCAAGCCGCATGATATCTGCTGCATTGCTGGAGCCAAGGGAGACATTCACCAGCGTCTGCGGACATTTTTCCATGTCTGCACTCAACTCATGCAAGGTACGACCGGAGCGGACGATCTCGGCTATCACCTGCAGCCCGGCAATGGTGCCGTCACCCGTGGTTGTTTTACTGCGGCAGATGATATGCCCTGAGGACTCGCCCCCCAGTATCCAGTCATTCTTGACCAGGCGCTCCATCACAAAACGGTCGCCAACATCGGTGCGCTCCAGCTCGATCCCCTCTTTTTTGAGTGCAAGTTCGAGTCCCAGGTTGCTCATCAGGGTTCCAACCACGTGCCCTTTGAGCAGGTTCTGCTGTTTGCGCGCCCGCGCAATGATAAAGAGAATCTCATCACCATCGATCAGGAGACCCTTGTGGTCCACCAAAAAGACACGATCACCATCACCATCCAGCGCCATGCCAAGATCAGCTTGTTCGTCGATGACGCGTTGCTGCAGCTGCTGCGGATGGGTGGAACCAACACCGTCGTTGATATTGATCCCATCCGGCTTGACTCCGATCGGGATGACTTCAGCGCCAAGCTCGGACAAAACTTTGGGGGCAATCTGGTAAGTCGCACCATGCGCGCAATCAATCACGACTTTTAAGCCCTGAAAACTTACATTCTGAGAAATCGAACTTTTACAGAACTCGATATAACGCCCCTGTGCGTCAATGATCCTGTCCGCTTTACCGAGTTTTTCAGAATCGACCGTTTCCATGGGTTGATCGATCATCGCCTCGATCGCCAGCTCAACCTCGTCCGCCAGCTTGTCTCCCTGTGCTGAAAAGAACTTGATACCGTTATCGTAATAGGGATTGTGCGAAGCGCTGATAACAATACCCGCACATGCATGAAAGGTGCGTGTCAGATAGGCGATGCCCGGCGTCGGCATCGGTCCTGTCAACAGGACATCGACACCGGCCGCAGAAAGCCCGGCTTCCAGTGCAGACTCAAACATATAACCGGAAATACGCGTATCTTTTCCGATGACAACCCTGTTCGAACCTCCGCCAAGAACCCGTCCTGCCGCCCAGCCAAGCTTGAGGACGAATTCCGGTGTCACCTTGTCATGTCCGACCCGACCGCGAATTCCGTCCGTACCAAAATGCTTTCTGCTCATTGTTGTATCACTGCTGCTGTTATCCGCATTGCATCGACTGTCGCCCTGACATCATGAACACGTAAAATTGATGCACCCTTCATGGCTGCAATGACCGCTGCGGCAAGACTACCATAGAGGCGCTGATCAGCCTCATTTTCATTCAGGATCCGGCCAATCATACGCTTGCGTGAAATACCCGCCAGCACCGGATACCCAAGTTTAGAGATAACATTAAGTTTTTTCAACAACTTAACATTATGACTTAGATTTTTACCAAAGCCGAACCCCGGATCGATGAGAATTTTATCACCTGGTATACCGGCAGCAAGACAGGCCAGGGCGCGTTGCTGCAAATAGCCCGAAACATCCGCAACAACATCGTCATAGTGCGGATGCTGCTGCATCGAACGCGGATTGCCCTGCATATGCATCAGGCATACAGGCAGTTGTGACTCAGTCGCTGCCTCGATGGCCCCTGCAGCTGACAATGCATAAACATCATTGATCATGCCGGCGCCTGCAGCGGCTGCTTCGCGCATCACCTCGGGTTTGCTGGTATCGATGGAGACCGGCACACAAAGTTCGTGGGCCAGGGATTCAATGACCGGGATGACGCGATCCAACTCCTGCTGGAGAGAGACTGACTGCGCCCCGGGACGTGTGGATTCACCGCCCACATCGATGACAGCCGCGCCCTCATCGACCATTTTAACGGCGTGTTTCAGAGCATCTGATAGTTTGATGAACATCCCGCCGTCAGAGAATGAATCCGGCGTGACGTTAAGAATCCCCATGACCCGGGGTTGGTTGAGATCAAGATCAAGGTTTGCACAGCGGATGATCATAGAAGGAGTGTCACTACAGATTACTTATATCTTTAAACCACGGAACACACTGACAACACGGAATTGTTTGGTTTCCCTTTCCGTGTGTTCAGTGTGTTCCGTGGTTCCAATCTATTTATGTATCAGTGCTGACCAGCCGGATCTCCAATCTTGCCTTCACCCTTGTCATCTTTTTTCGCTGTCTCTTCTGGCGCTGCAGCATCGCCATCATCATCGCTCGAGTCCAGATCCGTGCCTGCCCAGTCTGCCGGAGGCTGCGGCTTCTTGCCGGCCATGATGTCTTTGATCTGATCCTTGTCGATGGTTTCATACTTCATCAGGGCATCAGACATCGCATGCAGTTGATCCATATGTTTGGTCAAGATTTCATGGGCGCGGTCATAGTTGCGATCGATGAAAGCGCGAATCTCCTCATCGATGGCATGCGCCGTATCGTCCGAGACATTTTTATGCGTAGTTACAGATTTTCCCAGAAAAACCTCGCCCTCCTCCTCACCATAGGAGAGTGGCCCGAGGCGTTCCGAGAGTCCCCAGCGCGTCACCATATTGCGGGCGATCTCGGTGGCGCGCTCGATGTCATTGGAGGCGCCTGTAGTGACGCTTTCGCTGCCGAAAATCAACTCTTCTGCAATGCGTCCGCCAAACAAGCTGGAGATCTGGCTTTCCAAAAACTCCTTGCTGTGGCTGTACCTGTCCTGCTCGGGCAGGAACATGGTCACGCCGAGGGCGCGGCCACGCGGAATAATGCTGACCTTGTAAACAGGATCATGTTTTGGCACATTGAGGCCGACAATAGCATGACCAGCCTCATGATAGGCTGTGAGTTTTTTCTCATCCTCGGTCATCACCATGGAACGGCGCTCCGCGCCCATCATGATCTTGTCCTTGGCCTTTTCCATATCGTCCATGTCGACATGTTTTTTATTCATACGCGCCGCAAACAGCGCCGCCTCGTTGACAAGATTTTCCAGATCAGCGCCGGAGAATCCCGGCGTGCCGCGGGCTATCAATGCAGGCTTGATATCATCTGCAGCAGAAATCTTGCGTATGTAGATTTTCAGAATTTGCTCACGACCACGAATATCGGGCAGCGGGACGACCACCTGGCGATCAAAACGTCCGGGGCGAAGCAGCGCGGGATCCAGCACATCCGGCCGGTTGGTCGCCGCGATAACGATAACGCCGTCGTTGCCTTCAAAGCCGTCCATCTCAACCAGCAGCTGGTTCAACGTCTGCTCACGCTCATCATGACCGCCGCCAAGTCCGGCGCCGCGATGACGACCGACAGCATCGATCTCGTCGATAAAGATAATGCAGGGAGCATGCTTTTTGGCCTGTTCAAACATGTCGCGCACCCTGGATGCGCCGACACCAACAAACATCTCGACAAAATCACTACCGGAGATAGTGAAAAACGGCACCTTGGCTTCACCTGCAATGGCGCGTGCAAGCAGGGTCTTGCCAGTGCCGGGAGCACCAACCATGAGCACACCCTTGGGAATCTTGCCGCCAAGCTTCTGGAACTTGGATGGGTCACGCAGAAAGTCCACCATCTCGACGACCTCCTCCTTGGCCTCGTCGGCGCCCGCAACATCGGCAAAAGTGACCTTGATCTGGTCTTCGCTCAACATGCGCGCCTTGCTCTTGCCAAACGACATGGCGCCACGACCGCCACCTCCGCCCTGCATCTGACGCATGAAAAAGATCCAGATTCCGATGAGGATAAACAGCGGCAGCAGGTTGAAGAAAAGCTGCTCCCACATGGAGGGGACATCTGGCGGATCCGCCGTGAATGTGACATTGTGCTTCAGCAGATCATTGACCAGACTGTCATCACCGGGACTGTTGGTATGGAAACTCTTGCCATCCAGCATCTTGCCATCGATGGAGCGGCCATAGGCGTCAATCCTGACCTCCTGAACCCTGCCATCTTCAACTGCGGTAATAAATTCAGAGTAGTCGATATCGAGACTCTTGCCGCTGCTGCTGCTGAAGGTATTGAACACCGACATCAACACCAATGCGATGAAGACCCACAAGATTATATTTTTTACCATGTCATTCAATGAACCGTACCCCTCTTCGATACGAGATGTTTCCATGAAGTGAATTGTTCGGTGATCCCCGGAAAAGCAGATTCCGCCCCCGCACAGACTCAAACTATAGCGCGGGCTTTTTGAGAAGTTAAACCAGAAACAATTAACCTACTGAGGAAAAAACAAAATTGTATTTAATTATACCCTGAAATCACGCCCAATGAGATAGACTTCGCTACTTTTACTACGTGATGATTGTGGTTTTCGCGTCATTACGCCGGCAAAATTTTCACGCACAAGGCGCATATAGGCGTCGAATCCCTCGCCCTGAAAGACCTTGGTCAAAAAATTCCCGCCGGGCTTAAGGGTTTGCACTGCGAAATCGAGTGCAAGTTCGCACAAATAGATCGAACGTGGCTGATCGACAGATGCCATACCGGATAAGTTGGGGGCCATATCTGAAATTACAAGATCAACGACACGACTATTTAGTGCTTCACGCAGTTTGTCACATGGCTGCTGATCACGAAAATCACCTTCGATAAAGGTCACACCGGCAATGGCATCCATTGGCAGAATATCCAATGCAAACACTGCGCCCTTGTCACCGACGAGTTCACGCGCAACCTGGCTCCAGCCGCCGGGAGCCGCGCCAAGATCAACCACAACATCTCCGGGCCGGATCAAATGATCCTTGTGCTGGATATCAAGCAATTTGTAGACTGCACGCGAGCGATAGCCGTCGACCTGAGCCTTTTGTACATATTCATCGTTGACATGGCGCTCCAGCCACTCTCTACTGCTTTTTGATCGCGCCATGAATAATCACTGTACGAAATGAAGATGTAACTATTCAGCACCCCTGGAATCGTCGCTGCTATAGGAGTGATTCATTTGCTGGTTTTAGAAGATACTGAATAGTTACATGTAAATAAGGTAGAATGCGCTGCTTCAACGGATCATTCAATAACAGCGAATCAATGACAATTACTGCAGCACAAAAACGTTTTCTGCGCAGCAGGGCGCACCGCCTCAAACCTGTGGTGATGGTTGGTCAGCATGGTTTAAGCGAGAATGTCATGCTTGAGGTCAACCTGGCGTTAGATACGCATGAGCTGATCAAGGTCAAACTCAGCGCAGGTGATCGCGAAGAGAAGCAAAGGATACTCAACGAAATTCTCAGCAACAGCAAGGCCGAACTCATCCAGAGCATCGGCCATGTCGCGATTCTATTTCGACGCAATCATAAAAAACCGAAGATCGACTTGCCAAGAACAAAAGAATAAACCACGGAACACACAGACCACACGGAATCATTTTTATCTTTTTCAGTGTATTCTGTGTGTTCCGTGGTTAAAAATTGACCTATGCTTTTTTTCCTGCCTGCAGCTTTGATCAGGGACGGTCATCCAGCAATTTGCCCTCTTTCACGACCGGCATGAGATCCTCCTTGTTGATGCCCAGCAGCAGCACTGCAACACTGGCAACGAAGATCGACGAGTAGGTCCCGACGAATACGCCAACCAGCAATGCCAGCGCAAAACCGTGAATGATCTCACCGCCAAAGATAAATAGCGCCAGCAGTACAACCACCGTGGTGAAGGAGGTAATCATGGTGCGCGAGAGTGTCTGATTCAGAGAGACATTGATAATCTCTATCGGCGTTCCTTTACGCATGACGCGAAAGTTCTCCCGAATGCGGTCATACACCACAATGGTGTCGTTCAACGAGTAACCGATCACTGCCAGGATCGCCGCCAAAACAGGAAGATCAAATACGGCCCAGACGAGTGCGAAGATGCCGACAACAAACACCACGTCGTGCACCAGCGCAATAATAGAGCCCACCGCAAAGCGCCATTCGAAGCGCAATGCAACATAGATGAGGATGGCGATCAGCGCATACAGCATCGCCAGGCCACCGTCTTCAGTCAACTCTTCACCAACCTGCGGGCCGACAAATTCGACCCGCCGCAAATCCGGCTTCTCATGCGTTACAGAACTGAGAAGATCAAACACGGTATTTGAGATCATCTCATTGGAAACACCTTCATGCGGCGGAATACGCACCAACACATCGCGTGGAGTACCGAAACTCTGGGCTGTAGCATCACCATAGCCACCCTCTTTCAGGGCTGTGCGCACATCCTTCAACTCAATATCAGACTGGTAGCCCAATTCGATGAGTGTTCCACCGGTGAAGTCGATACCGAAATTCAGACCACGCACACCGATTGCGGCAATCGCAATGACAAGCACCACAGCTGAACCCATCAAGGCGACTTTACGCTTTGACATGAAATCGAAAGCAGGAACCTTGTCCAGAATGCGGGTTCCGATCGGTAAAGATTTCATGCGTTTGCCGCCAAACAACAGATTCACGACTGCCCTGGTGCCAAGAATCGCGGTAAACATGGAGGTGAGGATGCCAATAAACAGCGTCACGGCAAAACCCTTGATCGGCCCGGTGCCGAAACTGAACAGTAAGACTGCAGCAATCAGGGTGGTGATATTTGCATCGACGATGGTCGACAACGCCTTTGCATAGCCTGCCTGGATACTGGCCTGCGGTGTACTGCCGATACGAATCTCTTCACGGATACGCTCAAAGATCAGTACATTGGCGTCTACCGCCATACCGACAGTCAACACAATTCCGGCGATACCCGGCAGAGTCAACGTTGCCTGCAACAGTGACAATACGGCCACGATCATGACCAGATTGACCAGCAGAGCAAGATCTGCAACCAGCCCGAAGCTGCGGTAGTAGAAGGCCATGAAAATGACCACCAGAAAAAAACCGATCATTACAGAACGGAAACCCTGGTCGATATTGTCCTGTCCCAGGCTGGGACCGACGGTGCGCTCCTCGACAATATCTATTGGCGCCTTCAGCGCGCCTGCACGCAGGAACAGCGCCAGTGTTTTCGCCTCTTCTGCTGAATCCAGTCCGGTTGTCTGGAAATGACGACCGAAAGGTTCGAGAATATTGGCCACGCTAATGATCTCCTCGACGTGCTTCTTGATGCTCTTGCCATCTGCATCCCTGCCAACGACGCGGTCTTCGATGAAGACCACCGCCATGGGCTTGCTGACATTCTCGGTAGTGACACGGCGCATCTTGTCTGCGCCACGGCCGTTCAGGGAGATCGAAACCATCGGTGAACCGGATCGTGAGTCAATACCAGCATTGGCGTTGACGATCTGGTCACCGGTAATAATGCGTCCACGTTTGAGTAAAACCGGCTGGCCGTCACGATCGAAACGCAGTTCAGATCCCGGCGGCACCTTGCCGTTTTTGGCATCGATGGCACTGTGCTTATCATCGACCAGGCGGTACTCCAGGGTTGCCGTCGCCTGCAGAATCTCCTTGACCTTGGCGGGATCCTGAACACCCGGCAACTCGACCACAATGCGGCGGTTACCCTGCTGCTGCACAATGGGTTCTGTGACACCTAGCTGATTGACGCGGTTGCGCAGGGTCGTCATATTCTGCTCGAGCGCAAATTTCTTTGCTTCGCGGATGCCCTGCGGCTTGAATTTTCCAGTAACCAGGTACTCGTCACCACGTTGAGAAGTATTGATATCAAAATCACGCAACAGATCTGAGATAATATCCTCTGCTGCGTCACGTTCATCCGGCTTCCTGAAACTGACCTCGATACCATTGGAAATGGTCTTGATTCTGCCAAAGATCTTCTTTTTACGCAGTTCGTTGCGCACATCACTGGCCTGATCCTTGAGGGTATTCTTTAACGCAGCTTCCATATCGACATCGATCAGGACATGGATACCACCACGCAAATCGAGGCCAAGACTCATCGGCCGGGCGCCGAGACCTTCAAGCCAGGCCGGAACATCCGGGGAGAGATTCAGCGCCAGTGCGTACGAATGCTGAAACTTCTCCTCCAGCACCTCCTTGGCCTTCAACTGTGTGAAGCCGTCATTGAAACGCACCCTGATCTTGCCGGTTTCCCTGTCGATACGCTTGATCTCCAGGCTATGCTCTTTGAGAATCGACTCAACCTGGCCAACCATACCGTCGGTTATTTCCGCGGTGCGGCTGGTCGGGGATATCTCAATCGAGGGATCCTGGCCGTAGATATTCGGCAAGGCAAAGAATGCGGCAATCAGTACGACTGCCAGGATCATCAGGTTTTTCCACAAGGGGTAATGGTTCATAACGTCCGGCTAATCTAAATAAATCAATGGGTAATCAGAGTTGTCGTAATTTTTCAATAATCCCGTGTGAATGTCGTCATTGCGAGGGCGCCTTAGCGACTCGCAATGACATATGTTTTTACAATAATGTATTCAATGCACGGAGTTATTGAGATGTTACGAGTTGTCAACAGATGCTGAGGTGGATTACATCTCTTTCAGCGTACCTTTTGGCATCACTGCAGAGATCGAGGTACGACGTATCTTGATTTCAACACCGGGAGCGATCTCGAGGGAGGCAAGGTTGTCACCCAGCGAGGTCACTTTACCCATCAAACCACCTTCGGTCTGCACCTCGTCACCCTTTTGCAGCGACCCCACCAGCGACTTGTGCTCTTTCTGACGCTTCATCTGTGGACGAATGAGAAAGAAGTAGAAGATAACGACCAGTCCCAGGGGGAACAGCAACCCTGTCCAGGCAGGCGTCTCAGAGGCAGTGGCTGTCGCATCTGCAACAGCATCGGAGATAAAAAAGTTCAACATTTAGGATACTCATTTTAGTAATAAATATGCATGAAGCGCGGGATTATGCCATTAAAAGTGGGCAGTTGGAAGTTTACAGTTAGAAGTTTAGAAGTTTGCAGTATCCAGTTGGCAGTTGGCAGCAAAAGAAAGTTTGCAGTCATCAGTTAGCAGCAAGCAGAAAAACACTCTGTTTCCCCAGGATTTTGGTCTCAATTTTTTAACTGTCTACTGCCAACTGATTACTGCCGACTTGTCAAAATTGGCCAGGCTGCACGCAGGTAGACGATCATGGACCAGAGGGTCATTGCCGCAGCAATATAGAGGAGTATCAGGCCAATTTCATAGAGCGGCAGAGCGGCAATCGGATCTCGCCACAGCAGAACCGTGATTGCCGTCATCTGCGCAACTGTCTTGAGTTTGCCGAGCATACTAACGGCCACTGTGGCCCCGGCGCCCAGTTCCGCCATCCACTCCCGCAGCGAGGAGATAGTAATTTCGCGCCCGACAATGATAATGGCGGAGATCGTCACCGCGATCTGCGGATCGGAGGAGACCAGCAGCACCAGTGCTGAGGCAACCATCAACTTGTCCGCCACAGGATCGAGAAAAGCGCCAAAGGGCGTCAACTGGTCCAGCTTTCTGGCCAGATAGCCATCAAACCAGTCGGTAACAGCAGCCACCAGAAAGATCATCGATGCCGCCTGGCGAGACCACTCAAAGGGCGCAAAAAAGACTGCCACCAGCACCGGAATCAGCAGGATGCGCAGCAGGGTCAGACTATTCGGTATATTCCAGAACAATATATTGTATCTCAACCAGGTATCTTTCAAAAACCATTCAGTCTTGGTGTCCTACCATATCATTATGAGATCTGGTCTTACTAGAATCCCTGATTAGTTCAGATCTTTACTATGTAAGTCAAATTTCAATAATGACTCTCGCCAAGACGCCAAGCTCGCCAAGAAAAACCTTTGCGGTCTTGGCCTACATGGATGTAGGTCAGGGGCGAAAGCAGGACGCGGAAGCTTTGCGCCTTTGCGAGAGAAAATACTTTCTTTCATGCATCGCCAGCCAGAGACCTGGCCATGCATTTCCTACTCAATCACCATGCAGATATGCATAGATTCGATGCGCCAGTGCATGACTGATGCCACTGACTGTTGCAATATCCTCGGCTCCGGCCGCAGTCAACTCCTGCAGGCCGCCAAAATGCAGCAATAACTGCCGTCTGCGTTTGGCGCCGACACCGGGAATCTCTTCCAGCAGCGAGGTGCGTCTCGCTTTTCCACGTTGCTGGCGATGGCCGGTAATGGCAAAACGGTGTGACTCATCCCGAATCTGCTGCAACAGATGTAACGCGCCTGAATCCGATGGCAGTATAAGCGCCTGCTGCTCCCCATACAAGAAGAGCCGCTCCATTCCTGCTTTTCGGTCGGCTCCTTTGGCGATTCCCAACAGCTGCACACCGCTAACGCCCATCTCGGCGAGCGTCTCAACCACTCGCCGAAGCTGCCCCTTGCCACCATCGATAACCAGCAGGTCAGGCATGATGATTTCACCTTTGAGAATACGCTCAAAACGTCTCTGAATAACCTCCTGCATCGCGGCATAGTCATCTCCTGCCGCCGCCTTGCGAATATTGAAGCGGCGATACTCCCGCTTCAGCGGTCCCTGCTGATTGAAAACCACACAGGAGGCGACTGTGCGCTCTCCCTGTGTATGTGAGATATCATAGCACTCCATACGCTGCGGCATTTCATCGAGTCCAAGACTCTCCTGCAACTGCTGGTAGCGCTCCAGCATACCTGAGTGATCCTGCAGCCTCGCCCTTAATGCGGCATCTGCGTTGTGCTGCGCCATTTGCAGCCAGCGCAGGCGCTCTCCACGCACATTAGTGCTGATCCTGACCTTTTTTTGACGTTGCTGAGTAAAGACCTGCTGCAGCAAATCACGCTGCCGCGGCATAGCAGAGACCAGAATTTCTGCGGGTACGGTTTTTTCAAGATAGTGCTGTGTCAGAAAGGCGCCTGTGAGTTGCTCCGCAGTGGTCTCTTCCGCGATGCGTGGAAACCAGGATTTGTTGCCCAGGTTTCTGCCGTCGCGAATCGTAAACAGCTGAATAGAAGCCCGGCCCGCCTCGATGCTGACGGCGATAATATCGAGATCCCCCTTTTCACCGCTGACATATTGCCGCTCCTGAATCTTACGCAGACTCACGACCTGGTCACGAATCTCCGCCGCCAGCTCATAATCAAGCTGCTCTGCCGCCATCTGCATGCGACTGGTCAGATCATTGATAACCTGTGTCGCCCTGCCTTCAAGAAATCGCTCGGTATGCATGACATCCAGGGCATATTGCTCAGCCGTGACCAGCGATACACAGGGGGCGCTGCAGCGTTTAATCTGGTACTGCAGGCAGGGACGCGTGCGGTTGCGAAAAAAGCTCTCCTCGCACTGGCGCACGGGGAACACCTTCTGCAGCTGGTGCAGGGTTTCGCGCACGGCGCCGGCTCCCGGATAGGGACCGAAATAGCGTCCCTTGTGTTTACGTGCGCCACGATGCAAAGTGAGCTGCGGGAACTCGTCATCCGAGAGAAACAGGTAGGGATAGCTCTTATCATCCCTGAGCAACACGTTATAGCGGGGCTTGAACCGCTTGATCAGGTTATTTTCCAGGATCAGCGCTTCGGCTTCGGTGTTGGTAATCACAATCTCCATGCTGGAGATGCGTGCAACCATCAATTGCAAGCGGCGGTTCAGCGCGCGGGTAAAGTAGCTCGACACCCGTTTTTTGAGATTTTTCGCCTTGCCGACATAGAGCACCTCTGCATCACTGTCGATCATGCGATATACGCCGGGACGCGTTGTCAGGGTTTTGAGAAAGGTTTTGGCATCAAAACCCTCTGCTCCGGCGGCATGTTTTATGTGGGAAGAGGCCTCTTCAGATGTCATGTATTATTTAGTGAGTCCTACATTTACTGGACTAGCAATCTTTAAGTAGTCAAATTTCAAGAATGACTCTCGCAAAGACGCCAAGCTCGCCAAGAAACACCTTTGCGCTCTTGGCCTACATGGATGTAGGTCAGGGGCGAAAGCAGGACGCGGAAGCTTTGCGTCTTGGCGAGAGAAAATAATCTCTTTCATGTCTCGTCAGTCTGAGACCTGCTCTCGCGAGAAATGTTATGCCATCTTAACTCATATGACCGCGAATCTGTGCAAACACCGATTCAAACATCTCTGTTGTAAGGCGCCTGGTATTGGTGTTATAACGACTGCAGTGGTAGGAGTCGATCAGCAGCAACTGCGGATTGAGTCGATGCTCCACTGCGTGACCAAATTGAAACTGATTCTGCCGCAGTCCCAGCGCACGGATGACAGCTCGATGGGCAACCACGCCCAGCGCCATTACCACCGAATCATGCGGCATCTGCTCCAGTTCCTGTTGCAAATAACCGTTGCAGTTATTGACTTCGGCTCCTATGGGCTTGTTTTGCGGCGGCAGGCAGCGCACTGCGTTGGTAATACGGCAATCCTTGAGCAGCAGACCGTCGTCGGCGGAAACGCTCTGATCACTGCTGGCAAAACCAAACCGGTGCAGGGTCTGATACAGCAGAATACCGGCATGATCCCCGGTAAAGGGCCGCCCCGTTGCATTAGCGCCATGCATGCCTGGCGCCAGGCCAACGATCAGCAGGTGAGCGTTGTTATCACCAAACGAGGAAACCGGTAAACATTGATAGTCAGCATGCTTGAGTTTGACCTCCTGTAAAAATTCTGCAAGCCGGGAGCATAATTTGCACTCCAGCGTAAAACCGGTTGGATCAGTCATTCCAGGATATCTCGAACGATTCAATAGATGATGTAGATCTCACGTGACCGCCCATTATCAGGGATATTGTCGTTTGACAAGATTGTGATGCAATGCCCAGTGAACCAACTGGACATCGTTGACGATGCCCAGCCTGTCATAGACACGCCTTTTGTAGGAGTGGACTGTTTTCTCACTAATCAGCATCAGGATTGATATATCCTTGTTGCAGTTCCCCTGGGTTATCAACAGCATTGCCTGAAATTCACGGTCAGGAAACTCTGCAAGGATGCAGGAGACTTCATTGCGCATATCCGGATATTGGAGATACTGCTCGATATCCTTCGACATAAAATCCTCACCACCGGAAACAGTTTGTACAGCGGCAAGGAGTTCATCAACAGCAGAATTTTTTGTGACGAACCCCCGCACACCACTCTTGCGCAAAAGCCGAATCGCCCGATGGAAGATATCCAGAGCCATTGCCGTAACGATGATAATCCCGCAATCTGGCAGATGCCGGTGAATGCGATGAACAACATCGATACCATCCATATCAGGCAGGATGACATCCAACAACACCACATCCGGCTTATGCTGCAGCGCCAGTTCTATCACCTGCTCAGCGTTGCCAGTTTCAGCGACAACCTCGATGGCAGCATCCATCTGTAGAGAGTATTTAATGCTATGCCGATAAAGTTGTTGGTTTTCAACCAGCAACACCCGTATCATTTCACTCATTCTGCTCGCTCCTTTGACAAAATTATTATTTGGTAATTATTCAGTTCATTCGAGATCATCACTGCTAGCGGGCATATCTTCCGGAAAATGCCGTGAATACATCCCTGTAGGCTCGCTTCGGCTTCCCTGCCTCCGACGTTTCCTGCAGACACACCCAATAGCAGTGACTTGTTTGCTGGTTTCAGAGAATACTGAAAAGTCACATTATTTGTTTTATCCGATGAATTCTACACAGAATCGAGGCTTATGACTCAACAACCTTCTCCGGGAATCCCCAGACTACTGGCAGCCATGTTTTACGATCTGGTGCTGCTCTTCGGCATCCTGCTGCTGGCGACAACCCTGGTAGTCGTTCCACTTAACATCAGCTTCGACGCCACCACCCTCGATGGGAATTTGCTGCTGCTGTTCCAGCTTTATCTTGTGGCGGTCATCGTCATTTTTTATACCTGGTTCTGGAGCCATGGCGGACAAACTCTGGGAATGCGAACCTGGAAGTTCAAGGTTGTCAGCCTCTCGGGTGAGCAGTTATCCCTGCTGCATGCAGGCAAACGTTTGCTGCTTGCCATTGTTACCCTGGCGCCGGGTGGACTCGGATTGTGGTGGAAGCTCTTCGACCAGGACAAGCAGACACTGTATGACAAGCTTTCCGGGAGCCGCCTGGTTGTTTGCCAGGAATCTGTCGAAAAGAGTGCTTGAGCAATAGTAGCTATAGCAACCGCCGGTATAACCAGGCTGTTGCAGCGGCGATGAGTAATACAGGGATCCATGCGACCAGCAGTGGTGAGGCATCATAAACCACACCTGCAAAACCCGCTGTTTTGCTCACCAGAAAAAACAGCACCCCGGTAATCGACCCTGCCATCAGGTGCTTCCCCATATCAGCATTACGGATATCCCTGGTGACAAAGGGCAGCGACAGCAGCAGCAGCAGCACACTCAGTACCGGAACAACCATTTTTGACCAGAAAACCACTTCATACTCCGGGCTGCGCTGCTCATTGTCATGTAAGAACGAGATATAATCATACAGTTCAGTCATCGATAAAAATGCCGGATCGACCCCCAGGTTCAGCAGCATACCCATCTTCAGGTCAAGGCCAAGTTCCCGGTGGGAAATCTGCACCAGGGTGTTGCCATTTTCACCCAGTTCAAGTTCGCTGACATTTTGCAATAACCACTGTTTGCCGTCATATTTTGCTCCAGAGGCACTCTGCATCATTTTCAGAGCACCGTCATCGTCAAATGTATAAACAGCAATATCCGATATTTTCCGCAGTGGATTGATGCGCCGAATATTGACATAGGTCTTCGCATCCCTGATCCAGACGCCATATCTCGACTGGAGGATTGTCTTTTCATTCAACCACTCCGCACGTTTCACCTCACTCTCCTGCTCCAGTGCAGGCGCCACGGTCTCACCAATGAGCACCCCGCCGATAGCAAGGATCAAGCCCGTCTTGACGAGTGATTTGACCAGCCTGCCGATAGAGACGCCAGCGGCTCTCATTGCCATCAACTCCTGGTGGCGCGCCAGCCCCCCCAGGCCCATCAAGCCGCCAAACAGCACCGCCGCCGGGAATATTTCATAAATAAACCCCGGCACACGCATCAGAGTCACAAACAGGACATGTGTCAACTGATAATCACCCCGGCCAATATCTCCGGTCTCCCGCACCAAAAAACCAATGGCGCGAAAAGAGACCAGTACCGCCAATATGATAAAAAACCAGGTGGTGATGACACGCAAGATGTACCAGTCAATGCGCTGCACGGTGCCTCCCGCTGCTGATGAAACGCAAACGGTCATAGGCATAAATAGCAATGGTGACGGCAAGAATCGCTATGATGATCCACCACACCCCTATCCATTCTGGAGTCATTCCCTTGACCATCCATTTTTCGGCAGATCTGGTCAGCACCATAAACACCAGAAAGGTCAAAACCGAAAATATGATGCGGGTATAGGGACTTGATCTGGGACTGCCACGGCTCAGCGGTATTGCCAGCAGTGCAAATGCCATCACCGAAAGCGGAAATATCAGGCGTGATTGAAGGTCGGCCTTCGCCTTGATGCCATCATAGGAGAGCAAGTCAAGCGTATCGACATTGCTAATGTCAAATCTTGCTTTGCCACCTGGAGTTGCATTAATCTCGATTGCATACTCATCAAAATGTATGGTTGAGAAAGTTTCAGACCCCGGAAAACCTACATATTCATTGCCATTCTCGAGCACCACCTGTCTGCGGTTGGTTGTTTCATTCAGGAAGTGATGTCCCTTGTCAGAGGTGATCAGGATAACCTCGTTCTTCAGTCGAATCTGGATAAAGATATTCTCCAGTGTTGAAGAAGCCGCATCGACAGTTTCAGCATAAAAGACCAACTCTCCTCCCCTGGCCTCGTAAAAACGCCCGGCGCCGATTGCCGACAGCAATACTGCATCCTGATGCTGCATTTTGAGCTCATCCGACACCCTACCGGCAACCGGATAGAGCCACAGCACCAGCCAGGCGGAAACCAGCACCATGGGTAGTGCAGCGACTGCTACGATGCGTATGATACGCAGTGGACCGACGCCGCTGGACTGCAGAACCGTCATCTCCTGGTCCTGATACATACGCCCCAGCGCCATCACAGTTGCAAAGAAAAAAGCTGCCGGGATGAGTCGTCCGCTGAGGCGCAGCGCCTCGAGGCTCGCCAGTGTCATGATTTTTTCGGGGGGGATGGAACCGCCGGCGGCCAGGCGCAGCATCTGCACCAGTGTTCCACCTACCAGAATCAACACCAGAATCGTCAGAATAACGATAAAAATCCGCTGTATTTCAGAGCTGATGTAGCGATCAAGTATTGGCAAATTCAACATGCCTTCTGTTTCCGGTAGGAGAATTTGGTACAGTACGGATGTATTGAGAAGCTACATACTAACAGAACAGCTCACAGCAGCAGGCATTCAACATGAAAATAGAGATAAAAAGAGGCTCTCCAGTCAAACTCCCGGGCAACTGCCTGGTCGTACCGATGCTGAAACACAACCGCCTCACCAGCATCGCTGCTGAAATCAATACGGCCAGCGACGGTGTACTGCATCAACTCGCCACAAAAAGCGCTTTCAAAGGTGAAATCGGAGCGACGACAGTTTTTTACAACCTTCCTGGAATCAAGGCCTTGCGAGTGATGCTCGTTGGCATCGGCAAGAAAAAAGAGATCGACGGGAAAACAGCCAGGAAGGTGATAGAAGCGGTCATGAAACGTCTTCAGCAGGAACATTGCACCAATGCGGCAATCACTTTTCCATTCGAAGAGACGACTGCTGAAATGCACTATTCGCTGATACGGGAAACTGCGCTGTATGCGGAAAACAGCATTTACCGCTTCGATGAATGTAAAAGCAAACCCTCGAAACAGACGCCTGTCGATAAAATCACACTCATTACGGCCGGCATCGATAACCAGTGTGCAAAAAATGCAGTGGCTCATGGCAGGGCGATTGCCGACGGCATGAAACTGGCGCGCGACCTCTCCAATCTTCCCGGCAACATCTGCACGCCAACCTATCTTGCAGCAAAGGCGCAAAAAATGGCGCGCAAATATACAAAATTCAGCAGTAAGATCCTCAATGAGAAGGAGATGCAAAAGCTCAAGATGGGTGCACTGCTGTCAGTCTCAAGAGGCAGCCGCCAGGCCGCAAAACTCATCGTCATGGAATACAAGGGTGGAAATAAAGATCAGCAGCCGGTGGTCCTGGTCGGTAAGGGACTCACATTCGATGCCGGCGGGATCTCTCTGAAGCCCCCTGGGAAAATGGACGAGATGAAATATGACATGTGCGGCAGCGCAAGTGTATTCGGCGCCTTGCAGGCCTGTGCAGAGCTCAAGCTGCCGTTGAATGTCGTTGGCATCATTCCATCATCTGAAAACATGCCCGACGGCGACGCCAACAAACCGGGGGATATCGTCACCTCCATGGCCGGCCTGACCATCGAGGTGCTGAATACCGATGCCGAAGGACGACTGATCCTGTGCGACGCCCTCACTTATGCAGAGCGTTACAAGCCTGACGTGGTGATCGATATTGCAACCCTGACAGGAGCATGCATCGTTGCCCTGGGCCATCACACCTCCGGACTGATGGCTAATAACCAGAAACTTGCCGATGCATTGATAGCGGCAGGAAACCAGGCGGGTGACAAGGCCTGGCAGTTGCCGCTGGGTGATGAGTATCACAAGCAGCTGGAGAGCAATTTTGCCGATATCGCCAATATCGGGGGGCCAGCCGCAGGCTCCATCACGGCCGGATGCTTCCTCTCACGCTTCACCGAGGAATACACCTGGGCGCATCTTGATATCGCCGGAACAGCATGGCAGTCAGGCAAGCACAAGGGCGCCACAGGCCGCCCCGTACCGCTGCTGCTCAACTATCTGCTGAATAAGGCTACGGGATGAGGCATTTATTAAAACACCAATCTCGCTTGCCTTTTTGTCCGTGCTTTTCGCCGTCACTCTGGTTTCATAGTTCACTATGCGCCCGACGTGGCGACAAAAACCACAAACAAAAATCCTGCACATCTTGGTGCTTTAATTTCTGCCTCATCCCTAAACTCTGCCCATGACCCGGATCGATTTCTATATACTGAATCAAAATACGCACCATGACCGCTTTTTTCTCAGTTGCAGAATCACGGAGAAGGCCTGGCATAAAAAGCACCGCGTCATGATCCAGACCAGTTCAGAGCAGGAGGCCATGCACATGAACCAGCTGCTGTGGACATTTCGTGATCAGAGTTTCATTCCGCATGAACTGCTGCCCCGGGCCGACATGAAGACCACCCCGGTGATTATCGGCTGGGGCGGTGATGCCGCTGAAGAGTGCGATGTTCTCATCAACCTTGCAACAGAGATCCCGCCCTTTTTCAGCCGTTTTGAACGCCTCGTCGAAATCGTCGACAAGGATCCTGCGCACAAGCAGGTGAGCCGTGATCACTACCGCTATTACCAGGAGAGGGGATACCCCCTGACGAATCACAAGCTATAGCCAACATTGGCAGTTGGCAAAAGTCTAGCGAGACAAAGTTTCAGACTGACAATGCATGAAAAAAATATTTCTCTCGCAAAGCTTCCTCGTCCTGCTCACGCCCCTCACCTGCATCCCTGCAGGCGAAGACGCAAAGTTCGCCAAGAAAAACCTTTGCGATCTTGGCGAGAGATTTCTTTAAAACTTGACTCATTTGTAAACATGTTGGTCTCTCAAGGATCACTAGTCGGTTTGCTGCAAACTGAAGAGTGCAAACTTTTTTTAGCCACGTTGTTTCTCAGATAGAGCGGCAGCGCTTGTGCAGCTATCACTGAGGCATCACCCTGTGAGAGTGCATGGGCGGCGATAAAGGCGACATCCTGCGCATGACAGTAGAGATGCGGAATCTGCTGCTCGAGCCAGGGTGACAGACGTTCCGAGAGCGCCTCCGCATAGGCGTCCCAACCGCTTCCGGCGCCGACCCAGCCCTCCTGCTGCGGTTGACTCACCTGCCCGGGAGCACACACCATCTCTTTGCCCTGCAACTGCATCACCCCGTCAGCATCAGCGGAACACAGCGCCCAGTAGACTTCATGCATACGCGCATCGAAGGCTGCGGCAACCTGCTGATGAGTGGTCGAGCGATAGACTCCCTGTGCCAGCGCCTGCAGAGAGGAGACTGGAACAACAGGAATATCGAGTCCGAAGCTGATACCCTGGGTCACGGCGGCGGCAATGCGCACACCGGTAAAGGAGCCCGGGCCGCGGCCAAAGGCGATGGCGTCGAGCTGCAGTTTGCTGATGCCGCTCTCGGATATCAAGGAGTCGATCATCGGCAGCAGCAGTTCACTGTGGCCCCGTGGTTGTTCACGATACCTCTCCATGACATTGCCATCGCTCCAGATTGCAGCGGAGCAGGCAACTTCGGAGGTTTCAATCGCCAGCAGATGCATGAGTACGCTCGATAAAATCGGTGATATCCGCCAACTCCCTGCTGCGGTAGAAGGGAGGCATGGCGTCAATAAACACTTTTCCGTAGGGCTTGCTCAACAGCCGCGAATCACAAATCATCAGCACGCCGGTATCATTCTCACCACGAATCAGCCTTCCCGCACCCTGCTTCAGGGCAATCACAGCCTGGGGCACCTGGTGCTCCATAAAGGGATTGCGCCCCTGTTTCTTGAGTGCCTCGAGCCGCGCCTGCAGCAACGGATCTCCGGGTGCGGCAAATGGAAGCTTGTCGATGATCACCACCGACAACGCCGCACCCTGCACATCAACACCCTCCCAGAAGCTGCCGGTACCCAGTAACACCGCATCGCCCGCCTGACGAAACTCTTCGAGCAACTCATTCTTAGGCTTGCTCCCCTGGATCAGCAGCGGATATTCCAACTGTTGTTCGAGTAATTCAGCCGCCTCATTGAGTGCGCGGTAACTGGTAAACAGCAGGAAAGTGCGTCCGCCACTGGCCTCAATAACCGGCAGTGCTGCATCCACGACACACTGCACAAACCCCGGTTCGCGGGGTTCGACAAGGTCCCTGGGCACATACCACATCGCCTGTTGCTGGAAATCGAACGGGCTTTTCCACTTTTCAGTGCGGCTATCGTCATGCAGCCCGAGTTGACGCATAAAATGGGTGAAATCATCACCAACAGCCAGGGTTGCAGAGGTGAATATCCAGGCTGGAGCATGCGCGTGCATCTGTTCCTGAAAAGCATCTGCAATCTGCAACGGGGTTTGCGAGAGCCTGTAACCGAGACGGGTGATCTCAAACCAGCGGATGCTATCATCGGCATCTTCCTGATTGACGATGCGTTTGAGCACAGCCGCCAGCTCCTTTGCTCTGGAGAGGCAGCTGTCCAGCGCCTTGTCACTCCCCTCGACGAGTTTCAAAGCAGCAATCAGCTCACCGAGTCTCTCCATGGTGCAATCCAGGGCCGGCAGATATTTCTCGTCGCACAGCAGTTCACTCCAGGTACCGCGGCGTTCATCCATACCAAACAGCAGCCGAAAATCGCGGCTGCTCTTGTCAACGGCATCCGCACAATCGATCAGTCCGAGCTGCTTCATCTTGATCTGCCGGTAGGCAATACGCATATCGCGCGTTAATTCATGCAGCTGGCGATCACTGAAACTGATGCCGAAGAACTGGTTTGCAATCTCCGGCAACTGGTGCGCTTCATCGATAATGTACGCATCCGCCATCGGCAACAGTTCACCAAAACCCTCCTGCTTCAGTGCAAAATCAGCACACAGCAAATAGTGGTTGATGACCACCAGATCAGCCTCCTGGGCATTGCGCCTGGCTGCGAACAGATAACAGCCATCATAGTCAGGACAATCCTGGCCGAGGCAGTTGTCGATCGTCGAGGTCACCAGCGGCCACACTGCAGAACCCTCCGCAATACCGCTCAACTCGGCAATATCACCCTGCTGCGTCTGCCCCGCCCACCTGCGCACATCTTCAAGCATCGACACCATTGCCGGGGAGGCGGCGCGACGATCAAAGGTCGCACTGTCCATACGCTGCAGGCACAGATAATTTGCCCTGCCCTTCAGCAATGCCGTCTTCAGCGGTTTGCCGACCAGTTCTCTGATACCGGGAAGATCACGCTTGTAAAGCTGGTCCTGCAGATTTTTGGTGCCGGTGGAGATCACCACCTTGCGCCCCGAGAGCAGCGCCGGAATCAGGTATGCAAATGTCTTGCCGGTTCCCGTGCCTGCTTCACACACGAGCACGCCACCCTCTTCCAGCGTCTCGCTGACAGCCTCCGCCATGGCGAGTTGCTGCGGGCGAAAGCGAAAGCCATCGATAGCTTGCTGCAGAACACCGCCCTGTTTGAGCAGCTGTGTTACACGCGACATCGGCGCCTATCCTTTTGCCGGTGGTTTCCAATAGCCCATGGCATCACCCGCGGGTGGTGGAGGGGGCTGCATTTTTTTATCCGTGTCGTCCATGACATGCTGCATAAAGCCACTTAACTCCTCTAAAAAAGCATCTTTGTGAGCACGTTCAAATTGTTGACTGCCCAGCAGATAGCCGGTCACTGCGCCAAGATACTGCAGCAGCAAGCCAACATCCTCGCTCGCTTCTGCATCATGTTGAATCACAGCCTGTTGTACATCATCAAAAAGTTGTGGTGAGAGTTTGATCTCGCTCATGTGTGAAATACCAAGTAGGAAATAAATAGCGGACAAGTTTACCTGTAAACTGCCGAATCAGGTAGCCTGGAAGTCCGAAGCGACAACTGACTGGAGTGCATCTTGCAACTGCTTCTCATTGACAGGATACGGGAGAGTTGCAAAGAGAGGAAAAGTTTGCTGAAACAGCGCCAGTTTGTGTCCGGTCTCGCTGTCATAAAAGGCAATCACTTTTGTCTCTCCATATTTCTCCAGGATTGCCATCAGTGTCTCCAGATTCGAGCTGCGATCTCTGAACTGGCTCTGAAAATTATACTCGGCAACGATGACGTCAGGGATCTCCTTTTTCAGCAGCGAGCGCGCCTTGCGTATCGAGTTCACCACCTGCACCGAAAACCCGAGTGAGTGATACAGGGGCAGGAAGTTGGGATAACCGCCCATCTCGTAAATCGCCAATAGTTTCAAATCGCCAGGTGCTGTCATAGATAATTCTGCTCAACGATGTGTACGATTTGAGCCGCACAGTCGCCTTTGTCCTGACGGTAACAATCACGCAACTGCAAAGCGACACGATGCCAGTGCTGCTCTCCCTGTTGCGCCAGTTGCAACAATTCATCACAGTCGCCACTACCAGCCCATCTCTCGTAGGCACCCTGTAATGAGGGGAATATCTGTTTGCGCATGCCGGAGAGACTGCCGATAAAGAGGTGTATGGAGTCGTTGCGCCGGTTGTTCAGCAAATATGGCAATGTTGTGGTGCAGTCGGCAAGATGGTCACGCACCGCCCGTGCCATCAATTCAGCTGGCGTATGTGCAATTTCCATCAGCATCCGGTTCCAGTCATCGCCAACAATCAATCCCGCCAGGTATTCACCCATCTCATGCTGCCGTACTGTTTGCAGCTCCCTGTCAGCCATGAGTGACAAGGCGGCTTCGACATCACCCTGCATGTCATAACAGGCATAGGCTTTGGCCAATGCATTTTTCGCTGAACTCCAGCGCCATATCTCGTAGCGCTCCCACAACTGGCAGCACAATGCCTCCCGGCGCAGGTAGATGCTGTTTTCACGCGTCATCGCTGCCGGAGCACTGAGTCCACGCGCCAGCTCCCTACCGCTGACACGCAGCGTCAAACCATCAGCTTGCCGCTCTTCACTCTCGAGTTCAGCCAGATAAAAATGGGCCCTGGCAGAACCTTCCAGCCCGGCGCTGTAGACCAGACCATGCGGCTGCAACAGCGCATTGACCCTTTCATCGGCAAATGGATCCACTGTTTCACCGCAAATCACCAATGGCAAAAAGTCTGCCTCCTCGAGGTCGAGCCAACTGCTTTCACGCTCGGCCAGCCAGTCACCGAGCGCCTCCTTCGGCAACATCTCATTGAAGTCAAGACGCTGCTCCCAGCGATAAAAGTCACGCATTTTCATCAGGTAGGTGCACATGCCGTACTCACCGCCATGGCGTGCATCGGCAATATTACAGTTATACTGGACGGTCTGAACAAGAGTTTCAATCATAAACAACCTCCTATTACCCGGTAAAATACTCTGAAATAGATGGAGGTACAACTCAAACGGACTTTTTCCCGTGCAAATCACCTTCATTGAGCCATGGACGCCAGGCTTGACTGTGAAATGCAATCATTTACCTCTATAATTCCCTGGCATCTCCTATATATGACATCTCGACGTCTATGCTAACCGACATCCCTGTCTTTTATCGTCTTGCCGGGCTCTCTCTACTCCTGTTACTCAGCAGTTGCGCCTCCCTGCCAGACAACAGTCATCGCAGTGAATCCTTTGCCTATACAGACACGCAAAACACCAGCTATGGAATGGCACAACTGCATGAGAAACACGCCCATCCCGGAAAATCAGGTTTTCTGTTGTTGGACGACGGCCTCGATGCCTATGTCGCACGCACCATCCTCGCTCGGGGCGCCGAGCACAGCATCGACGTTCAGTATTACATGATTCACGATGATCTGGTGGGTAACCTGTTTGTTCATGAACTGCTCAAAGCAGCAGACCGCGGAGTCCGGATCAGACTACTGGTCGATGATATCGGCCTTCAGGGCCGCGCCTTCAAGGTATCCACACTGAATGCGCATTCGAATATCGAGGTGCGTATCTTCAATCCCTTCAGCCGAAATATGGGGCGGAATCTGCAGTTTATTACCCGCTTTGGATCGGTCACCCGGCGTATGCACAACAAATCTTTCACTGTCGACAACCAGGCCGGCATTCTCGGTGGGCGCAACATCGGCAACGAATATTTCGATGCCGATCCTGACCTTGCTTTCAGTGATCTCGATGTCCTGACTATCGGCCCGGTGGTCAATGAGATATCAGAGTCATTTGATCTCTACTGGAATCATCAACTGGCCTATCCGGCATCCATACTCTCCTCTTCACAACCGTCAGACCAGGATGTCAGACATGCACGCGAAAGCATCGATGACTTCATTGCCCGCCAGCAGAACTCCGATTATGTGAAAGCCCTGAGTCACTCGAAGGTGGCAAGGAGCTACAGAGACGGAGAGGTCAGATTTATCTGGGGGGATGCCGTTATTGTCGCTGACAATCCAGACAAATTCATCGCTGACCGCAACGAAACCCATCTGTTTCTCTCCGCAGATCTCGGCCTCTTCTTTAAAAACACCAAACAGGAGCTGATCATCTTCTCCCCCTATTTTGTGCCGGGAAGAGCCGGCGCCGAGGGGCTAATCAACTTGAGCAAACGCGGAGTGCGCATCAGGATTCTCACCAATTCGCTGGCTTCGACCGATGTCACCGCAGTCCATGCCGGCTACTCACGCTATCGCAGGAGACTGTTGCGGGCCGGTATCGAACTCTATGAGATGAACAACACGCTCACCAAAGAGCAGCGCAAGGAGAAAAAAGGCCCGGGTGGCTCATCCAAGGCCAGCCTGCATGCAAAATCCTTTATCTTCGACCGCAACAAGGTGTTTATCGGATCATTCAACCTTGACCCGCGATCGCACACGGAAAATTCAGAAATCGGTATGATCATGTCATCACCGCCAATCGCCAACGACATGAGTGAGTGGTTTGATCAAAACATCGACAAGGTCGCATTCCGCCTGGAACTACAACAACACAGCAATGGCGGCGAACAAATCATCTGGCATGGTATCAAGGATGGCAAAATGCACACCTATACCAGGGAACCCAATGTTGGACCGTTGCGCAAGGCCGGTGTCGCTTTGCTGCGGATGCTGCCGATCGAAGCACAGCTGTAGATGCTGAGCGCGAACACTATTCTGGATTTCTGGTTCAGCGATGAGGCCGAGGCGTTGTGGTTCCGTTCGACAAAATCATTCGACCGCGAAATCAGACACAAATTTGAACCACTGTGGCAACAGGGACGGGACGGTGAGTTATCATCCTGGGAACAGACGCCTCAAGGTTCACTGGCGCTGGTGATCCTGCTGGATCAACTCCCGTTGAATATATTTCGTGATCAGCCGCAAAGCTTTATGACCGAACAGGCTTCCAGGGATGTTGCACACAGGGCGATTGAAAAAGACTTTGATCGGCCACTCGATAACAGACACAAACATTTTCTCTACATGCCATTCATGCACAGTGAAGAGTTGTCCGATCAGAATCGCTCCGTTGCACTGCTCGAAGCCGCAGCAATGACGAATAACCTGCGCTGGGCAAAGCATCATCGCGATATCATTGCACGTTTCGGGCGCTTCCCGCATCGCAATCAAATCCTGAACAGAAAGAACACCAACGAAGAGCTTCAGTGGCTCAAATCCGGAGGTTTCAATCCATGAAAAAGGTGCTGATCATTCAGGCGGGAAGCAAGTTGGCGTCGCTGTCCAAAGTCGAGGGAGATTTTTCCGAATGGATTGCCGATGGCATGGGCATTGCCGGCAAGGTAAAAATCACAACGATCGAACCGCACGAAGATCAGCGCCTGCCCGGCTACAGGCAATTTTCCGCCGTCATTATCAGCGGCTCCAATGCCATGATCACCGACAACCATGCCTGGATGAAACGCGCAGAAAAATGGATCCGCCAGGCTGTTGCATCAGGCATCCCCTTTCTGGGCATATGCTTCGGACATCAACTGCTGGCCTCAGCGCTGGACGGCAGGGTTGCAGATAATCCAAATGGCATCGAAGTCGGCAGTGTCGATATTCATCTGCAGCCGCATTCAGCCACTGATGCACTATTTGCGGAAATGCCTATGATCATCCCCTCCCATGTCAGCCACCGTCAGTCCGTACTGAGAATACCACCGGGAGCCGTCCATCTGGCCAGCTCCGCAATGGATCCCAATCACGCCTTTCGCTTTGGTGCGAAGGTTTGGGGATTACAGTTCCATCCGGAGTTCACTGCAGAGGTTGCGCAAGGCTATCTCGATTACTACCGGCCTGTTTTAGTGGAGCGTGGCATAGATGTCGACGCACTGACCCGCCAAGTGAGAGACTATCCCTATGGTCGAATGCTGCTGCAACGATTCGCAGCATTGACCCTGGAAAAATAGTCAGAAAGTGTGAGTTCAGTTCATCATCGATCATGATCTGTGGTTAAAATTCATTCTGTTGTCGAACTTCGTTGAATTTCACAGTAAAATGCTTTGTTATTGCATTTCTATTTACGACGGTGACTCATGGTTCTCAGAATAAAAGCGCACTGGCATGATGATGAAGCTGACCGCTCGATCGATGAGATTGCGAGCGCCCTGGCATTCAATGCCTGGAATATCGCCAAAGAGAAGGCAATCAATCTGCATGGTGAAGATTTTGTCTATGAGACAGATGAGCAGCGCTTTGGCGTGATGGCGGAATATCTGATCTTCCAGCTGGCAATCATCGACCGCATCATCACTGAGCGTCTGCAGATGGATGATGAAATACGCAAAAAACTGGTCCTCGCTACGGCCAGAGGAATGGCAACGCACCTGCAGGACAACATGACGGATATCTTTGGCGCCGGTGACTATATTCAGGCTTTTATCGTCACCATGAACCAGCGTGGCGCCGAGTATGCGGAGTTCAACTTCACGGATGAAGGCCCCTCCTACCCCTTTATGCGCCATCTGGGCTATGAGATCCAGCAGTTGATGGGCGATTCACATGAGAACCGCTGGGTTATCGACCAGGTCATGGACAGCGATGGCATGGATGTCTACAACAAGCTGTCGCGCGCCTCGATGGATCTGCTCGGTTGATCAGAAGTTTTGAATTCAGCGGCTTTATCGAAAAAACAGAGAAATAAAACACCTAAAACTTAAAACTTAAAACCTTCCTAAAACCTTCCTATCCCAGAGCTGAGAAAATCTGGTCGCGGATATCTTCGACACCACCAACACCGGAAACTTTATGGTATTTCATCTCGCCCTTGTCAGCCAGGTCGCCATAGAATTTCGCCAGCGGCTCGGTCTGTTCGTGATAGATCGAGAGACGATTACGCACAGTCTCCTCCTGGTCATCATCACGCTGGATCAGATCTTCGCCGGTGTCATCATCCTTGCCTTCCACTTTTGGTGGATTGAAGACCACATGGTAGGTGCGGCCTGACGCCAGATGTACCCGGCGGCCCGACATACGCTTGATGATCTCGTCATCCGGGACATCGATTTCGACCACGGCATCGAGCTCGACAGCGGCTGCTTTCAGCGCCTCCGCCTGGGGAATGGTACGTGGAAAACCGTCGAACAGAAAACCGTTTTTACAATCATTTTCAATGATACGCTCCCTGACCATACCCATGATGATCTCATCAGAGACGAGACCACCCTCATCCATGATTTTTTTGGCGGCAACACCCAGATCAGAGCCGGATTTGACATGTGCTCTGAGCATATCACCCGTCGAAATTTGAGGAATGTTGTAGCGCTCTTTGATAAAGTTGGCCTGTGTGCCTTTTCCTGCGCCAGGGCCGCCCAGTAGTATAATTCGCATTGATTTTGCCTCCGTTGAATAAACTTGTTCATTGTGCCATAAATAGAGCTGGAAACCCTATTCGACAGCTGAATGAATGAATCGAGGCAACTTATCAGCCTCTCGCGGCCAGAAGGCCGCTCCTACATCTGGTGCAACATAAAACTGTGGGAGCAGTCATCTGACCGCGACAGAGGCCAATTTTTTCAGCTACATCGGAAAACCGCCGCCGGGAGGGAAACCTCCGGGGGGCATTCCACCCGGAGGCATACCGCCTGGCGGGAAACCACCGCCCCCCTTCATACCGCGCATCATGTTCATCATGCCCTTGCCTTTCATCTTTTTCATCATCCGCTGCATCTGTGCGAACTGCTTCAGCAGCTTGTTGACATCCTGAACCATTACACCGGAACCGGCGGCTATGCGTTTTCTCCGCGAAGCCTTGATCACGGCAGGAAACTCACGTTCCTGCGGTGTCATCGAGTTGACGATGGCAATGGTGCGGGCGACCTCCTTGTCATTGACCTGGTTCTTGACCGCAGCCGGGATTTTATTCATACCGGGCAGTTTCTCCAGCATGCTGCTGATGCCGCCCATTTTCGCCATCTGCTGCATTTGTTCACGATAATCTGCAAGGGTGAATCCTTTGCCCCTGGCGACCTTGGTTGCCAGCTGTTGCGCCTTTTTATGATCAACTTTGCGCGATACCTCTTCCACCAGCGACAGCACATCCCCCATACCGAGGATTCTTGATGCCAGCCGATCAGGATAAAAAGGTTCGAGAGCGTCGACTTTTTCACCAATACCGAGAAACTTGATTGGCTTGCCGGTGATATGCCGGATAGAGAGTGCGGCGCCACCGCGAGAGTCACCATCCGCCTTGGTGAGAATCACGCCGGTCAGCGGTAATGCTTCATCAAATGCTTTCGCTGTGTTGGCTGCATCCTGGCCGGTCATGCTGTCTACGACAAACAGCGTTTCGACGGGGGTCAACACCTTGTGCAGTTGCTGAATCTCACCCATCATCTCGGCATCGATATGCAGCCGGCCGGCGGTATCGACAATCAGCACATCGAAATAGCCTTTTTTTGCTGCTTTCAGCGCTGATTTGGCGATGGAGGCGGGTTTTTGCTTTGCACTACTGGGGAAGAATTCAGCATCCACCTCTTTGGCGAGGGTCTGCAGCTGTTCGATGGCGGCCGGACGATAGACATCGCAACTGACCACCATCACTTTTTTCTTCTGCTCCTTGAGAAAGCGTGAAAGCTTGGCGACACTGGTGGTCTTGCCCGAGCCCTGCAGGCCTGCCATGAGGATCACTGCAGGAGGCTGGGCTGCAAGATTGAGACTTTCGTTGGCCTCACCCATGACGCGAACGAGCTCGTCATTGACAATTTTGACCAGCACCTGTCCCGGCGTGAGACTCTTGAGTACGGCCTCTCCAGTCGCTTTTTCACGGATGGAGTCGATGAACTCACGCACCACCGGCAAAGCCACATCGGCCTCCAGCAGCGCCATGCGAATATCCCGCAGGGTATCCTTGATATTTTGATCGGTGAGACGTCCACGACCACGCACCCGGTCGAGTGAATCACCCAGACGTTTACTGAGATTACTAAACATGGTTTTTATTCAGGAGTGTGAGAAATTAAATTTGGTCAAAGTATACCTGACTATGAGATCATTCTGCGAATGAAACAGTTAATCCCGATTTTAACGATCACTCTCTATCTCGCAGCTGCTGCAATGGCCGCCATACGCCTCTTCCGGCCGGAGATACTGCCACGTCTGACACGCTCGATCGTCATCCAGATCGGCTTTTCTGCACTGTTGCTGCATGCTCTGATTCTCTACCAGACGATTGTGGCGGAAGATGGGCTCAATCTCGCTTTTTTTCAGGCATTGAGCCTTGCAGGCTGGATGATCGCCCTGGTCATCATGCTCTCCTCACTGACCAAACCCGCTGAAAATCTCACCGTTTTTCTGTTTCCTCCAATAGCACTGGCCGTAGCTGCCTGCTGCATCTTTGCAACTGATTCAACACGTCTGCTCAACGCCTCCTCCGGCTGGCCTCTGGGTGTGCATGTCATCACTTCCCTGCTCGCCTGGAGCCTGTTCGCTATCGCCAGCGTGCAGGCTGTTCTGCTTTGGATTCAGGACAAAAACCTGCACAACCGCAAACCCGGCGGTTTCATTAGAGCCCTGCCGCCGCTACAGACAATGGAGAGCCTGCTGTTTGAATTTATCGTTGCCGGAATGATCCTGTTGACGATCTCACTTGCCAGCGGATTTCTTTACTTGCATGACATGTTCGCCCAGCACCTGGTGCACAAAACCATCCTCTCCACGATAGCCTGGGTACTCTTTGCGATCCTGATATGGGGGCGCTACCGCTACGGCTGGCGCGGACGCATCGCATTACGATGGACACTCATCGGTTTTGTAGTACTGGGACTCGCCTACTTCGGCTCCAAGGCAGTGGTGGAATTGATTATTCAAACTTAATCATATCCTCAAGCCTCTGTGGAGGGGTTCGCTCGATCTGTTGCCACTGCTGTTCTCCGATAGGACTCGGCAATCTTCAGAGCAATGCAGAAACCCAGCGCTGTTCCAGCCGGGAGCAGTGTACGCGTTTCAGCATCAATGGAGGCATAATCGCCCTCCTCTCTATCGAACCAGGTAATGACCTCTTCCAGGTAGTCCTGAAAAGCGGGGGTGCTGGTATCGTATGCTTTTGTGATCGGCGGAGCCTTGTCGACCAGGGAGATCATCGTCGGCTTATCTGAATGCTTTGCTTGTAGAGTTGCCATAGGCGCTCACGGTTCATGGTAGTAAGTCGTTGTCCATAAAACGGTCCAACATCTATCCTAACACTGTGGGCAGCTCAATAACCCCTTGCAAGGAAGCAGGGTTGGGAGTCTGCTTTTCAGGGCTGTATAAAACAGGGATGTTTTATCAGAGCTTATGACATACATGGATGTATTAATGTCGCCAGAGGCAGGATGCCGGAAGCGACCAGGGACGTATTCACGCGTCCCTGAAAGGCTGATCCCAACCCTGCGCAGACTCGAACGATTCACGGATTTATTGGAAATTTACTTCATTATGATACATAGAGATCATCCCGCGTGAGCGGCAGCTCGGAAGGGCCTTTCGAGGCGTGCCTGGAGGCCACCACCTGGAAAATGTGCATCGAGCCGACGCTGAAACCGGTGGCAACACCGGCAAGATAGATGATCCACATACGGTATTTTTCCAGGCCGACAAGCCGGATCGCCTCGTCACGATTGATCAGCAGGGCATCGTGCCAGGCCTTGCAGGTCAGACCGTAGTGCTCGCGCAGTCCCTCGACATCATGCATCTCGAAACCGGACATCTGCAGCAGATCAACCGTGTGGCCGACGTTGTCCAGTTCCGAACCGGGAAAGATGTATTTCAGCAATAACTTGCGCTCCGGCCTGATCTTGCGCACCGCACGTTTGCTCTTCTTGGCAGTGCGGGAAATGCCATGATTCATGAGAATGCCACGGTCACGCAGCAGCGAGCGAATCTTGCCAAAATATTTCGGCATGTTGCTGATGCCGACATGCTCGAACATGCCGACGCTGGAGATCTTGTCGTAGCTGCCTGTCAGGGTTTCATAATCGCGCAGCTCAACCGTGACGCTATCCTCCAGCCCGAGTCTCCTGATCTTCTCCTGGGCAAAATCATGCTGTGTCTGAGAGAGGGTGACGCCATGAGCTTTGACACCGTAATGACGGGCGGCATGGCACACCAGACCTCCCCAGCCGCAGCCGATATCGAGGAACTTGTCACCGGGTTTTAGCCGCAGCTTGCGGCAGATCATGTCCAGCTTATCCTGTTGTGCCTGCGCCAGCGGGGTTTCCCGGGTTTTGAAATAACCGCAGGAGTAGAGCATCTCGGGATCGAGAAACAGCGCGTAAAACTCGTTGCTGATATCGTAATGAAACTGGATAAAATCTTTGTTGCTGCGCTTTGCTTGGACACGACCGACTGCATCGTCGGCATATTCATGCGCAACTTCCGCCTTCTCTCCCGGCGCCAGCAGAAAAGGCCACAGCAGTCCCAGCAGCCGCCCCTTGCTGAGTTCGCCAAGCCTTTTGTGTTTACCTTTCACGCTTGCAATAGCCATGAATTCATAGAGATTGGCGCCCTGCACATCGATATGACCGGCGGCATACAGACGTAGCAGGGTTTCAAGATTTGGACGCCGCATCACCGAGGAGATAACGCCGCGCCCGCTGATGCTCAGCTGAATATGCGGATCTGCATGCGCACCAAGCGGCACGACCGAGCCATCCCACAGCCGCAGTGAAAACCCGGCATCGAGTAATTCACCGAAATATGCAAAGGCTTCACGCGCACGCTCAAGCAGTCTCTCATCAGAAAAAAGAGCAGCCATCTATGCCACCAATCCAGCACTTGATTTGGGAAAGAGATGTTTGAGGTACGTCATATTGGCTGCCTATATTACGATATGCAAAAAATAGATCTCATTGTAACCAGTTACTCATAAAGTAGCCTCTTTTAAGTGTGAAAAAGGTACAATCCCTCACTTGGTTACTCTCTGGACAATTCTCAATATACTAATAGCGTGCTGATATCTTATAAGACTTTTACCACGAAGCACACAAAGACCACGAAGAATCAACTGATCACAAAAATGCCTTCGTGCTCTTCGTGTCCTTCGTGGTGAACATCTCTCTTCATTTAGAATTGCTGGTTACTCTCTCAAAATTTTGCGGTCTGCCCGCACCATTAAAATAGAACCGAATATTATTATGGCCCAGTATATCTACACCATGAATCGCGTCGGCAAGGTCGTCCCTCCCAAACGGCAGATCCTGCGTGACATCTCCCTCTCCTTCTATCCCGGCGCAAAGATTGGCGTGCTGGGTCTCAACGGCTCCGGTAAATCGACGCTGCTGCGCATCATGGCCGGCATCGATACGGAGATAGAGGGTGAAGCGCGGCCTCAACCCGGCATCAAGGTCGGTTATCTGCCGCAGGAGCCGCAACTTGATCCTGACAAGGATGTGCGCGGCAATGTTGAAGAGGGGCTGGGAAATCTCAAGAAGGCGATGCAGGAGCTGGACCAGGTTTACGCCGCCTATGCAGAGCCGGATGCCGATTTTGACGCACTCGCAAAACGCCAGGCAGAGCTTGAGAATATGGTGCAGGCAGCCGATGGACACGACATGGAACGCCAGCTCGAGATTGCCGCGGATGCATTGCGGCTGCCTCCCTGGGATGCAGATGTGACCAAGCTCTCCGGTGGCGAACGACGCCGGGTGGCGCTGTGCCGCCTGCTGCTCTCACACCCGGATATGCTGCTGCTGGACGAGCCGACCAACCACCTCGATGCGGAATCGATCGCCTGGCTGGAGCATTTTTTACACGACTACAGCGGTACCGTGGTGGCTGTTACCCACGACCGCTATTTTCTGGATAACGTCGCCGGATGGATACTGGAACTCGACCGCGGCCACGGCATCCCCTGGGAGGGCAACTACACCTCCTGGCTGGAGCAGAAAGAGGAGCGCCTCGAACAGGAGGAGAAGGGGGAGTTAGCCCGCGCCAAGACGATGAAAAAAGAGCTCGAGTGGGTGCGCACCAACCCCAAGGGACGTCAGGCCAAGAGCAAAGCTCGCCTGCAGCGTTTCGATGAACTGCAGTCACAGTCGTTCCAGAAGCGCAACGAAACCAACGAGATCTACATTCCGCCCGGTGACAAGCGTCTCGGTGATCTCGTCGTCGAAGCGAATGGACTCAGCAAGGGATATGGTGACCGCCTGCTGTTCGACAACGTCGAGTTCAACCTGCCGCGTGGCGGCATCGTCGGCATCATTGGTCCCAATGGCGCCGGCAAGACCACCCTGTTTCGCATGATTACCGGAGAAGAGCAGGCGGACAGCGGTGAGCTGCGTATCGGCGAAACTGTGGAGATTGCCGCCGTCGATCAGAGCCGTGATGCGCTGGATGCGAATAAAACCGTGTGGGAGGAAATCTCGGACAAATCGGACAACATTATAGTCGGCAGCTACTCCATGCCGTCACGCGCCTATGTCAGCCGCTTCAATTTTTCCGGCAGCGACCAGCAGAAACGCATCGGCGATCTCTCCGGTGGAGAGAGAAACCGCGTACATCTTGCCAAACTCCTCAAACGGGGCGGCAATCTGATCCTGCTCGACGAGCCGACCAATGACCTCGATGTCGAGACCCTGCGAGCACTCGAGGATGCGATCCTGACATTTCCCGGATCGGTAGTGGTGATCTCGCACGACCGCTGGTTCCTGGATCGCATTGCCACCCATATACTCGCCTTCGAAGGAGACAGCAAGGTGGTGTGGTTCGAAGGCAACTACCAGGATTATGAAGCAGATCGCAAACGCCGCCTCGGCGATGCCGCAGACCAGCCGCACCGCATCAGGTACAAGCCGTTGAAACGTTAGTACCTGATATCAACCACAGATGCACACAGATAAACACAGATATTATTGGGATCCTTCATTCTCCATTTAAGAAAACCGTAGGGTGCAATAAGCGACAGCGCATTGCACCAATCCTAGCTACAGGCTTACAATATTACATCTTTTCATCTGTGTGCATCTGTGGATAAAAAAATTCCTGAGGCTCTTCAATGCGTCAGCCTGGCATACAGCAACGGCAACTTGCGCGGCAATTCTGCGGCATCGCGCACCAGCACCCAGGAGCGGCTGCCGAAGAGGTAGGGAAGGTAGTCCTTGGCCTCGGTGTCGATTGTCACACAAAAAGGTTGAAGTCCCATCTGCTGGGCTTCGAGGATGGCCATGCGGGTATCTTCGATGCCATAACGCCCTTCATACTTGTCCAGGTCATTGGGCTTGCCATCTGTCAGGATCAATAGAATCTTCTGTGCCGCCTGCTGGCAGGCGAGGATTTTCGAAGCCTGGCGAATCGCCGCACCCATACGCGTGTAAAAACCCGGCTTGATGGCATTGATGCGGCCACGCACATGCTCGTTGTAACTCTCGTTAAAATTCTTGATCAGGTTAAAGCGCACATGATCCCGATTGCGCGAGGAAAAACCATAGAGGGCGAAGGGATCACCCGTTGCAGAGAGCGCTTCGGAAAACAGGAACAGCGAGTCACGAATGGTATCGATGACACGCTCTTCATCATTGACGTAGGCATCCGTCGACAGCGAGAGATCCGCCAGCAGCAGGCAGGAGAGATCACGGCTTGAGTCGCGGCATTCGCGGTAGACTGCCGCGTCGCTGTTGAAACGCCCCAGTTTGCGGTCTGTGAGATGACTGAGGTAGCTGTCCAGATCGAGCTCGGTCCCCTCCTGCTGACGACTGAACCAGTGACGCTGTGGACGCAGCATCTCAAACTGACTGCGCAGTTTTCTTGCCTGCGCGCGCAGTTTCGGTGGCAGCGGAATCGCTTCTGCTTCACGCGCCAGCATCGGCTGAATGGCGCAGTAATCCTTCACCAGCTGCTGCTGCTTGTAATCCCACTCGGGAAGCGGGATGCCATCGCCGAGACGGATATCATCATACTCGTCGGCCGGAAGATCCAGATCGAAACGCACTTTGCTTGCAGTCGGCTTGTTGTCACGCGCCACACTGATCATATCCATATCATCCGCCGTGCGCTGCGCATCATCGTCATCATCATCCTCTGTGGTGCGATCGACATTGACGAATTCCGCCCAGCTGAAGTAGCTCTCGAGGCGAAACGCCAGCAGCCCCTCCTTACCCTCGGGCATATCGACACGCTCCGCCTTGCGGCGTTTCTGCTGCCGATCCTCTTTTTTACGGCTGGCCGGCGCCTCTGCGTCATCGGGATCATTGCTCGATGCGGCAGAAGCAATTCCAACTCGAGGCGGCTCGGGATGCAACCACAACGGCACTGGCTGTGGTGGATATTTTGCTGCAGCGGGCATCTGTGCAGAGTGACCTGCATCCGCATAGTGAGCCGGATTCTTCAGCGCCTCAACTATCGCCTCCTCCCGGAGTCTTTCAGCCTTCGGCAACGCATCGGCCTCAGGACGCTGTTGCAGGTGTGCATCCAGCAGACGCTGATAACGCTTGTGCATCCCCGGCCAGCGCTGCAACAGCTGCAACGTGCCCCTGCAGTTATCTGCAAGCCATTCGCCACTAGCGTTTCCGGCTGTAGCCTGAGAAGAGGTTGCCAGCGCCGCCAGCCATAGGTAGAGATCACGATTGAGACTTTTGTGCGGAAATAGTGCGATAACCCCCGGCAGGCGCAGGCTCTCTTCATCACGCCACGCCAGCTGAATCTTACTGCCGGTACCGGCAATGCGCTGCAGGATGCTGCGGCGCGCGCCATGATCGAGTTCGGAAGCATTATCGATGCGCAACCCCCCCTCCCCGCCCAGCGAGCGAAACATGATGGCAGCCGCATGGCGGATTTCATCCAGATCAACGCGGGCTTCAGGATATTCTGTAGTAGCCTTATCGGTGATATAGCGGTGCCAGATTTTGCCGACGAACTCTTCCATTGGTTAACTCCTTTTACGCGGCTCGAAGCAGTCATGCGGAGTCTCCGGCCTGTTGCCAAAATCCCGCATGGAGACATCCAAAGCACAGTCGCTCTCGACCATCTTCAGCAGCGAAGGGGCCGACAACTCCTGCTGCACCTGTTCGCAGGATTGCACACACCGCATGCACTGGGTGCAGGTGAACATCTTGCGCTTGATGCTGCGCGGCTGCAGATGCATCGGACAGGCATGTTCGCACGACTTGTCGCAGGCGACGCATGCCGAGGCATGCAGGCGGTCGAAACCCACCACCATGGCACGTTTGTTGCCCATCCAGATAAGACTCTGGGCAACGCCGACGACGCAGCCATAACGGCAGAAGAGATCACGGGCAAAAGTAAACTCGAGCGTCAATGCAGTCGTGGCGACTGCCAGAAAAATTGCCTGGTTGCGCGTCAACTCAGCATTCCACAAGTTGGCATAGATCTCGGCTGGCGGCAGCAGATAGGTGAGCAGCGCTACGGCCCACAGAAACGCGAAGCCAACAGCGGCGAGACCAGTCACAAACCACCAGTTCCTCTCGGGTACGATATGTTTGCCGTCGGACTGCAACTGTGGAAGCTGTTTTTTGTCCCACACAGAGAGCTTGCCGGAAGCCCTGCGCATCAGTGAATTGACGATCTCGACAACAGAGAAATGGGGACACAACCAGCCGCAGTAGAGCCGCCCCCAGCGCCACGAGACCCAGAACCCGACACCCAATACCAGCGCCAGCGGCACGAATCCGCGCAGGATGATATTCAGTCCAGCCTGCAGTGGCGTCACATCGCCGCCCTGGAATGCCTCAAGACCCAGGGTCCACGGCTGCCCGAAGAG
>JAQYVP010000081.1 GCA_030145485.1 Chromatiales bacterium
TCCAGATGCGAATATTTTTCATAACGGTTCCACTGCTCAGGATCTGAAAATAGCAAGATCCTGGTGCTTGAAATAGTGTTGTGCGCGTGCGATGACATCCGAGCCGTAATCGTCACCGGTTGTACCCTGGTCCATCTTGCCAATGGTCTTTACATTTTTAACCCCGGAGTTGTATGCGACTGCGGCGGCTTTCAACACGTGCTTGTCTTTCCATTTCGGGTGCTTCTGCCGCACTTTTTCGAGGTCATCAGTGAAGATGCCGGCTGCCTGCTCGATATGCTCGATGCTGGCGGGGTCGTTTTGCCCGAGTATTTCGTGATAGCGTTTGTCGATCTGCATGATGCCGAAGGCATTACCATTGTCTCCCCACCGACTGAAAAGTATGTTGCCACAACGAGATTCACGGCTGGCAAGCGCTGCCAGGATTGCTGCGGGAACACCGAATTTTCCAGCTACGCTGACAAACCTGCCGGCGATTTTCCATACTGCACCCAGGTCGCTTTCAGCCATTTGTCTGGATGCCCTAACCCCTTTGCGCAGGTTGTCCTGGGCGGCGGTTATTGCAGATGCTCCCCTGGTGGGCGCTTCGAGCAGGGCCGTCTCCCAGCGATCTGCAGAGATCTCAACGGTGGTCTGTTTTTTCGTTGTTTTTGCTTCGCCGATATTGACATAGTAGCCGGCGACAAAGCCACTCTCGCCATCATGTTCTATTTTAAGCCAGTCACTCCTGTCCCACTGGTAAAGCTCGCCGGCAACTTCCTCGAGCACCTTGAAAGTGTCACCGCGGGTGACTGAAAACAGTTTACGTGCGCTTCGTGAGGGTTCGGCCCTGGCGTTCAATACCGAGGTCACCTCATCGCTGACACGGCCTTCAGCAATGATGACCTCCTCTTCAGAAGGAAGGGACTCCAACTCCGGCCCTGCATCGATATATTGGGGGTCGACATAGCCGCGAGCTCCATGATGATCGATCTCATACCAGGCGTCTCCCAACAGGGTACAGTTATCGCCGCTAAGCAGAGTGAAAGCCACCGGAGCATCTACCGACGGCTTGCTGCGGACCTTTAGCTTGCCGCTGATATTGTCGTTGACCCGGGCCGATCTTACTTTTTTGTCTGCTGGTTTAGGGGCGGGAGCCTTGTCGAGGATGGAATGCAGTAGTGCTGCATCAAGATATGGTGTAGGGTCAATCAGGTCGGCGCGGCGTTTGAATTTGTTCCCTGCTTGTGTCAGTTTGCCGCTGGCAGAGCCACTGTATATTTCGAGATGCAGCATGGCGTTTCCCGATTTAAGCTGGCCGACGCTGGCAATGACCTGCCCCCGGGAGACGCGTGCGCCGGCGCTGATGCCGGCGGGGACGATCTTCATGATCTCACCGTAGCGGACGACCTTGCCGTTGCTGTGCCTGATTTCAAGCGCATAGGCGCCTGAATAGAAATGGTAGGGTCCGCGAATGACCTTGCCGCTATCCATAGCAAGAACTTCCGTACCTCTGGGAGCAATCAGGTCGCAGCCGGCATGTTTTCGGGTGCCATTACTGCGACGGGCGCCAAACTTCCTGCCGCCATCATGATAAGAGGAAACGGGTCGCTGACGTAGAGGAAAGATAAAGTCCGCCATGCTTCTTTCTCCTTGAAAAAACGCTATATGTAAACCTTTTCTTATTATCTCAGTATAGACAAGTTCCCGATAGACACTTTATTTTAAGGCAGCAATTCTCAATGTGCCAAGTAGAGTATCGACATTTTAAAAGACTTTTACCACGAAGCGCACGAAGGCCACGAAAAATCAACTGGATAGAATATACCTTCGTGCACTTCGTGTTCTTCGTGGTGAGTCTCTTTCTATATTGAGAATTGCTGATTTTAAGGGAAAGCCACAATGGCATCGTTATCCGCTTGTGAATACTTCGGGCATGTTTCTGATGCTAGTTGTTGTCCAAATTGGTGAGCTGAGTCTCTCAAACAGCTATAATGGATAGATATTGATTCTGATCTGACGAACGACCATGGCTAAACAACGCAAAGCTGTTGCACTGATCTCCGGTGGACTGGATTCGCTGCTTGCTGTACGGGTCATGCAGGAGCAGGGTATCTATGTCGAGGGGATCAACTTCTTTACGGGTTTCTGCGTTGAAGGACACACGCATGCGATTCGTAACAAGAACCGTAACAAACCCAAGCGCAACAATGCACTCTGGTGTGCCGAACAGCTGGGCATCAAGCTGCATATTCTCGATATCATCGAAGAGTACAAGCAGGTGCTGTTCAACCCTCGATATGGCTACGGCGCCAATTTGAATCCCTGTCTTGACTGCAAGATCTTCATGGTGACCAAGGCGAAGGAGTGGATGGAGTCGCACGATTTTGACTTTATCATCACCGGCGAGGTGGTTGGTCAGCGTCCCATGTCGCAGCGCAAGGATACGATGCCGGTGGTGCAGCGGGACTCGGGAGTGACGGATCGCCTGCTGCGTCCGCTGTGCGCCAGGAATCTTCCTGAAACCCTGCCTGAACGCGAGGGCTGGGTAAAGCGTGAGGAGTTGCATGACTTCTCCGGGCGAACCCGTAAACCGCAGATGGCGCTGGCGAAAAAGTTTGGCTTCGAGGATTATGCCCAGCCTGCCGGTGGCTGCTGTTTTCTCACCGACAAGCAGTATTCAGTCAAACTGACGGATCTGTGGAAAAGCCGCGGCGCCAGGGAGTATGAACTGGATGACATCATGCTGTTGAAAGTTGGCCGGCATATCCGCCCTGCACCGAATTTCAAGCTGATCGTCGCCCGGGAGGAGGGAGAGGGCAAGTTTTTACAGGGATACAAGCGGCAATACCCGACGCTGCGTGTGACCAGCCATGGCGGACCGCTGACTCTTATTGACGGTGAGTTCTCTACCGATGATCTGCAGCTGGCTGCGCGCATCGTGGCGCGTTACAGCCAGGGCAGGATGGAGCCTGAAGTGGAGATGGAGTATATCGATACCAGCGGTCATGTGCAGCCGCTAAAAGTCGTGCCGCTGGGGCCGACGGATGTCAAACCGGAGTGGATGCTGTGAGCCGAGAAACCATTGACTGTCAGCGCCTGCTGTGTCCAATGCCGGTGATACGCGTGCAGGACAAGGTATTGCAAATGCACCCCGGTGATGAACTTGAGGCTATCTGCACTGACCCCGGAGCATTGAATGATATTCCAGCCTGGAGTCGCATCAATGGTCATGAGGTGCTTGAAACCCGTGCTGAAGACGATCTCTACATTGTTGTTGTTCGCATTGGTGACAGCTGATCATGCACGGCCATAGTCATGATTATCGTAGTGCCGAGACAAAGCGCGTCACGCTTGTAGGCGCAGCGCTTAATCTTGTTCTGGCTGCAGTCAAGGTGATTGTCGGCATTGTCGGCCAATCCCAGTCGCTGATTGCAGATGGTATTCACTCACTCTCTGACTTGCTCTCCGATGGCCTGGTTCTGTTTGCCGCGACCCATGCGGCCTCTGCCCCTGACGAGGACCACCCCTATGGACATGCCCGCTTTGAGACAGCGGCGACACTGGGGCTGGGTGTTCTGCTGATTGCTGTTGCCATTGGTATCGTGTGGGATGCAGTGGCAAGGCTGTTTTCACCGGAAGCGCTGCTGCAGCCGCAGGTGATAACGCTCTATGTCGCTGCATTTTCCATATTCAGCAAGGAGGCGCTTTACTGGTACACGGTAAAAGCTGCGGAGCGCATCAACTCTCCGATGCTAAGAGCCAATGCCTGGCATCACCGTTCGGATGCGATCTCATCGATCGTGGTGCTGGTGGGTATCGCCGGAACCATGGCGGGTCTGCCTTATCTGGACGCCATAGCGGCGGTGCTGGTTGGCCTCATGGTTGCGCGTATCGGCTGGGAACTGGGGTTCGGCGCACTTCAGGAGCTGGTTGACGCCGGACTGGAACAGCAGAAGGTAGAGCGGCTGCGCAATGCAATTCTTGCGATCGATGACGTACGCAATGTGCATATGCTGCGCACCCGCAAGCATGGCCACCTGGCTGCGGCAGATGTGCATGTTCAGGTCGATCCCTGGCTGAGTGTCAGCGAGGGACACATGATCTCGGTTGCTGTTGAGCAGGCCGCACGCAGTTGTCTTGAGGAGCTGGTCGATGTCACTGTGCATATCGATCCGGAAGATGATGAAGTGTCGCCGCCCAGCAGTATCGGATTGCCGACTCGCAGCGAGGCGCTGGATATCCTCGAGCTGGCATGGGTGACCACCGGCTGTGACGGACGCTGGCAGCAGATACAGCTGCATTATCTGCAGGGGCAGATTCATGTGCATGTCTATCTGGCGCTCTCCTGTCTCGACGAGATGGGTGATGCGGAAACCATAGCACGCCATTTTGCAATGCCGCTGGAAGCGTTGCCGGAATTTGGCAAGGTCACCATCTATTACTCTCATGACAAATAATGACTCCTGAGATTGTTGTAAGTCCCGTATAGTATTTGAGTCTGTGCTATCCCCTTTTTCTTGAAATTGCAGCTAGCATCACCTTGATTTTTGTAGCACAATCACTCTTTATGCGCTCATTTATTGGGCCGCCACTGAATAGATAACCTTTCGGAGTATTAACCGGCATGTCTGTAAAAGATGTAATGAAGAAAATAAAAGATGAAGAGGTCAAATTCGTCGATTTCCGTTTTACCGATACCAACGGCAAGGAGCAGCATGTCTCGGTGCCCAGAGGTGAATTCGGCGAGGATATTTTCGAAGAGGGCAAGATGTTTGACGGCTCCTCGATCGCAGGATGGAAGGGAATCAACGAATCAGACATGATTCTGATGCCGGATGCTTCGACTGCAGTCATGGATCCCTTCACCGATGAAGCAACCATGAATATCAGTTGCGATATTCTTGAGCCGGACACCATGGAAGGCTATGAGCGTGATCCCCGCTCTGTCGCCAAGCGTGCTGAAGCCTACCTCAAATCAACCGGTATCGCGGACGAGGCATTCTTCGGGCCGGAGCCGGAGTTCTTTATCCTCGATGATGTGCGTTGGGGCGCAAATATGAGCGGCGCTTTTTACAAGATTGGTTCCGACGAGGCGCACTGGAGTTCGGAGCGGGTTTTCGAGGATGGCAATATCGGTCATCGCCCGACGGTGAAAGGGGGCTATTTCCCGGTGCCTCCGGTTGACTCCCTGCATGATATCCGCGCAGCCATGTGCCTGGTGCTCGAAGAGATGGGCGTTCCTGTCGAGGTGCATCACCACGAAGTGGCAACGGCGGGTCAGTGTGAAATTGGTACGCGATTCAGCACCCTGGTGCAGCGTGCTGACTGGAACCAGATCATGAAGTACGTGATCATGAACGTTGCTCATGCCTATGGCAAGACCGCAACCTTCATGCCCAAGCCGCTGGTCGGCGACAACGGTTCCGGCATGCATGTGCATATGTCGCTGGCTAAAGGCGGCGACAATATCTTTGCCGGTGATCAGTATGGTGGTCTTTCTGAGACTGCGCTTTACTACATTGGCGGTGTTATCAAGCATGCACGTGCGTTGAATGCCTTCACCAACTCCTCGACCAACTCCTACAAGCGTCTGGTGCCGGGTTTTGAAGCGCCGGTGATGCTGGCTTATTCCGCGCGCAACCGCTCTGCCTCAATTCGTATTCCATGGGTATCGAGCCCGAAGGGACGCCGCATCGAAGTGCGCTTCCCCGACCCGACCGCCAATCCCTATCTGTGCTTCTCTGCATTGATGATGGCGGGTCTCGATGGCATTCAGAACAAGATCCACCCCGGCGATGCTGCCGACAAGGACCTCTATGACCTTCCCAGAGAGGAGGCGCTGGCAATACCAACCGTCTGCTCCAGCCTGGACCAGGCGCTCGAGTCGCTGGATGCGGATCGGGAATTCCTCACTGCCGGCGGCGTCTTTACCAATGATCTCATCGATGGATTCATCGGCCTGAAGATGGAAGAGGTGACGCGCCTGCGCATGACGACACACCCGGTTGAGTTTGATATGTATTACAGTCTGTAGAGGCTGCCATTCTGTCGTATCGAAAAACCCGTGCCAACAGGTGCGGGTTTTTTCGGTGCGCAGCATATAAACCTCCCCCTTTATCAAAGGGGGATTGAGGAGAGTTTCAATTTAAAGTGCTCTGGCAAAATCCCGTCATTCCGGCATGCTTTTAGCCGGAATCCATGCATCTTGAGTAACTTCTCAATAATCTCGTGCAATATTTGAGTTTGCGCAGGGTCAAGACCAGCCTTTCAGGGACGCGTGAATACATCCATGTAAGCTCTGATAAAACATCCCTGTTTTATACAGCCCTGAAAAGCAAGTCCCAACCCTGCTTCTTTGCACGGAGTTATTGAGAAATTACCATCTTGACCTATAAATGGTTGATTTTATAGATTCCGGTTTTCGGCGGAATGATGTTGTTCTTTTAGCCGTTAAAATGACTTTTAATGTGTTGAACAGATAGCAGTAGAGTCATTGGCTCAACAGGAGAGACCTGAAATCCATAGCTTAAATAAAACTGTTTTGCCTGTTTCGATATCGAATGAACCAGCAAGCCTCTAACTCCGACATTCTGAGCAATGGAGAGTGTGCGCAGCATGGCGTCCTTGAGTAGCGCGCCGCCCAACCGCTGCCCCTGGTATTGGGCATCGATTGCTAATCTCCCCAACACGATGACAGGAATTGGTTCGGGCATATTTCGAGCAATTGCCCCTGGAGCAATCAATCGTTCGACACTGCCGGTGGCCAGGGCGTAGTAGCCTATTACTCGATGGTTCATACAGATCACGAAGGTGCGGCTGGCGTTACTACCCTGGTTCTTCAAGGCTCGCTTTTGAAGCCAATCATCAAGAGAGGGAATTCCACAACAAAACGGCGCTACATCGTGCTCACTGGTGAGCGCAGTTGGAGAAGTTATTGCTCCCAAGGTGATGGCTCTGTGAGTAATGCTTTAAGTTTTGCATTATCGGGTATTGGAGCAGTCAGTGCTGCTTCAAATGCCTCGAAAGCTTTTTCGCTCAAATAGAAAAGACGCTGATCCAGCAACACATTTTCAGCCTCCCGGCAGGCAACATCCAAAATAAAGGCGCTTCTGTCTTTATGCAGAAGTGCTGCGGCTTTGGTCAATAAGGCATGCTGGCTCGGTTCAACGCGCATGTTAATCGGGGCTGTTTTTGGCATAGCGACTCGCTCTTGCGCGTATATTTGATAGATACACAGTATAGTGTAGCTGGTCAATATACACAAATGAAAAAAAGAAAGAGGCTCGATGGCAAGTGAGAATCATTTGTCACCGACCCTTTTGATTTACTGAACAGCTGAAGCAATTATTCTCCGTCCGTCGCAGATGTTTTCCGGAATATCTGGCATACTTAAATGACTGGCAAAAGATTCCCTTATTGACACAGATGTTGCAACAGGCGCAAACATTTCAACAGCAGCTGATCGATAATCTGCACACTTCCGTGCTGTTATTCGATGACGAGCTTAAGCTGGTATACGTCAATCCGGCGGCAGAGGTTTTGCTGGGCATGAGCCTCAGAAATCTGCTTGGCAAGCAGGTATTTGAGCTGGTTCAATGTGAACAGGACGGCTCCCGCCAAAAGTTGAGAGAGGTGATTGAGAGCCGCAGCTCCTATACGGAGAGAGCGATCACGATTCGCACGCCGCACCATCTTCTGACGGTCGATTGTACGGTGATGACGATCTCCGAATCCGGACAGCATACATTAATGATGGAGTTGCAGCGGGTGGATCGGCAAATGCGCATCTCTCATGAAGAGCAGTTGATCAGCCAACAGCAGGCGTCTCAGGAGTTGCTGCGCGGACTGGCGCACGAGATCAAAAATCCGCTGGGTGGACTGCGTGGAGCAGCGCAGTTGCTGGAGATGGAACTCGGTGATGTGGAGTTGAAAGAGTATACCAATGTGATCATCAGTGAAGCTGACCGCTTGCGCAACCTGGTAGACCGGATGCTGGGGCCAAACAAGCTGCCAAACTTCGCTGACCTGAATATTCATGAGGTGCTGGAGCGGGTGCGTCAACTGGTGAGAGCTGAGAGCGGTGAGGAGTTGCATATCGTACGTGATTATGATCCCAGCATTCCGTTGCTGAAAGGTGACAGCGATCAGCTGATTCAGGCGTTTTTAAATATTGCACGCAACGCGGCGCGGGTACTCGAAAATGACGGAGAGATAACGCTGCGCACCCGCATATTACGCCAGTTTACCGTGGGTAATCAGCGTCACCGGCTGGTGGCAAAGATCGATATATCCGATAATGGTCCCGGAATTCCGCATGCAATTCGAGAAACCCTGTTTTTGCCCATGATTTCAGCCAGTGCAGACGGCATGGGCCTGGGGCTTTCGATCGCGCAGTCACTGATTGCCCGTTTTCAGGGCCTCATTGAGTGCGACAGTAAACCTGGAAATACAACATTCACTATCTATCTTCCTGTCGAAAATGATTGAGACAAATTCAAGCAACTGTGATGTGTGGATTATTGATGACGACTCTTCGATCCGCTGGGTACTGGAGAAGGCGCTTGCCAAAGCAGGCATAGCAACCAGCAGTTTCGAGAATGCAGAAGATGCCTTGCTGCAACTGGAAAACTGTCAGCCGGATGTCATCATCTCCGACATACGCATGCCCGGTATGGGCGGGCTTGAGTTGCTGGAGAGGTTGCGTGAAGAGACTCCCGATCTACCTGTGATTGTAATCACGGCGCATTCGGACCTGGATAGCGCAGTTGCTGCTTATCACGGCGGGGCATTTGAATATCTTCCCAAACCTTTCGATATTGAAGAGGTGGTTGATAAAGTCCAGAGAGCCTGCCGGCAGGATGTTGGCGGCAGGGTAGCAGATGTGCCCCTGGCCGAGATGCCGGAGATCATCGGTGAAGCGCCGGCGATGCAGGAGGTATTTCGCGCCATTGGCAAACTGGCGCGATCAAATATCACGGTGCTTGTTACCGGTGAGACGGGGACAGGCAAAGAGCTGGTGGCAAAGGCGCTGCATCGTCACAGTCCGCGAGCGGCGAACCCCTTCATTGCTATCAATACTGCAGCTATACCACGAGATTTGCTGGAGTCCGAGCTTTTCGGGCATGAGCGTGGCGCCTTTACGGGCGCTACTGAACGTCGTTCCGGGCGCTTCGAACAGGCTGATAGCGGCACACTGTTTCTGGATGAGATCGGGGATATGCCGGCTGATCTGCAAACACGCCTGTTGCGAGTTCTGGCTGATGGAGAATTCTATCGTGTGGGCGGGCGTAAGCCGATAAAAGTGGATGTACGTGTGATTGCTGCAACACATCAGGATCTTGAGCAGCTGGTCAAGGAGAAGCTGTTTCGTGAAGATCTGATGCATCGCCTCAATGTGATTCGCATCCATATCCCCGCCTTGCGTGAGCGCCGCGAGGATATTCCGTTACTGATGAACAAGTTTCTTGTTTCGGCAGCTGAAGAGTTGAACGAAGGGCCTAAAGAGCTGCTAGCGGAGACAGCGCTGCAGCTGAGACATTTTGACTGGCCGGGCAATGTGCGGCAACTGGAGAATACAGCGCGTCTCCTGACCGTGATGGCTACTGGAAAATCGGTTCATCTTCGGGATCTTCCACCAGAGATGCAAAAAATCGATAGTAGCGAGATTCGAGGTGAGTGGCAGGCGGCATTGAAGTTATGGGCTGCGCAAATGTTGCTGCAGAATGATGATCAGCCGTTACTCGACAGCGCGGTGCCTGAATTTGAGCGTATTATGATCGAAGCAGCCCTCGAATCATCGGGTGGAAAAAAGAATGAAGCGGCGCTGCGTCTCGGCTGGGGAAGAAATACTCTGACCCGCAAGATGCAGGCGCTGGATATAAACGAGGGGTGAGGGTCAAAACCTAAAACCTAAAACCTAAAACCTAACAACTTAAAACCTATCTCATGTCTGACGAACGCAAAATGATTCTGCTTGGCGCGAATGCCAACAACGAGCAAATCTCTATCGATGCCGGCATGGCCAATCGCCACGGGCTGATCACCGGTGCTACTGGCACCGGCAAGACCGTCAGCCTGCAGGTGCTGGCGGAGTCTTTCTCACGTCTCGGGGTTCCTGTCTTTACTTCGGATGTGAAGGGGGATCTTTCAGGTCTTGCCAAGCCGGGCAAGGCGCATGAAAAAGTAACCGAGAGACTCGAATATATCGGCATCAAGGATCATCCGTTTGAGGGTTGTCCGGTTCTATTCTGGGATGTTTATGGCAAAAAAGGCCACCCTGTCCGCACCACTGTTTCGGAGATGGGGCCTGTTCTACTGGCCAATCTTCTGGAGTTGAATGAGACCCAGTCGGGAATCCTGTTTGTGGCATTCAGCATCGCTGATGACCAGGGGCTGCTGCTGCTGGACATGAAGGATTTGCGCGCAATGCTCAACTGGATGGCTGATCACCGCAAAGAGCTGAGCAGGGAGTATGGCAATATCGCATCCCAGAGCGTCTCGGCGATTCAGCGCAAATTGATGGTGCTGGAAGACTCAGGTGGAGAGGAGTTTTTCGGTGAACCTGCACTGAATATCCAGGATCTGATGCAGGTCGATTTTTCCGGCAGGGGCGTGATCAGTCTGCTGGATGCGACCACGCTCTATCAAAACCCCCGTATCTACGCAACCTTTCTGCTGTGGCTGCTGTCCGAGTTGATGGCCGAGTTGCCGGAGCGCGGTGATGCGGCACTGCCTAAGCTGGTGTTTTTCTTTGATGAGGCGCACCTGCTGTTTAACTCTGCGCCGAAAGCGCTGCTGGAGCGCATCACACAGGTGGTGCGTCTGATCCGATCCAAGGGGGTGGGGGTTTTCTTTGTCAGCCAATATCCGAATGATATTCCTGACGAAGTGCTGGGACAGTTGGGATCACGCGTTCAACATGCACTGCGAGCCTATACTCCCAAAGATAAAAGAGCGGTCAGGGTCGCTGCCGAGACCTTTCGTCAAAATCCGGAGATCGATACTGCTGAGATGATTACTCAACTCGGTGTCGGTGAGGCGCTGGTTTCCACCCTGGATGAGAAGGGGCGGCCTACGATGGTTGACTGGTGTCTGATGGCGCCGCCTGGTTCACGCATCGGACCGGTCACAGAGTCGGAACGGGCGGAAATCTTTAATCGCTCTCCGCTCAAGGGTCGTTATGACAATCATGTTGACAGGGAATCAGCCTATGAAATGCTGGCCAAACGCGAACAGGAGATGCAACAACAGCGTGAACTGGTGGCTGAAGAAGAGGCTCTGCGCAAGGAGATCGAGCGTGCAAGCAAAAAACCACGCAGCAGCAGGAGCCGTCAGTCAGCCGGAGAGTCGTTTTTAAATTCATTGGCACGCACTGCCGGTACGCAAATCGGACGTTCGATAATCAGGGGGATCCTGGGGGCAATGTCCGGCAAACGCTGAATTCAGAACCAGCGATTCTCAAACTAGAGAGATACTCACGACGAAGGACACGAAGAGCACGAAGTCATTTTTGTATTCAGTAGGTTCTTCGTGGTCTTCGTGAGCTTCGTGGTAAAAGTCCTTTAAAATGTCGACATTCTATTGGTGCAATGAGAATTGCTAATTCGGACTCCCCCTAATTCCCCAAGGCGGCCTGCATGCCGGCTACACCGCTGGCGACATCAGAGGTATTGATGGTGATTCCTGTCTGCTTGCGGATCTGGGTGGTTGAAAGTACTCCACGGATGGATTCATACCCCGCAGCATCTTTTTCGATGACCAGCGCATGCTGTCTGCCCATGCGTATGAGGGTTTCGGCAATATCACCGATCAGGGAATGGCGCACATCTTCAATGTCCAACACTTCAATTTTGATCTGCGAGGTCATCAGGTCGCGCACCATGATATCGTCACGCTTGCCGCCATTTTGTGCGATATGGCGCATCACTTTCTCTCCCTCCACATCCTTGCTGGTGATAATGCCGACAATGTGGTGATACTGGTTGGTGACAAACAGCAACTGAACGTTACTCGCAATCATGCGTTCGGTGGCCTCTTTGAGTGTTGCACAGGGACCGATAACGAGAGCGGCGGTTTTTGTCAGGTCCGTCATCGCATTGATCGCGGGGTCATCCATAGAAGCCTGCTGTGGTAACTCTTCAAATGGTTTGAGGCACTTTATCTCTGCGCCAAGCAGTGTGTGCTCAAGGGTTTTGTAGTTATTGCTCATTACGGGTACACCTCATGGTTATCTGAAAAACATCGCTGATTGATGGTTTTCTTTTACCGTTGGATTAAAGATACTTTGTCATGATGATTTGGTCAAACAGATTGCTTTATGCCACCATTGAATTGCCACTAATTGATAGAGGAAACATGTATGGACAGCAGTACCATTGAACTCCCGGGCAGTGAAATATCAGGGGTCACTATTGATGGTGATACCATCTGCGTTCATTTTGAACGCGTTATTGTCATCAAAACCATGACCGGGGCCTTTGAGCGCACCAAATGGTGGCAACAGGGAGACCTGGTCTTCGAAGGAGCCCAACTCATCGGCGAGCTGCCGTTATTTCCTGCCTTTTGCAGCGGCGGTGATGTTGGTGAAAATATCTACACCTACAGGAATATGATCCCCGTCCCGCTCGAGAGTCGGGGGGCGGCGCACTGCGACCTGACAATGGAAGGGAGCGATCAGCATCTTCGCATTCAGGCGCAGGCTGTGCGTCTCAATATGATCGATGTGCCGAAATATATTGAACATATTGAAGCCGGGTAACTACGCCTCTTTTACTCCCTTTTCCCAGGGAGAGAGTTGCGGCGAGGCCTACTATTGTTACAAATAATAAACCCGCCATGAGGCGGGTTATTTGTTGTCTCTACAGCGGGATATTACATCCAGCGTGAAGAGCCGACAAGCTCATGAGAAACATCAACAAGTCTTACAGCCATGTCGTTATACTTTTCACGGTAGTCTTTCAGCAGGCCATCCTGTGAATAGTAGTAATCCTTGCCGCTCATCCCATTTTCATGTTCAAAATCAATGAACTGCTTTTGCATCTCCATCATATCTGCAATCAGTTTGCTCTTCTCGTCAAGCAGCGCTTGTTTGTCGCTCATGTCAACACTCCAAAAATCATTGGCAGCATCTGCTACCCAAAAGATTGTCAGCCAGCAACTCGACTGCTACCTGACACTAAATTCAGTGCCTGCTAATATATCATTGTGTGGGCAGTGATTTCCAGTAAAAACATCTCTCTCAGAAGAGATACGCGGTAGAGATTAAATCATCCCTATTGGGTTAGGACATCGTCGATGCGCTTCGCCTACAGGGATGTAGCTGAGGGCGTAAGCAGGACACGGAGGCTTTGCGTCTTTGCGAGAGAAAATGATTTTTTTCATGCCTCGTCTGTCTGAGACCTTGTCTCGCTAGTATGTGAGAGTAATTCTTTTAGCACCCGCATCCACGTGGTGGAGACTGATTCAGGCGCAGGGTTCCTGTCAGTTCCGCTACAGTCGGAATTTCCGAGGCCTGCAGATAATCGGCAATGCCTTTGTTGATTTTGGGGCAGACCAGCGGATCGTAGAAGAGCGCGGTGCCGATACCGACAGCAGTTGCACCTGCAATGAGGAATTCGATCGCATCCGAGGCTGTGGTGATACCCCCCTGGCCGATAATAGGAATGCCGTGATCCCGGCAGACCTGGTAGACCTGGTGAACTTTCAGTAGTGCGACAGGTTTGATGGCAGGTCCTGACAGCCCTCCCTGGTTGTTGCCGATGACCGGTGAACGGCTCTCGATATCGATGGCCATGCCCATGAGCGTGTTGATCACGGCAAAGGCATCGCTGCCTGCTTCGATGCATAATCTGGCATTTTGCTGGATATCCGTCTGGTTAGGCGACAGTTTTGTGATTAGCGGCTTGTTTGTTACCTTGCGGCAGGCTGCAACGACCCGGGCCGACATCTGCGGATCATTGCCGAACGCAACCCCTCCCTCCTTGACATTGGGGCAGGATATATTGATCTCGATGGCATCGATCGGCGAGTCATCGAATTTGCGTGTTACTTCTATGTACTCTTCGATGGTCGATCCGGAGACGTTGGCGATAAAGCGGCTCTCTGTGAAATCGAGTGTAGGAAGAATCTCATTGACAACGCTGTCGACACCGGGATTTTGCAGTCCGATTGCATTGAGCATGCCAGCCGAAGTCTCATAGACGCGGTGAGGCATATTTCCCGCACGTAGCTCGCCGGTGGTGCCTTTCAGGCAGACAGCGCCCACATCGCGATTGGAGAAATCTTCGACACGGGTATACTCTTCACCAAAGCCGACGCAGCCGGAGAGCAACACCAGTGGCGTCTGAAAATGCATGCCGCAAAAATCGATATGCAGAGCAGACTTTTGATCAGGGGTCATAGATTTGTTTCACGTTGTCTTGTTTGAGCCGGAAATACCACCGAATACCGGTAATATCATACGCCTTTGTGCGAATACCGGCAGCACTCTGCACCTGATTCACCCGTTGGGCTTCGAGATGAGTAACAGCCGCATGCGCCGCGCCGGCCTCGATTACCATGAATATGCGCAGGTGAATGAATATGCATCCTACGCCGAATTTCTGGAACGAACCAGCCCGCGGCGGTTGTTTGCGATTTCGACAAAAGGTACGGAGCGTTATTGTGATCTGGGTTATGAGCCGGGAGACTATTTTCTGTTTGGCCCGGAAAGTCGTGGACTGCCTGCTGATATTCTGCATTCGATGCCCGCACAGCAGTGCGTGCGCATTCCAATGCAGCCCCACAGCCGCAGCCTGAACCTTGCCAACAGTGTCACCCTGATGTTGTACGAAGCATGGCGACAGCAGGGTTTTAGCGGGGCAATATAGTGGTAGAGTTATTCATTAAGAGCTTTAGCAACCACGAAAGGCACGAAAAACACGAAAATAATGCACAATCTTTCTATGAAGTTAAACACGAATTACATGGACAAGAGGTAACTTCTCAAAAAGTCCGTACATTGATTTAAGTCAGCGCAGGGGGTTATTGAGATATTACAACGAAAGGTTTTTTCTTTTTCGTGATTTTCGTGCCTTTCGTGGTTAAAAAACACAAGCAGGAACCAAATTGACAAATATGAAGAGTAATCCACTACTGGAAGAATTCACCCTTCCTCCATTTGGCAGCATCGAGCCGCAGCATGTTGAGCCGGCAATCGATCATTTACTGCAAATGAATCGTGATGGCGTTGAGCAGTTGTTGAACACAGTCGAACGACCTGACTGGAGCAACTTTGTTGAGCCCATCGAAATACTGGACGACCGCTTGAATCGCACCTGGTCACCGGTCAGCCACATGAATTCGGTGATCAATTCCGATGAACTGCGTGAAGCCTATAATGCGTGCCTCCCCAAACTTGCGGCCTATGCGACAGAAATGGGACAGAATCAGCGCCTGCTCAGGGCTTATCAACAGGTGCTGGAGAGCGATACGGGACTGGATGATGCGCAACGTAAGATGCTGCAAAATATCGTGCGTGATTTTCATCTCTCCGGAGTCGATTTGCCGCAGCAGAAAAAACAGCGTTTTAAGGAGATCAGTGAGAAGCTCTCCACCCTCAGCAGCAGATTCGAGCAAAATCTGCTCGATGCGACCAATGCCTGGACAAAGCTGATCACGGATGTGCGGCAGTTGGCAGGATTGCCGGAGTCTGCACTGGAACTGGCGAAGCAGCAGGCCGAACAACGCGATCTCGATGGCTGGCTGCTGACACTCGACTTTCCCTCCTACTACCCTGTCATGACCTATGCGGACGACAGGGATTTGCGTTATGAAGTCTACCGAGCCTATGTGACCCGCGCCTCGGACCAGGGAGTGTCTGATGTGAAATGGGATAACTCTGCCGTCATGGAGGAGTTGCTGGCATTGCGTCATGAGCAGGCGCAGCTGCTGGATTATGCCAACTTTGCCGAGCGTTCTCTGGCAAAGAAGATGGCTGATTCTACGCACGAGGTGATGGCTTTTCTGCAGGATCTTGCGCATCGTACCCGCTCGCAGGCACAACAGGAGTATACACAGCTGCAAAAATTTGCCAGCTCGGAGTACGGCGTAGAAGAGCTGCAGGCGTGGGATATTGCCTACTATTCGGAAAAACTGAGGCAACAGCGCTATAACATCACCCAGGAGGAGCTGAAACCCTATTTCCCCGAACAGCGGGTAGTTTCCGGGTTGTTTGCAGTGGTGAGCCGTCTGTTTGATATCCATATCGCAGAAAAAAAGGGTGTTGATTGCTGGCATCCCGATGTGCGTTTTTTTGAGATCAGGGATACCGATGGAGTCCTGTGCGGCCAGTTTTATCTCGATCTCTATGCGCGCCGTGACAAGCGCGGCGGCGCCTGGATGGATGAGTGTGTCGTGAGGTTCCAAAGTGCGGAGGTCAGTCACACGCCTGTTGCCTATCTCACTTGTAATTTCTCACCACCCGTGGGAGAGAAGCCGGCACTGTTCACGCATGATGAGGTCGAGACACTGTTCCACGAATTTGGTCATGGTTTGCATCATATGCTGACAAAAATCGACTATCCGGGTGTTTCAGGGATCAATGGTGTCGCCTGGGATGCAGTGGAATTGCCAAGCCAGTTTCTGGAGAACTGGTGCTGGCAACGCGAGGCGCTTGATGTGATTTCTGCGCACTACGAGACCTCCGAGCCGATTCCCGAGGACCTCTACCAGCGCATGCTTGCGGCAAAGAATTTCCAGTCCGCAATGCAGATGGTGCGCCAACTGGAACTTTCGATTTTTGATTTCCGCCTCTACCTGGAGTATGGCCCTGATGATGATTTCAAAACGGGTGGCCGGATTGAAGCATTGATCAACGAGGTGCGTGAGCAGGTGTCGGTCGTCAGGCCACCATCGTGGAATCGTTTTGCCAACGGCTTCTCGCATATTTTTGCCGGCGGCTATGCTGCAGGCTACTACAGCTATAAATGGGCGGAGGTATTATCAGCGGATGCCTTCTCGCTGTTTGAAGAACAGGGGGTTTTCAACCCACGGACGGGCAGTGCGTTTAAATCGAATATTCTTGAGAAAGGTGGCTCAGAAGATGCAATGGATCTATTTGTCGCTTTTCGCGGCAGAAAACCGCAAGTTGATTCACTACTGAGGCATTCTGGAATTGCGGCAACCAGCTAAGTCGTTGCCCAAAAATACCTTCCCGACCCTGCTTCCCCTGTTGTCCGTCTTCATCGTTGTAGCAAGAGTTACATAACGCTGCTATGCGCCCCTTGCTACGCCTCGAAGACGAATAACATTGCTGCGCGATATCGGGAAGTTATTTATGGACAACTCCTGATCATAGTGAGTTTCAGGTGCGGCGACTATTTTCAAATTCTCTCAGAAAGCTGATAATCCACATTAATAAACGCCCCAATATCTGCTAGAAAACGAATAGTTCTGGCGCCGAAGCCAACATCCGGGCTGATTTCTCCTTTATCAACAGACAGATCTAGAACCACGCCCACTCTGGGTGATAAATTATGACTTTCTTTGACCTGCAGGATTTTTTCCTTAACCGGTTCAAGTTGCTTGATGATGATGTCGGTCAAGTCATAAATATCTACATTGCCAGTAACTAGATCCGTTGATAATTCCCATGTGCTGATAACAGGTTTGTCGATGCCACTGCTTGCGCCGGCAGCGTTGACTGTGGTTGGCTGTATGCCAAGTATATGGGTGATATCATCGGGGTTGAAGTGATACCCGGAGAGTCCAAAGTAAGCCCGCCCTTTATTTGATGTCAAAATAATTTCCTCTTCGACTTGGTAGCATCGGTTACAAGAAGCGACCATTCTAAATCGCCATATTTACGGTTGCAACCCTGCTGATTTGAGCGTGATCGATCCTATCAAGGCCTGGTCCCGAAGTGCTGTATATTCAGTTCTGCAGGATTTCAATAGCGTTTCGTGAATGCGACCAAGGTTCACAGTTTACCAGTGAGACCTATACCGGCGTACCCAGCGAGAGAATATCGTCATCAGCATGGATGGTCGGGGCGGGCATTTGGTAACATTTTCGTTGAAAGTCTCTGGCGAAGTGTCAATTATGAAGGTGTCAGCCTCAAGGGATATAGCACAATTGTTGGATTGAGCCTTTGCTGGACGACTACTTTTCCTTCTACAATGGAGGGAGACCGTATCAAGCTTTGAGGCAATAAAGCCTTATACTGTCTACCTTTCCGCAGTTGAGGTGGGGTAATGACTGCGGATATTTGTGTTGAACCAGGAGATTCATTAGATTAAAGCATCTAATGATTGCCATTTAAAAAATCTATATAAGAAATAGATCATAAATTAATTTATATACCTCGGTAAATAGAATTGAATAGCAACTCTCGTAAATGTCATTTAATATTTCCACGCTGTCAAATACCAAATTTTTTCACAGGAGCTTTGAAGATATGTTTACAAGCAATCCCTTCACCGAGATTTTGGCCCTAATCCCCGCTGCCGCAATGCAGACGTACGTCATCGTAATGTTCCTGCTGGTCATAGGTGGAACAGTGCTGGATATGATTCACAAGAAAAGTGCACGGTACTTTTTTGAAAATTCAAAAAAAGCAGCAAAAAGTGCAAAGCACACCGTTAGCGGTGGCGAAAAAGCATCACTTGCCGTTCAAACGGTAGCAAGCGAAGTTTTGACTTCATCTGAGTTTGCCAACCCTAAGCGCAGACTTTCCCATCTATTAACCATGTACGGCTTTATTGTCTTTGTGGCGACCACAGCTATCATGATTTTTGGGTATTTGGGCGCGGGAGCGGAGACACCGACTATTCTTCCACTTCTTTGGCATCTCGGCGCACTGAGCCTGTGCCTCGGTGGGTACTGGTTCTGGTTCTCTATCCGTGTCGATGTCAACTCAGAAGGCAAAGAATGGTATGAATTGTGTCGTGCAGATCTTTTTGTTGTATCACTTCTCCTGACAGCAACATTCGCTCTTATCTGGTCTGCGCTGCAGTCTGCCGGCGTTTCTGGATGGTCTACATTAGCGTTCCTCCTGTTTATCTTGTCCAGTACCGCACTGTTTGCCGGCGTGTACTTCTCCAAATTTGCCCATATGTTTTTCAAACCTGCTGCGGCTTATCAGAAGCGCATCACCAGAGCAGATGCTTCAAGAGAAGGTTTGCCTATTGATTTCGATCTGACGGATCCTGCTGTACAGAAACAGTTTCCGGATATTCCGCAATACATGGGCGATAACCCACCCAACATGGGGCTTGGTATCAAGCGTGAGTCACCAAACCACTACTAACATTAATCTAACTATTACTTAATAAAGAGAAAATATTATGCCAACTTTTGTATATATGACTCGTTGTGATGGTTGTGGACAGTGCGTTGATATCTGCCCATCTGACATCATGCACATTGATAAAACACTTCGTCGTGCTTACAACATTGAACCTAACATGTGCTGGGAGTGTTATTCCTGTGTAAAAGCCTGCCCTCACCATGCAATTGATGTTCGTGGTTATGCGGATTTCGCTCCACTGGGCCACTCGGTACGAGTGGTTCGTGATGAAGAAAAAGGCACCATTGCCTGGCGCATCAAGTTCCGTAACGGTAAAAAGGACATGGAACTACTCGCGCCTATCACGACCAGGCCCTGGGGTGAGGGAATTCCACAGCTTTCTAACGAAGCGGCGCCCAGTGAGGAAATGCGTGACAGTGAGTTATTGTTTAACGAGCCTGAGTATGTCCGCATGGATGAAGGTGGATTACATACGTTGGAATCTAATGGCTTGACACTTAAAGAAGGGGTTTACTACTAATGGCCTACAAGACAATTATTGAAGACGATATCGATATCCTGGTAGCAGGCGCAGGCCTTGGTGGTACCGGCGCTGCATTTGAAGCAAGATATTGGGGCAAGGACAAAAAAATCGTCATTGCTGAAAAAGCAAACATCGATCGTTCCGGTGCGGTAGCCCAGGGTCTTTATGCTATCAACTGCTATATGGGTACTCGCTGGGGTGAGAACAACCCGGAAGATCATGTGCGCTATGCACGTATGGATCTGATGGGTATGGTGCGTGAGGATCTGGCCTTTGATATGGCGCGTCACGTTGACTCCGCTGTACACCAGTTTGAAGAGTGGGGCCTGCCGCTGATGAAAAACCCTGACACGGGTACATATCTGCGTGAAGGTCGTTGGCAGATCATGATTCACGGTGAATCATACAAGCCGATTGTTGCAGAAGCAGCGAAAAAATCAGCGGATAAAGTGTTTAACCGTATTTGCGTAACCCATTTTTTGATGGATGACAGCAAAGAAAACCGCGTCGCGGGTGCTGTAGGCTTCAATGTACGTACTGGTAACTACCACGTATTCAAAGCGAAAGCAGTTATCTGTGGCGCCGGTGGTGCATCCAACATCTTCAAGCCGCGTTCAGTTGGCGAAGGTGCGGGTCGTGTCTGGTACGCACCATGGTCATCGGGTTCTGCGTATGGTCTTATGATCGAAGCAGGCGCGAAGATGACTCAAATGGAAAACCGTATCGTACTTGCTCGATTCAAGGATGGTTACGGTCCTGTAGGCGCATACTTCCTGCATCTCAAGACTTACACACAAAATGGTGTGGGTGAAGAGTACGAATCCAAGTGGTTCCCGGCGCTAACGAAAATGGTCGGTAAAGAATATCTGGATACGGAAGGACAGCATTTGTCCCACAAACCAATACCGACCTGTTTACGTAACCATGCATTTATCAATGAGGTGAATGCCGGTCGTGGTCCTATCCACATGGTGACCATGGAAGCGTTTCAGGATCCTCATCTTGAAGAGATCGGCTGGCACAACTTCCTGGGTATGACTGTTGGTCAGGCTGTGCTTTGGGCTGCAACTGACGTTGATCCTAAATACGAAAATCCTGAATTAACAACTTCTGAGCCATATGTTATGGGTTCACATGCAACAGGTTGTGGTGCATGGTGTTCGGGTCCTGAAGATGTCTCTCCAGATGAATATTTCTGGGGTTACAACCGTATGACCACTGTTGAAGGTCTGTTTGGTGCGGGTGATGCGGTAGGTGGGACACCACACGCATTCTCATCGGGCTCTTTCACTGAAGGTCGTCTGGCTGCTAAAGCGGCTTGTAAGTATATTGATGACGGTAAAGCGGAAGGAATCTCTGTTTCTGACAAGCAAATTGCAGATCTGAAAGAAAAGATTTACAAGCCTTTAGAGACCTATACCGTTGGCCGCAACGAAATTGTTGCAGGTTCTGTTAACCCTAACTATATCAACCCACGTCAGGGTCTTGATCGTCTGCAGAAGATGATGGACGAGTACTGTGGTGGTTTTGGTGTTAACTACATGACCAACGAAAAACTTCTCCAAATCGGTCTTAAAAAGATGAAGATTTTTGGGGAAGATCTGGAAAAGATCGCTGCTGAAGATATCCATGAACTACTGCGTGCATGGGAACTGAAGCACCGTTTCCTTACTTCTGAAAGTGTATTCCAGCATACCTTGTTCCGTAAGGAGACACGTTGGCCTGGTTACTATTACCGTGGTGATGCGATGAAACTGGATGATGAAAACTGGCATGTCTTGACAGTTTCTCAGCGTGATCGCAACACAGGTGAGTACACGATGGAAAAAGCGCCTCTTTATCACCTGGTAGGTGATAAAGAGGAATAAGCAAATAATGGCTTGATTTTACAAGCCAGCTAACTTTTTTGCGTTAACTTTATTTGTGTAAAAGAAGGGACCGACATGTTTTGTGTTGGTCCTTTTTTTATCTATTTATAGTGTGGAAGAATCACTGTTGTAGATAATATTGAAAAACATTGTGTTTTTTAATGGAGCTTGCTGAATGAATATTATTGAAAAAAAAGATGAAGAGATTTTAGAGCTAGCGCACCCGATGTGGGCTGATCTTGTCAAATACTCGAATGAAAAAAACTACGGTGCTTTTACCCGTAATTTTTCAACGGCTATGCAAATGGGTGCGAATGAAATAGAGATGGGAAAACAGTTTGCAAGAAGCGATCTGGCAAAAAACCTGTCAACAGAATATGAATATCTTGGCTTGATACGCCGTGGTGAACATGTAACGGTACTCTATAAACAGATAAACACCAAGGATGGATCTGAATGGCTGGGCAGACTGGTGCTGGGTTATGAAAATGACAAGGTAAAAATATTTGGTGCTACGCTGTTCTAAGACAGGGTTATCTAAAACAGGATTTTCTGGTTATGTCCGATACAATACAAAACGAAAATTTCGTTGAACTAAATTATAAGGTCATCGACAAAAAAACCGGTGACGTACTTGTTACTGTTGATTATCCTTTGGGTTATGTTCATGGTGTGAATGATGTGATGTCAGAGCAGGTGACAAAGCAGCTGGATGGTAAAAAAGTTGGTGATATCATCGATGTGCCGATTGATACTAAGCAGTTATATGGTGATAGAGACGAATCACTGGTGTTTACTGATCGCATCGAAAATGTTCCACAGGAATATCGGGAGATTGGTATGACCATCACCATGGAAAATGAAAAAGGTGAGCCTAGAAATTTTATCGTCACTCGTTTCGATGACAAAACATTAACAGTCGATGGAAATAATCCACTGTGTGGTAGAGAAGTGTTTTTTGCGTTAGAAATCTTGAGCATACGTGAAGCAACTGATGAAGAAATCGACCTTGGTGGTGCAGTGGGTGCTGACCCGGATTTAAATGAAATACTCAAATAATTATATATTTTATCCAGAAAATAAGGCGTTGGAGCTGGCGATAGGCCATGCTATTGGTATGCTTGGTGAAAAGTCGGCGGAGGTTGCAGGCCTCGACGACAATGTAACAGTAGCTGACAATTTTCTTCACACGCGAGGGAATTTTGAACAGCACCATTACAGTACAAATGTTCTTGAAAGTGCGCGTGAGGCTCTTGAAGCAACTCTGACAGAAGAATTTCTCGATCATGAGCCATTAGCCTGGGCTGCGACACAGAATAGTCTTGGCAATATCCTCGCAGCACAAGGGCAGCAGCAGAGAAGTGTTGGATTGTTCGAAAAGGCAATTTTGTCCTTTCAAAATGCGCTTGAAAAATTTGACCGGGAAGCATCACCACAGGAATGGGCATCAACTCAGTACAACCTGGGAACTGCAACTCAAGCCTTGGGTAGGCAACAGAGTGACGTGAAAGTATTGAAGGCATCCGTTGATGCCTATACGAACGCATTACTGGTATGGACTCGAGAACAGATGCCGTTCGAATGGGCGCTAACGATGCATCAGCTTGGGGTGACTTTTCATTCATATGGAAAACTCCTAAAAGGTAACCGGACATTTCAAAAGTCCGTTGTCGCCTATAAGAATGCACTTGCAGAACTCGATGCAGATAGTTCGGCACTGGAATTAGTGTCTACGCATAATAATCAAGGTGCAGTACTGCATAATTTAAGTGAATCAGAAGGGAATTCAGAGCGTTTGCAAGAAGCAATTAGGTCGTATGAAACTGCATTAACAGTTTGCATGGAGCAGCAACTGCCCATTCATTTGGCAGTATTATGCAGAGTAAATATGTCTACCGCGCGAGGAGATCTGGCTGAGCTAACGAAAGATTTGGCTATAGCGGAAGAGACGGTAGATGACTTTGAGGTCATCATTGAATTATTTCACAACTCCCTTCAGCCAATGTGTTTAACACACTGCGAGGAGCAAATGGCTAAGGCACAGCTACTGCTGCAAGCGCTTAGTGGCAAGGGGTGAAATTAAACTAGGCGCCAAGATATCTATCCTATGTGTTTTTGTTTCGAATGATGCTAAAATGACTAATTTGGTATAGTTTTCAGCTGCAATATCTTGCAGTGGCTATTACCGCTTCTTAGAAAAGGTAATTGTATGAGTGAGCAAACGAACACCAGACCAAAAGTCCCTGAGGGTAGCACGCGCTATCTGAAAACCCGTCAGATGGAGCCTAATGATAAGGGTTACGTTGGCTACGAAACTATCTGGGAATCATTTCAGAAAGAGGTCAAATATACCACCCCAAAACGACCGTAAGCCTTCCGGCTGCGCGAACCGAAAAGGACGCGCGGCCAAATTATTTGATTTAATCTGCTATACCCCGATTTTTAACGATGGATAGGGATTTTCTTTCAGTAGAAGCAGGGCCTATGCCATACATGGAAGTATAAGTGTCGCTAGAGGAGGACACTGGAATAGCACCCTACAACTCTTTTTTGGACTCTGGCTTTGCCAGGTTGGGATATATAAAACTGAAGGGTAGGGAATATATCAGAAAGGATATGTGTATTGGTCATCCATGACCATCTTATCCATAAGCGCCCGGGTGAGGCACTGCAAGAGTGTTAACTCTGTTGTTGTGGTATATTAAATACATCCGCAGTCCAGATCAGGGTTTTTGCGGCCAATGACGTCCAGTGAGGTGGGTGTGGAGTCTGACTTGATGACATCCCCGGACTCGTTACCGGCAAACAGATCCTCATTTTCTGGCCATGTGCCTGTGATCGGGTCAACAGAGACAGTCGAAATTGAGGTGTAGCCCTGGTAATTGGCCGTTAGATCGGGATTTCGAAATACATCTTCCCAGTCTGCGCTTACGCTAGTAGCTGCAAGCATCAATATTGCTGTTATCATGGTTTTCATAGGATATCTCCCGGTAGTTATATAAAGGCTTCTACAATGATTTCATCACTGCAGCCTTGTATATAAAGACAGTGGAAATCCGTTTTGCTTACAAATAATGTTTAAAAAATAGTTTGCAGTAGTCAGTATGCAGTAAACACAACAAAGAAAATTTACAGATTTAGTGAAAAACTTTGCCATGTGCAATGACCCGATTAGACTTCTGCCAACTGCCAACTGCCAACTGCCAACTGCCAACTGCCAACTGCCAACGATGAGGTTTGTTTCATAATCATAGTTTATCTATCTCAACCCACCCCAATCCAAAGGCTTATCGAGATGATCCCTTGCAGCATCGAATGCGTTGGGAAATCACAGAAATG
>JAQYVP010000103.1 GCA_030145485.1 Chromatiales bacterium
GGAGAACACTCATGACTATTGCATACATCACACATCCCGACTGCCTGCTGCATGAAATCGGCAACCATCATCCGGAGCGGCCGCAGCGGCTTCACGCCATCCATGACCAGTTGATTCGCTCCGGGCTCGAATTTATACTCATCCCAGACGAAGCCCCCCTCGTCGAAACCGCAGATCTTGAAAGGGTTCACAATCCGGAATATGTTGCCGACTTGTTCAAGCGGGCGCCAAATCGAGGCATCCTGACGCTGGATGACGATACCATCATGATGCCGAAGACCCTGAATGCCGCACGACGGGCGGCCGGGGCGGTTGTGCGCGGGGTCGATCTGGTGATGGATGAAAATTTCACAGCTGCTTTCTGCGCCGTGCGCCCTCCCGGTCATCATGCAGAGAGAGACCGCGCAATGGGATTCTGCTATTTCAACAATGTTGCCGTAGGCGCCGCTTATGCGCTCGAGGTGAAAGGGCTTGAACGCGTGGCTATCATCGATTTTGATGTGCATCACGGTAATGGCACCGAAGATATTTTCCAGCATGACCCGCGGGTACTGTTTTGCTCGAGTTTTCAAAGCCCCTTCTATCCCTTTTCCGGCGAGGACACCGACTCTGAACATATTGTCAATATCACTCTCCCAGCCGGCTGCGGCGGCGAGCTGCTCCGTGAGCAAATAGAGCGTCACTGGCTGCCCGCTCTACACGACTTTCAGCCGCAACTGCTGTTGATATCAGCCGGATTCGACGCCCATGTAGAAGATGATATGGCGCAGCTGTGTCTGCAGGATTCCGATTTCGCCTGGGTCACAGCTCGAATCAAGGAGATTGCCGACCGCTACGCTCAAGGACGTATCGTTTCTACACTCGAGGGCGGGTATAATCTCGATGCATTGGGACGCAGTGTCGCTGCACACCTGGACGCCCTGCTTTGAGACGTCATTCAGGGCAATAACTTCTCACCTGCGTAGAGCGACGCGAGGGTTTCGCGCTCACGAATCAGGTGGAACTGACCCCCATCGACCATCACCTCGGCGGCGCGCGGCCTGCTGTTGTAATTGGAGCTCATGGTAAATCCGTAGGCGCCGCTGGAGCGCACTGCCAGCAGGTCGCCTGCCCTGAGGCTGAGTTCACGATCCTTGCCCAGAAAATCGCCAGTTTCACATACCGGGCCAACGATATCGTAGACGCCGTCGCGCCCTTGTGAACTTCGGTCGAGCGGAATAATCTGCTGTACAGCCTGGTAGAGCGCAGGCCGCAGCAGGTCATTCATGGCGGCATCGACAATCGCAAAATCTTTCTCCTGTGTGGGTTTCAGATACTCAACTTTTGTCAGCAGCACGCCGGCATTCGCCGCCACGGCGCGGCCCGGCTCCATGATGATCTCAAGATCCAGCTTGTCGAGGCGGGTGCGGATCGCTTTTGCATACTCCTGCGGGTGCGGTGGCTGCTCGTCATTGTAGGGAACACCCAGGCCGCCGCCGAGATCGATATGGCGGATATTGATGTCCTCTTTTGCCAGGGTGTCGATCAGGGAAAGCACCCGCTCCAGAGCATCGAGGAAGGGGGAGAGCGTCGTCAACTGTGAGCCAATGTGGCTATCGATGCCGATGACTTCAAGATGCGGCAGACGCGCAGCAAAGCGATACAGTTCGAGTGCAGAGTCAACATCGACGCCAAACTTGTTCTCCTTCAAACCGGTCGAGATGTAGGGGTGTGTATTGGCATCGACATCCGGGTTGACACGCAGTGAAACCGGTGCGGTTTTATGCATCGCAGCGGCAACGGCATCAAGGCGCTTCAGCTCCGAGGCCGACTCGACATTGAAGCAGTGAATGCCGATTTCAAGTGCGCGCTGCAACTCATCGACTCTTTTTCCCACTCCGGAAAAGACGATTTTAGCGGCATCGCCGCCAGCGGCCAGCACCCGCTCCAGTTCACCCATCGAGACGATATCGAATCCCGAACCCAGGCGCGCCAGCAGATTCAGGACGGCAATATTGGAGTTGGCCTTGACTGCATAGCAGACCAGGTGGGGATGCCCCTCAAAAGCATCGTTGAATGCATGCCAGTGGCGCTCCAGTGTAGCGCGGGAGTAAACATAGCAGGGAGTGCCGTATTGTTGTGCAATCTGCGCCAGCGGAACATCTTCAGCATACAACTGTTCATCGATGTATTGAAAATGATCCATGGTCAGCTCTTTTGTTGTTTCTGTTGATTGTGTTGTTGCTGCTCACCCTGCTTTTCATCAGGCATATAGATCGGTCCTTTTTGCCCGCAGGCGGTCAGCATTGCCATAGTGATCACCACCACGATGGCTTGTGATCCTTGATTAATCAACATCCTTACAAATGCTTTAAATTTCATAAATATCTCTCGCAAAGTCGCTAAGCTCGCCAAGAAAAACCTTTGCGACCTTGGCGTCTTGGCGAGAGAAAATAATCTTTTTCATGCTTCATCAGCCTGAGACTTGGTCTCGCTAGTAATCCTTGAAAGCAGCCCTCTACGGTTACCAACGGGGCTTGCACAGTCTCGGCACATCGCCCTCCATACCGAGAGCCTGGCGCATAAAAAAATTCTTCGCCGGGGCAAAGCGGTCGGTGAGATTCAGCCCCAGGTTGCGCAGTTGGCGCAATCCAGGCTTGTCATTGCTGAAGAGCCTGTTGATCACCTCCATGCTTTTTTGCGTCAACAAATTGTCACCCCGGCGCGAGCGTTCATAGCGTCTCAGCACAGGGCGCGAACCAATCGGCCGGTTTCTCTGCCGCGCATCTTCGATCACCTCGATGAGGAGCGCAGCATCACGAAAACCCAGGTTGACGCCCTGCCCCGCAAGCGGATGGATCTGGTGAGCCGCATCACCGACCAGCGCCAGCCTGCTGCCGATATAGGTCTCAGCATGCTTGGAAACGAGTGGATATGCTGCACGTGCGGAGCTGTGTGTGATTTCTCCAAGACGCTGTTGCGACGCTTCCGCCAGCAGCTGGCAAAAACCGGCATCATCCATCTCGATCAGTCCCACGGCATGTTCGGCCGTGGTCGACCAGACAATCGAGCACTGCGTGCTGCTGACCGGCAAAAATGCCAGCGGTCCTGTTGGCAGGAAGTGCTGCCATGCCGTCTCTTCATGCGGGTTTGCAGTGGTGACAGTTGCAACCACTGCGCTTTGATGAAAATCATGGATATGCACTGCGATACCGGCCTTGTCACGCATTTGTGAATTGCTGCCGTCTGCTGCAATCAGCAACTGCGCATGCAGGTGCTCACCACTCTCCAGCGTGACGCTGATATCTTTGCTGCCAGCGACTGTTTTTTCCACAGTGGTGGAGGTATAGAGGCGGATATTGGCAATACTCTCCATCTGCTCCCACAGTGCTGCAACAATGGTGCGATTCTGAATAATATGGCCAAGATCCGCTTCGCCGATAGCTGCGCTGTCAAAATGGATATCCCCCATATCGAGATTGTCCCACACACGCATCTCTCTGTATGGCTGCACGCCACGTCGCACGATACCCGGCCAGGCATCTAGATTCTCCAGCAACTGCTGTGACCCCCGGTTGATGGCGGAGACACGCACATCGATCTCCTCTGCAGGCCACTCGCGCTGCGGTTCATGCCGCTCGATGACGCCAACATCAAGGCCTGCCCTGGCCAGACCACAGGCAACTGCAGCTCCGACCATACCGGCGCCGACAATAATGACATCGTGGTGATTATTGCTGCTATGTATATCATTCATTGTATTTTCCAGGTGACAGCCCTCTTGCCAGGCGTGAGTGTGTACCGCCGAGTCCCATCGCATGGCGGGCGATACGCTGACGCACTCCGGGCAGCAGGTCAGCAGCCAGCATACCGAGATTGCGCCCCACCGATAGGCCTCTCAAAGGATTACCGAACAGCCGCACCAGGCCGTCAGTCAGCAGTGCAACCTGGCGCTGGTCCGGAAGACGCTGCTGCTGGTATTGCTGCAGCAGTTGCTGTGACCCCGGATCCTGTTGCAGCCTGCCTGCATTTGCGATCAGATCGGCAAGCACTGCAATATCACGCAGGCCGAGATTGAAACCCTGCCCCGAAATGGGATGCAGCGCATGGCCGGCATTGCCGAGCAAAGCAATGCGCGGGCGCACCGCTTCATTTGCTGTCATCAGTGTCAGCGGATAGGAGAAACGTTTGCCGACGCGGCTGAAGCGTCCGCAGCGAAAACCAATGCGCTGCTGCAGCAGGGTGACGAAGGCGTCGTCATCGAGCGCCATCACAGCATCACAGGCTTCACTCTCTATCGTCAGCACCACGCCGAAACGATTCTCCGTCATCGGCAGCAGCGCCAGCGGCCCGTTGGGGGTGAAGCGCTCATAAGCGATGTTGTGATGCGCCATACCCGGCGTGACATTGGTGACAATGGCTGTCTGGCCATACTCCCATTGACGGGTTTTGATATCGAGTTGTTGGCGAATCAGCGACTGCCCGCCGTCAGCGGCAACCAGCAGGCGCGTCGTATATTGCTGCTGTCGGCCATCGGCTTCGACAGCCACGCTGAGTTGATCTTCTGTATGCGCAAACCCCACCACCGTGGCGGGAGAGATACGCTTGATATCACTATTCTCAAGCTGCTGCATGATGGCGCGGCCTAACTCCCTCGCCAGGGCGACATAACCCAGTGCGGGAACCTGCTCTTCAGCAGCATCGAGATGCGTAAAACCAAAACCTCCGCGTTCAGAGACATGGATTTTTCTGATCGCAGTAGCATTCGGAGCTATCACCTCCCACAGGCCGATACCCTCGAAGATACGCTGACTGCCATAGGCCAGCGCAATGGCGCGGTCATCAAAACTGGGCTGCTGACCTGCTGACGCAGCAACGCTCTCGACAATGGCAATACACATTCCTGTATTTGCCAGAGCGCAAGCCAGCGTACTCCCGGCAAGCCCCCCACCGGCAATCACTATGTCAAAATCACTCTTCATCATTGCTCATTTACTCTTCACTCGGTCTAGACCAAAGAAAAACAAAAAATTCATCCATTCATCAGATCTTCTATCTCGTGCGGCGTTTTGGGGACGTCTTTGGAGAGCACGTCATGCCCATCCTTTGTCACCAGCACATCGTCTTCGATGCGGATGCCGATACCCTGCCACCTCTTGTGCACACCTTTTGTGCCCGTGGGAATATACAGCCCCGGCTCTACGGTCAACACCATTCCGGGCTCGAGGATGCGCCACTCTCCATCGACCTTGTAGTCGCCGACGTCATGGACATCCATTCCAAGCCAGTGTCCGGTCTTGTGCATATAGAATTTCTCATACGCTTTCTTTTTTATCAGTGCAGTGATTTGTCCCTTGAGCAGACCCAGTTCGACCAGGCCACGGGTGATCACCCTGATCGCCGCCTGATGCGGAAGATGCCATTTGTTGCCGGGTTTGACTTTAGCGATGGCCGCAAGCTGGGCCTTCAACACCAGGCCGTAGAGCTGCCGTTGCGGTTCACTGAATTTGCCATTTACCGGCCAGGTTCTGGAGATATCCGAAGCATAGCAATCGATTTCGCAGCCGGCATCGATCAACACCAGGTCTCCATCCTGGAGCTTATCGCTGTTTTCGATATAGTGCAGAATACAGCCATTCTCACCGCCGCCAACAATTGCGGGATAAGCCTGACCTGTGGCGTTGTTTACCCTGGTTTCATACTCGAATTGCGCCTGCAGATGATACTCCGGCATGCCGGGGCGGCACTTTTTCATGAGATTGATATGCGCCTGTGCCGATATTTTTGCCGCTCTGCGCATGAGCGCTATTTCTGAGCGGCTCTTATACAGGCGCATGTCATGCAGGTAGTGATCCAGGGCAACAAATTCCAGCGGACCCTGAAGACCCGAACGCGAATTCGCCCGCACCTTGCCAATCCATTCCGACATCTGCTGGTCCAGCCGGGAGTCACAACCCATTGCATAATAGATACGCTCACACTGCTCCAGCATGTGTGGCAAAATCTCATCGAGGTCACTGAAGGGGAAGGAGTCATCGGCGCCAAAATCAGCTATCGCTCCCTCCTGCCCGGCGCGGCGCCCATCCCACTGCTCCCTCTTTGGGTCATGCTGACGACAGAAGAGGATATACTCTGCAGTCTTGCGTCCCGGGATCAATACGGCAACAGACTCCGGTTCTGAAAAACCGGTGAGGTAGTAGAAGTCGCTATCGGGACGATAGCTATAATGCACATCGCGGTTGCGGGTGCGCTCAGGCGCCGCCGGGATGATGGCAATCGAATTTTTGCCCATCATGCGCATCAACTGCTTGCGACGGCGCTTGAATTCAGTCGCTGTCATCAGGCTCATCCTCATAGATGGTCATAACAGCGACACGCAGGTACTCCTCCAGCTCAGCCATCTGCTGTCTCTGCTCTTCATCAACGGCATCAACGGACTCCACATCGAGACGCGTGAGCTCACTGATGTCCGCAAGAGCCTCCTGCGCTACATCAGACATCTTCAGCTCATTGTCCCTGACGCTAATGCCAAAGCCGAAAAGAAATCCCTGGCACCAGTTGACCAGCTGCCGCGCCCTTTCATCATTACAGGTATCATCATCCGGAAGTATCAACTGGAACCCCATCACCGGATCTTCAAGCTGCTCCCTGATTTCTGCATGCATCTGCATGAGGGTGCTTTTACACTCCTGCACCGGCGGTTCATGCGCGTCACTGTCGCGAAACAGCTCCTGCTGCATGAGCTGCAAAGATGTCTCGAAGTCACCACAGATCAGCCCGCAAATGAGGGCATGCACCTCTGCCGGTCCAATCTCCATACCTGCATCGGAAAGCTGCTGTTTTATTTCGTCATATTCGGGGAGTTGATACACGTCTCGTTGTCCGTTAATAAAACCCTGGCTCGAAGTCCGGCATGCCCGCATGAGAACTTCTTGCAAGCCATTTTACGCTCTCCTTCAAGCGGAATCGTGGAAAAAACCGTAAAATGCGGGAAATTTGATCTTTTATTGCAATTAGAGTGCTCTATTATGCCCTCTGGCATTGACCCGTTCAAACTTGCTCTCTATAGTTCCAGATGAAGTTGATAGTTGCCAATGAATGGAATTAAAAATATGCCTGATAATGAGTTGAAGTCTCTTGAGTCCAAAGTCAACGATCTGGTCAATGCATGCATGCAGTTGAAGCAGGAGAACCAGACCCTGCGCACCAGCCAGGGTGATCTTGTCAGCGAGCGAGCATCCCTGATTGAGAAAACTGAACTTGCAAGAAACCGCGTTGAAGCCATGATCAGCCGCCTCAAGTCACTGGAAGAGAACACATGAGCACTCCTAAACCTGTCTCGGTCACCATTCTCGGTGAAGAGTACCTGATCTCCTGCCCGGCGGAAAAGGAGTCCGCACTGCAGCAATCCGCTGAACTACTCGATGAGCGCATGAAAGAGATTCGTGCCAGCGGCAAGGTAATGAACGGTGAACGCATCGCCGTCATGGCAGCCTTGAATCTGTCGAATGAACTGCTGAGCCAACAACAGCTCGCCAGCAGTGAATCCGGAATAATCGATGAGCAGCTGCGATCATTGAGGCATAAAATCGAGACCGCTCTTAATCCGTAACACCCGCCTGACGTTCCGCATAACAATAAACCTGTTCACTATACACCCTATCCTCTCCTCCCTGATAGTATTGAATTTTTTTCTGCTAGCGGCAGATAAAATAACTGGAATTTCAGTAAAAATAGGATAAGATGGTTTCAGGGCGATCACTACTGTGTTCGATAGTTGGTCGGTTTCTTGAGCCTTGCATTTACCCCGGGAGTGGAATGTATTACTGGTGTGCAAGTCCGCCTTGAGCGGAAAGCCTTATGTGGTACATGAAACACCCACTTGAACTATTAAGGTTCAAGGGTATGATCAACGCCGGCATTGGTGGTATCGCCCTATCCTTGAATTATCATGTCGACAAACACGCTTCGTTCATCCATGCGCCGGCAGCGTCTGCAACTCCCGGCTGTACAACAGCGACAACACGCACTCCTTGTCTGTAAAAACCTCTCGCGGCTGCGCCCTTTTCAAAAAGCCAGGCGCATTGCGCTCTACCTCGCTGCCAATGGAGAACTTGACCCAACGCCCATCGCCAAACTCTGCCGCCGTACTCGCAGACAGTTATACCTGCCGCTGTTACACCCCTTCAGTCATGGGCGGCTGTTTTTTTGTGCGTGGCAAGAGCACGCCCTGCTGCAACCAAACCGCTTCGGCATCCTTGAGCCCTGCTGCCGTGGAAATAGCAGAAAACCGTTAAGGTCGCTGGACCTGATCCTGGTTCCATTGGTGGCATTTGACGCATCCGCTCAACGCATTGGCATGGGAGGCGGCTTCTATGACCGCACACTGGGCAAGGCCCGCAGAGAGTCATGTTGGAAGCGTCCCTACCTGATTGGTATTGCGCATGAAATGCAGAAGGTTGCAACAATCACCCCGCAGCCATGGGATGTGCAACTGGATGCGGTCGTTACGGAAGCCGGAGTATATTGGGGTAAGTTTTAGGTGAAAAACGTCTTGTTAAAGCCCATACTATGGGATATTTCGGGTTACTTAAAACCTAAAACCTAAAACCTTCCCATAGCGTTCAATGGAGCGCTTAATACAACAAAGGTACTCTTCTTATGCAACGTCGTGACTTTCTCAAAAAGGCAGCTGCCGGCTCGATCGCAGCAGGCACGGCTGTTGGCGCATCCACTGCTGTGCATGCCAAAGCTGAATTCAAATGGAAGATGGTCACCACCTGGCCGAAGAACTTCCCGGGCCTGGGTACCGGCGCCAACAAGCTCGCCCAACTGATCACCGAAATGTCCGGGGGGCGCTTGACTGTCAAGGTATACGGCGCCAAGGAACTGGTTCCCGCCTTTGAGGTGTTTGATGCCGTCTCCAGCGGCACTGCCGAGATGGGGCATGGCGCAGCCTACTACTGGAAGGGCAAGAATGAGGCTTTCCAATTTTTCTCCACCGTCCCTTTTGGACTCACTGCCAATGAGATGAACGGCTGGCTCTACTACGGTGGCGGCATGGAGTTGTGGCAGGAGGCCTATGCGCCTTTCAAGGTTTTACCCGCTGCCGCCGGCAACACCAGCGTGCAGATGGGAGGCTGGTTCAACAAAGAGATCAACAGCATTGCCGATCTCAAGGGATTGAAAATGCGCATCCCCGGACTTGGCGGAGAAGTGCTGCGACGCCTCGGCGGAACACCTGTCAATCTTCCCGGCGGGGAACTCTTTACCGCCCTCTCATCGGGAACTATCGATGCCACCGAATGGGTCGGACCATACAACGACCTCGCATTCGGTTTCTACAAGGCGGCCAAATACTACTACTATCCGGGTTTCCACGAACCTGGTACTACGCTCGAGGCGGTCATTAACCAGCGGGCTTATGCCAAGCTGCCAGCTGATCTTCAATCGATCGTGATGAATGCCTGCAAGGTAGTCAATATGGACATGGTGGCGGAATATGCAGCGCGCAATCCCGGCGCATTGCAAACATTGCTGAACAAGCACAAGGTTGAATTGCGCAGCTATCCCGCCGATGTGCTGCAGCAAATGCGCAAGGCCTCTCAGGAGGTTGTTGCCGAACTGGCAAAAAAAGACGCCTTCAGCGCCAAGGTCTACGCATCCTATGAGAAGTTTCTCAGTGATTCCATCGCCTTCAGCACGGTTTCAGATCAGGCCTACCTGAATGCACGCGCAGAAAAATAGCATCGCCGGCGAGACCAAGTCTCAGACTTACAAGGCATGAAAAAAACATTTTCTCTCGCCAAGAAGCTAAGACCGCAAAGGTTTTTCTTGGCGAGCTTTGCGCCTTTGCGAGAGTCATTGTTGAAATTTGACTCATTTGTAAAGATGTTGGCGACTCAAGGATTCTAGTCCTATGGCGATTAGCAACATACTGCGTATTGAGAACTTGCGTGAAAAGAGGCTCTTTTGAATCTCACCCTGCCGCCGTTATCGCTCTATATTCACATCCCCTGGTGCGTGAAAAAATGCCCCTACTGTGACTTCAACTCTCATGTACTCTCTGCCGACATCGATGCAAACAGCAATGAGGAACTCTATGTCGAGGCCCTGTTAAAAGATCTTTCGCTAGAGATCTCCCTGACCGGTGGCCGTGAGCTTGAGAGCATATTTATCGGTGGCGGGACGCCCAGTCTCTTCAGTGCTGCTGCGATCAGCCAACTGCTCGACGGCGTGCGCGCACAAATAAAGATGGCCCCCCGGCTAGAGGTCACACTGGAGGCAAATCCCGGCGCTGCAGATGCAGCCTTTTTTGCCGGTTACCGGCAGGCAGGAGTCAATCGCCTCTCTATCGGCGTACAGAGTTTCAATGATGAGCACCTGGGCAGCATCGGGCGTATTCACAGCGCGCAACAGGCGCTGGAGGCATATCAGCTGGCCTCGGATGCAGGCTTTCGCAACATTAATCTTGATCTGATGTACGGGCTGCCGGGACAGTCCATTGCGCAGGCGATGGATGACCTCAAGCAAGCCATTGCCCTGAAACCGCAGCATCTCTCCTGGTATCAACTCACCATCGAGCCCAACACGCTCTTCAGCAGCCAGCCACCAGGCAGTTTGCCCGCGCATGAGAAACTGGCAGAGATCTCCGATGCCGGCATAGAACTGCTGCAGGAGCATGGTTTCAAGCAGTATGAAGTATCGGCTTTCGCCACTGATGGCCATCGATGCAGGCATAATCTGAACTACTGGCAATTTGGCGACTATATCGGTATCGGAGCCGGCGCCCATGGCAAGTTGACTTCAATGGATGGGCATATCAGCCGCCGGCGCAAGCAGCGTTCTCCGGCAGCTTATATCGATTCGGCCCGTGCAGGAGACTCTCTCTCGAGTGAAAGCCGCTTACAGGACGAGGATCTGCTGCTGGAATTCATGATGAATGCACTGCGCCTCAATGACGGCGTACCTGCTGACACATTTGAGCAGAGCACCGGTCTCTCCCTGCAAGCAGTACAACTGCGGTTGTTGCATGCCAGACGTGCAGGATTGCTGGAGCAGAACAGGGAGATTCTCAGGGCGACTGAGATGGGGCGTAGATTTTTAAATAATCTGTTAGTGATGTTCAGTTAAGGAGTTGTCCATAAATAACTTCCCGATATCGTGAAGCAATGTTGTTCGTATTCAAGGCGCAGCAAGGGGCACATAGCAGGGTTATGTAACTCTTGCTGGAACGCAGAAGACGGGCAACAGTGCAAGCAGGATCGGGAA
>JAQYVP010000121.1 GCA_030145485.1 Chromatiales bacterium
ACATGAAGCATCACTGAACGGAGTCTCATCGATGCATTTCAGACCCTGCTATTTTCCGCACTTCATACGACACGCCGGCTCCTCGCTCATCGAAGTGCTGGTTACCATGGTGATTCTGTCGATCGGCCTGCTCGGTTATGCCGGGATGCAGGTGAACAGTATGCGCTCGACCGAAACAGGCCGCATGCGCTCTGAAGTCATTGCTCTCGCCAGCGATATATCCGACCGTCTGAAAGCAAATCCACAGCAGCTCAATGCCGGAGCCTATATCGGCAGCTTGTCTGCAATATCCTCCCCGCCAGAGTGTGGTTCGAGCAGTTGTACATCACAGCAGATGCGCCAGCAGGATCTCTCGAACTGGCATGAACGGCTCGCTCTTCTGCCTGACGGCAAGGGCGGCATCACCAAAACCACTCTCACTCTCGATGGTATCGATTCGACCCTGATGACCATCTCTTTGTGCTGGAATGAAGCACGCATCACAGCACAGGATAACAGCTGCCCGCCTCGATCCGACAATGCACTGCAGCTGTTTCAACTCAGGGTGCTGCAGTGATGACAAATAACCAGAAATCAGGTGCAAGCCCTCAGCAGGGTCTCACACTGATCGAAATCATGATTGCGCTGGTCATCGGTTTCGTATTGATTGCCGGCGCCGGGAAGATTTTCATCAGCAGCAAAAGGAATCTGGAGGCTCAGTTGAACCTGCAGCAGATTCAGGAGAACGCCCGCTATGCGCTCGATCTGATCAGCCGCGATCTACGCCGCGCCGGTTATTTTGCAGGCTTGCAGAGTGTCACTGCGATTGAAGGCACATCCGCTCCACTGCAACCGGATGGAAAATGTCCGCTTAGCAATGCATGGGGCCGCATGCTTGCCCGTCCGCTGTTTGGCCTCAATGATACCAATGGTGAATATGCCTGCATCCCTGACAGCGATTATCTGCGCGGTGATATTGTTGTAACGCGCTATGCCCATCCGCTTGCCGAGACGGGAACATTGTCTGACAAGCAGTTGTATCTGCGCTCGAACGCCTCCGCAGGCGTTCTCTTCATTGGTTCCGAAAGCGCCGGCAATCAGATGACACAACCCTCTATCACGCAGGAGATCATCGCTCACGCCTACTATATCCGATCCTCGACCACTCTCTGCCCTGACGGCAGCAAACCACCGGCTTTGTGGCGTGAAAGCCTTGATGGCAACGGTCATCCTGTCGCTGAAGAGCTGGTAACCGGAGTTGAACAACTGCAGCTTCAGTATGGCGTCATCGACTTCAATCCTGATGACGATTTACACAGTGATGAGATCTCCTATCGCTACCTGGATGCAGAGAGTGTGACTGATTCCGAATGGAACGCACCATTTGCTTCTGCATCAGAGTGGAGAGAATGGCTGGAATTGACCTCGAATGACAGCGTTCACTCCGCAGTGCTGCTTGCAAGAGTATGGCTGCTGGTGCGCGCCGCCTGCGCCGAACCGGCTGTCGTCAATAGGCGCATCTATGCCATGGGCAGTCTCCAATATGCCGTTGACGATCATTTTCGACGTCAACTCTACACCACCACAGTGCAGCTAAGGAACTGATGCGGATGAGAGACTCACACTCGCCGCTGCATCACGACCAGCACGGTGCTGCGCTTGCCATTTCGCTGATATTTTTACTGATTATTGCACTTCTCGGCGCCCTGTCACTGAACACCTCGTTTCTGGAATCGTTGATGGCAAGCAACAGTCAGTTCCACAACAGGGCGCTGCATGACGCCGAGTATCTGCTGCGCATCGCTGAAAAAGATGTCTCGAGTGTTGTTGCTAACGGATCCCCGCTGCAGAGCCACTACCATCTTCCTGGAGAGAGTGGCATCGACCCGTCCATAATTCAATGGCCTGGCTGGAATGACGACTCGGTTTCAAGAGCCATCAGCCGGGATGGCATCAATGGCGCCTACACAATCGAATACCTCGGCCCGGTCTACGAGAGCGAAGGCGACAATATCGCCATAGAGGAACAAGCAGAAACAAACAACAGAATCTCTTACTACCTGTTCCGCATTTCAGCCCTTGCTATCGCCGGAAAGGGAAGTCAACGCATCCTTCA
>JAQYVP010000179.1 GCA_030145485.1 Chromatiales bacterium
AAGCGAGTCTGTGGGGCTGTTCTCAAAGCTGTCAAAATTGATTAATCGTTTCCTATTCCATTTAATGCCATTCGCGCAAATGGGTTGGGGGTTTCGGAAAATATCAGAATATTCAGGAATTCTAATCAGAATTTTCCTACAAAGAAAATGCATAACCCTGTGCTACGGTTGGAATCTCATTCACAGCAAGGAGCAAGGATCATGCTGATTTTAACGAGAAGAGTCGGAGAAACCATCCGCATTGGAGATGACATTGAGGTAATTGTTCTTGGTGTCAAAGGCAATCAGGTAAGAATCGGGATCAATGCACCGGAAGAAATCTCTGTCCATCGTGAAGAGGTTTATGAAAGGATTAAGGAGGAAGAGTTAGAACCCGCTTAAACTTGGAATATCCGTGAAAACAGACCCTGCATTTAATCGTGCGGGGTTTTTTTATGGAGTTGAGGGTGCTAATGCTGAATAAGACTGGGGAGGGGATTTCAGATTTGGAGAGGGATCGGGTTTAACGGGTTGGGGTGAAGGGTTAAACACCATAACCTATTGAAATATTAGAGAAGAAAATATGGGTTAATATTGCCAACGATGTTGAAGGCAGGCAGGCCGTTGCCGAGATGGGATTCAATCGTTACCAGCGGTGCAGATATGCCCGCGCCTGAGCGGCTGTTAACGATCGAGAGTGACATGCCGATCCATGGCTATCATGAGTAAGAATTCCTGGTTATTCCTTTGATTGTTTCTTAGATTGTTCCAACTGTGCAACATGTTTTTCCAGCATCTCCAGTTTTTCACGAGTGCGCGCCAGTACTGCCTGCTGGATATCGAACTCTTCGCGAGTGACGAGATTCATACGCGACAGGGCGGATTGCAATGCGCTGTTAAGGTGCTGGCGGGTATCTTTTTCCAGCGACGCAAGCCCGGGGGGGAGGGATTGGCTCAGCCTCCGGGAGATGTCGTCTATGATTTTCGGGTCAAACATGGCAAACCGGTTCAAAGAACTACTGCAGTATCTATACGGGTCATTATGCCTGTAGCCGACACAAAAGGTAAAGGCAAAAAAAAGCGCAACGAAGAACGTTGCGCTAAAAATAACCACCAAAAGAGGAAATGTTGAATTACGATGTAATTCAGCATGTAAGTATATTCTTATATTTGGAGGCAAATGTCAAGTGAAATCTGTGGCTACTGGCAATTCTAAATGTAGAGAGATATCACCACGAAGGACACGAAGAGCACGAAGACATTTTTTTATCCATTTGATTCTTAGTGGTCTTCGTGAGCTTCGTGGTAAAAGTCTTTTAAGATGTTGACACTTTAATTGGTGCATTGGGAATTTAATTGAGACGCTTCCAACTGGCTAATAATGTTCAGATTGTACTTCGATTATTGCTCCTGCAGCATCAGGCGTTTGACGGGTTTTCCATGCTGCAGATGTGACTCAAGGATCTCATCGAGATCTTCGTGATCAACCCATGTATACCAGATTGCTTCCGGATAGACCGCAATAACAGGTCCCTGGCTGCAGCGATTCATACAGCCGGCGGTGTTGATGCGGCTTTTTCCCTGCCCGTAGACATCGAGTTCCTTGGCGCGTCTCTTCAAGTAGTTACGCGCCTCCAGCGAGTCAAAATCCTGACAGCAGGATTCTCCGTCGTCGCGTGTGTTGGTGCAGAAAAACAGGTGGTGTTTGTAGTAGGACATCAGCATTCCAAATCTATTTTGAGTCTGTGCATAGTATACTCTGCTGATCTTTCTATCTTTTGTCCTGATGTGTGTGAATAGTGATTTTCTCATCAAGGAGGCTGACCGCTGTGTGAAATGCGGTCTCTGTTTGCCCCATTGCCCCACCTACCAACTCGCTCGTGATGAGGCTGAATCACCGCGCGGGCGTATTGCGCTGATTCAGGGGTGGGCCGCAGGAGATTTGCAGGCCGATCGGTCAATGCTGGCGCATCTGGATCACTGCCTGCTGTGCCGCCGCTGTGAAGGCGCCTGCCCATCCGGGGTCAACTACAGCGAGCTGATGGATGCAGCGAGAGCATACCTTCCCCGCACGACTCCCCGCTGGCTGCCTGATGTCCTGGCGGATGGTGGTCGCCAGCGTATGGCGATGAAATTAGCGGCAGTTGCCGGCAAGTCAGGAATGCAGGCATGGTTTCCTTCTGCGATTGTGCGGCGTATGCTTCGCATCGCAGCAACTCTCTCCGCGTCTGAGTCTGGTTCTTCAACGTCACTAAAAAAATATTACGCCGCCGCAAAAACGCAGCAGGGAGAGGTGGCGGTGTTTACCGGGTGTATGGGTGCAACGGTCGACAGGCGGGCAATAGCCGCGGCAATTGAAATCATCACTGCGAGTGGATATGCTGTCTCTATTCCGCCATCACAGCAGTGTTGTGGAGCCATGCATGCACATGCAGGGTATCGGCAGCGAGCTGCTGAGCAGAAAAGGACTAATCTGGCTCTCTTTGCCGGTAAAGGCTATGACAGCCTGATCACTCTCAGCAGTGGATGCGGCTCATATCTGGCGGATATTTCCGAACTGGATTGCACGGTGATGGATGCAGGCGCCTTTATTCAGCAAATCGGGGGCATAGGTAGTCTTCCTCTCACCGAGATCAGGCGTAAAATCGCCATTTTCCTGCCCTGTACGCTTGCAGCCATGGGGCAGCAGAAGCAGGTGATGGCGCTGTTGCAGGATCTACCCGGTGCTGAACTGATTGAATTACAGGGCATGGGATGTTGTGGCGGAGCCGGCTTGCACCTCCTAACCCAGCCTCACACTGGAGAGCAGTTGGTGGAACCTCTTATCCATCAGCTGGCTGCTTCACAAGCAACTCTCGTTGCGACCACCAATAGCGGCTGTGCACTGCAGTTGCAGACGTCTGCCAATAAAGCAGGGCTAGGCATCAGTGTGGTGCATCCGCTAGAATTGGTCGTGCAGCAATTGCAAAAAACCTGAACTGGAGAAAAGAGATGACGAGAGCCTATTCGCCCTTTGATAAAGTGATCATGCAGATTGATCAGGCCGTGCAGACCGTCTTTGGTCAGCCGAAAGTGACAGAGCGCAGTAATCCTGCGAATGGTATGGAGGAAACGGATCTGAGTGATAGCGAACGCGATCACACTGCGCGTTTGATGCGCATCAACCACACCGGTGAAGTCTGTGCCCAGGCGCTGTATCAGGGGCAGGCGCTGACAGCGCATGACCCCTCCGTAAAAAACAGCATGGAACGTTCCGCCATGGAGGAGAATGACCATCTTGACTGGTGCGAGTCACGCATCAGGGAACTCGGTGGACGCACCAGCCTGTTAAATCCATTCTGGTATGCAGGCTCTTTTGCGATCGGTGCACTGGCGGGTATTGCAGGCGACAAGTGGAGTCTTGGTTTTGTGGCAGAGACCGAGCGCCAGGTTGAGGCGCACCTGGAAGAACATCTCTCGGAGGTTCGCCCCGAAGATCAAAAGACCACTGCCATTTTGCAGCAGATGAAAGAGGATGAGATCAACCACGCCACCAAGGCGGTGGAGAAGGGCGGGGTTGAATTGCCGCTCCCGATCCGCACCGGAATGAAAATCACTGCAAAGGTGATGACCGGCAGTGTTTATTATCTATGAGTATGAACTTTGAACCTCTATCTTCCCCTATCTTCCCAACTGAACATGCACCACCGAGGCCTTGCCAATGGATGATCTGATTACCCGTCTCACCGAAATTACAGGCACTATCGCCGGTTATGCATGGGGAGTTCCATCCATTGTGCTGCTGGTTGGAACCGGTCTCTATCTCAGCATTCGTTTGCGCGGCATCCAGTTCCGGGGTTTGCGTCATGCAACCAACCTTGTGCAGGGAAAATATGACAAGGCCGATGACCCCGGTGAAGTCAGCCATTTTCAGGCGCTGTCGACAGCTCTTTCCGCCACCATCGGCACGGGAAATATTGCCGGTGTCGCTACCGCTATCACGCTGGGCGGGCCTGGCGCCGTCTTCTGGATGTGGATCACCGCCCTTGTCGGCATGGCCACCAAGTATGCATCCTGTACGCTGGCGGTCAAGTACCGCTACCTGCATCCCAATGGCGAGGTTTCCGGCGGTCCCATGTACACGCTGCGAGATGGTCTGGGTATGCCCAAACTCGGAGCTGCGTTTGCAGTGTTCACACTCATCGCATCATTCGGTATCGGCAACATGGTGCAGGCCAACTCGGTCGTCGATGGTATTGGTTTTATCTTTCCGGATCTTGCCGAATATAAGACGATTCTGGGTGTCATTATGGCCATCGCGGTTGGCCTGGTCATCATCGGTGGCATCAAGCGCATCGCCAGAGTGGCTTCTACCATCGTACCGTTCATGGCCATTGCTTACATCCTTGCCTCACTGACCATACTGATTATGAATTACACAGCCATTCCGGAGGCCTTTTGGACCATCATCAACCTTGCACTGAACCCCTGGGCGGCTGGTGGTGGAGCCATCGGCGCTGCAATTCAATATGGTGTCGCTCGCGGCGTATTTTCAAATGAGTCCGGCCTGGGTTCTGCGCCCATGGCCCATGCGGCCGCCCGTACCAGCGAGCCCGTACGAGAAGGTCTGGTCGCCATGCTCGGTCCCTTTATCGATACCCTGATCATCTGCACCATGACTGCGCTGGTGATTGTCATCGTTGGCGCCTGGGGTGATACACGTCCCGAGGACCTCACTGGCGCAGCGCTGTCCGCTTATGCCTTCAGCCAGGTACTGGGCGATTTTGGAGGCTGGGTGGTGGGTTTCGGCCTGATGTTCTTCGCCTACTCTACAATCATTGCCTGGAGTTACTACGGCGACCGCAGCGCCGAATTCCTGTTTGGTGAAAAGGCGGTGCTCCCCTACCGCATCATCTACATCGTGCTGGTCGTGGTTGGAGCCAGTATACCGCTGCAACTGGTGTGGAATTTTGCCGACATCGCAAATATCTTCATGGCTGCTCCGAATCTGATCAGTCTGATTCTGCTTGCCGGGGTGGTGAAAAAACTCAGCGACGACTATTTCGAAAAAAGTCTCCAGTGAGGAGCGGGCCGGCGGGAGAGATCTTCAAGAATGGCTTCTCCAATGGGATGAATTTGTAGGATGCCGGTGAGGTACGAACCGCATCGATCATGTGATGCTTCGACAGATGTGGTTGGCCTACATGGACGTAGGCCAGGGGTGTGAGCAGGACGCGGAAGCTTCGCAAGCTCACCACATCCTACGATTGTACGGAGTTATTCAGAAAGGCTCTCTTTCTCAACACGGCGTTTGCGCCGTGCATCGACATACTCGCCGCCATGACGAATCAGGCCGTGGCTCCTGGGGACATAGACATCAACGGCGCGTGTCGAGTAATAGACAAGAGTGACATGCGGTAGTGCGGGATAGCAGGTACCCTGATCTTCATCATCTGAACTATTATTCTCGTTGTGTACTGTTGCGCTGTCTGTCAAAGCCCGCTCAGGCGCAATCAATGGCAGTGACAGCGGTAATTGCTCATGATCGATCTCTGCCAGGCTCTCCTCCGGCAAGTCTGTCAATACGATGCTGATGCTCTTCCCGGCTGTGAGCTTGCAGTCAATCTGATGCTGATAGCCATTGCCATCCTCGATGTGACACAGCGAGATGGTTTTATCACCTTTGTTGGTCAGTTGCAGAGTGAAGATGATCTGCCGAGGGTTTTCATCGGAGAACGCGAGGCGGATATGAAAGTCAATAATGCGTTGCAGCATCAGCAGATTGGCGTCACTCAACGGCAACCGGCTCTCTTGATTGAGTTGACAGCCGACGATCGACATCCAGTCGGCTGAGTACTCTTTGAGATAGCCTTCATATTCAACAATTGAGTCGTCATCCAGTCGCATTTCGACAACGACACGATGTGCAATGTAGTTTTCCAAAACTGCCTCATAAGCCATGTTGTCAGCAAAACTGACCGAACCTGCGCCCAGTTTCTGCATGCGTTTGTCATCGCTCTTCATGGGCATATGTTTTTGTACTCTGGTCAACAAAATGCCGATGGATTCACCAATGGCTTCTTGAAAAGCAACCAGAAAGTTGCGAGTCATGCGGCTGGTGCGACGTATGATGCCGGGATCGGCAACACGTTTTATCTCCATGAGGCGGCGCTGCTGGTTTTGTGGCGAGAGTTCGTCGTGAAAACGGAAAATGACTTCAATGGTTTTCATCATGTCGGCAAACATGATGTAACTGGTCAGTGTTTTGTCACGCCTGTTTCGATAGGGGCGGCTGAAGATCAGCTCGATCGCATTGGGGTAGGAGCGAAAACAGCCCCACACATCCTTTTTCTTCAGGCGGGCGATCACCTGGAAACCATCCAGATCTTTTAACACCCTGTCTTTTCTGCGCTGCTGTAAAACACTGCTGAAAAATGCGCCGATAAAAACCAGAAGGATACTGAACAGCAGAAATTTATCCACCTGGTTGCTCCTCTATCGGATAGTAGTTGTCAGGAATCAGGATCGTGGGTTTCCTCTGGCTGCGGTCGGTCAGCGGGAAATCCAGCGTGTAGTGCAGGCCGCGGCTCTCCCTGCGCGACTGCGCCGAGCGAATGATAAGGTCGGCAACCTCGACAAGATTGCGCAGCTCCAGCAGGTCGTTGTTGACGCGAAAATTGCTGTAATACTCTTCGATTTCATGACGCAGCAGATTGACGCGGCGCTTGGCGCGTTCCAGGCGCTTGTTGGATCTGACGATGCCGACATAGTCCCACATGAAATGTCGGAGTTCGTCCCAGTTGTGAGAGACGACAACCTGCTCGTCGGAGTCCGTGACACGGCTTTCATCCCAGGGCCTGACCCCGGGAGGCTGGCTGACCCGTTGCAAGTTATTGTGAATGTCCTGCGCTGCCATCTCACCGAATACCAGGCATTCGAGCAGCGAGTTGCTGGCGAGACGATTTGCGCCATGCAATCCGGTATAGGTGGTTTCACCGATTGCATACAACCCTGCCAGGTCGGTTCTAGCCAGGTGATCGGTGATAATGCCACCGCAGGTATAGTGGGCGGCCGGCACCACGGGAATGCGTTCACTGGTGATGTCGATGCCGAGTTCCAGGCAGCGTTGATAGATGGTTGGAAAATGTCCGGTAATAAACTGTTTGGGTTTGTGGCGGATATCCAGGTAGACGCATTCGGCGCCGATGCGTTTCATCTCATGGTCGATGGTGCGCGCCACCACATCTCTCGGGGCAAGTTCTGCGCGTGCATCGAAATCTGGCATGAAGCGGTGTCCATTGGGCAACTGCAGGGTAGCCCCCTCGCCACGCAGTGCTTCCGAGATGAGAAATGACTTTGCCTGCGGGTGATAGAGGCAGGTCGGATGAAATTGGATGAACTCCATGTTGGCAACCCTGCATCCTGCGCGCCAGGCCATGGCAATGCCGTCGCCTGTGGCGACATCCGGGTTGCTGGTATAGAGATAGACCTTGTTGGCGGCCCCCGTCGCCAGCACCACGAAACGTGCACAAAAGGTGATGACCCTGTCATTTTTTCGATCCAGCAGGTAGGCGCCGCGAACGCGTTTGTTGCGGCCGCGTTTTGAACTGCTGATGAGGTCGATCGCGATATGGTGTTCGAATACATCAATATTGCTACTCTCCCTTGCCTGGGATTCAAGGGTGGACTCAAGCATTTTTCCGGTTGCATCGGCGGCATGTACGACGCGGCGGTGACTGTGGCCGCCTTCACGAGTGAGATGAAAATCCGATGCCGGGTCATCGTTGTTTTCCCGGGTAAAGGCAACGCCTTCATTCAGCAGCCAGTGAATATTGGCCGGCCCGTGCTCGACCACCAGTCGCACGATTTCCTCATCACAGAGCCCAGTGCCTGCAACCAGGGTGTCCTCTACATGGGAGTCGATAGAGTCGTGATCGCTGAGAACGGCGGAGATCCCACCCTGGGCATAGTAGGTATTGCCCTCCTGCAGGTCACCCTTGCTGATCACTGCGACGCGCAGGCTCTGTTTGAGCCGCAACGCCAAACTAAGGCCTGCAGCCCCGCTGCCAATGATCAATACATCATGTCTGTGTTCCATATACCGGCGTCCGCATCACATCTTCATGATTAATCTGTTTGATTCTACTCAAGCTGATTAGTATCTACTCAGCACTTTCAAGATCGTCACTGTCTCCAGGTATGTATGCCGGAAAATGCCGTGAATACATCCATGGTCGTTTCCGGCATACATACCTGAAAACAGTGACTGAGTTCCCTTTCCTGACAAGATGCTGAATAGTTACGCTGATTATAGCGAAGTAGCATGTTGAAATCCCTGTCTTGCATAGGGCAGGAATAGAGTGCGGAGTAGTTGCAGCTTTGTAAGCCGGGCAATTCAGTCAGGTCGATCCGCCAGCACCGGGCAGATGGTGATTCATGCATCCGGTACCATCCGAATATTTTGCTGAGCCTCTTCCAGATCCAGCATCTGATCATAAACTTCCCATGCCAAACGGGCTTCATGCTGTGTTATTTTCTGGACGGCATAACTGGTATGCACGACCACGTAGTCGCCCGGTTCGATGTTTTCATGTTGCAGTATGAAGAGACTAATATCGCGCATGACTCCTTTGGCTTCACAGCGAGCCATAAAGTCGTCAATCTCCACCACCTTCATCGGAATGCCGAGGCACATCGTCATATTCCCGCACATCAAGTCTGGTGATAAATATACCACCTTTCTCTCTATTCAGCATCTGCATGCGAAATCGCCGAATTGGGGATCATATATCGATGTACACGATAATAGTGTACACTGATTATGTGCGAATTAAATGGAGGCTACCGACATGAAAAATATTACGTTAAGCGCTGATGAACACCTGATTGCCGCCGCCCGCCAACGCGCGGCAGCTGAGCACACCACACTGAATGAGCAGTTCCGGCATTGGCTTGCTGACTATGTACAACGTGAACAGCAGGCTGCTAAAGCCTTGGCTGTTATGCGCGAGTTGCAAGGTAAGGTCCGTGTTGGGCGCAAGTTGACGCGGGAAGAGATGAATGAGCGCTGAGAGTTTTATCGACACAAATATCTTTGTGTACCAGTTAGAACGAGTCGATACTCGTGAAGCGGAAATCGCAGTGCGACTGATTGAAGATGGAATTGCCACAGGAACAGCATGTATTAGCTTCCAGGTAGTTCAGGAATGTCTCAACGTAGTACTTCGCAAAGCACAAATAGTGTTGGACGAAAACGAAATGCGAAAGTATCTTCAATCTGTGTTGGCTCCGTTGTTTCGGGTTCAGCCCAGTATTCATCTATATCATGCCGCCATGGACATTCAGTTACGTTATCAATTCAGCTTTTACGACAGCCTGATCGTTGCCGCTGCACTCGAAGCCGGTTGCAAGACTTTGTATAGCGAAGATCTGCAACACGGACAGCGCATCGAGCAATTGACCATACAGAATCCTTTTATCGAGGTAACTTCTCAATAACCCCGTGCAGGAAGTAGGGTTGGGATTCTGCTTTTCAGGGCTTTCCGCCGAAAAAAATGCTCCTGCATTTCCGGCACTTCCGCCTTCCATGGTGGTCGAAAACAGGGATGTTTTATCAGAGCTTACAGGGATGTATTCACGCGTCCCTGAAAGGCTGATTCCGACCCTGCCAAGGTTCGAACAATGCACGGACTTTTTGAGAAGTTACTTATCGAGTGTGCAACACATTGATTGCCCTCTAAAGCAGGTTCGGCATTCATGAATGGCAAAGAATCAAATTTTGACATGCGCTGCAGGCGCAGGAGGGGGTCATGAAACTCTATCTCGTTCAACACGGTGAAGCACTTTCGAAAGATATCGATCCCGATCGGGCGCTGAGCGAAGCGGGGCAAAAAGATGTGCAGCGTGTGGCGTCTTTTCTGGCAGGGAAAGTGCGCGTTGCGCACATATTGCACAGCGGCAAGACGCGGGCGCGGCAGACGGCGGAGATACTGACTGCGGAAGTGGCTCCCGGCCTGAAGGTTGAACAGTATGGCGGGCTCGGCCCCAATGATCCCGTGGAACCCTTTGTTCAGCATGTAGCGGAGTGGGGTGAAGATCTCCTCGTCGTCGGACATCTGCCGTTCATGGAGAAGCTGGTGGCCAGGTTGTCTGCAGATTCCGAAGAGAGATTCATAGTCGCCTATCGTCCGGGCAGCATCGTCTGCCTGGAAACCGGGGAAGGATCTGGCTGGAAAGTGCTGTGGATGATACGCCCGGAGTTGTTGCCGGAGGCGCATCAATGAAAACTTTCCAAGATGCGCCAATTGCAATTTCACCCCCTCATTTTGACTTTTAGAACTATAAAACAGGACAAATGGCTAAGATAAAAAAGAAGCTCACGACTGCTCAGAAGCGCACGAGAAAAAGGGAAAAAGCAGCAAGGCAAAAAAAGTACATGTGGGTTTTCATGAATGGAAAACAAGTCAAAATCAAAAGGCCGCCGACGATAGACGGAATGGAAGTTGACGAATTTATCCAGCAAAATGCTGATCCCATGTGGCTGCACCAAAATGGAATGTGGGATTGTATTCAAACAGATGAGGATGAAGATATTGATTGATACGATCAATGAACCAGTCAGCATGTTCAAAGACTGACGCAAATTGACGTGGGATAAAATAATGAGCGGCGATCCCGCAGGTACTGAATAGTTACGCCTGATTTTGTATAAACCTTTCAATTGGACGCTATAAAAAATTACAATCAGACGCGATGAACCCGGTTGTGAATTATCCTCGTCTTGTAGAGCCGCGTCTTATCGGTATTGAAGCGCTGGCTGATACGCCGAAACGCTGGTTCAACGCGATGTGCGTGATCTGACGCGTATCCAAAGGCTTGATGCACTGCCACGTTTGCTCTCGCTTGCAGCAGGACATACTGCACAACTGTTAAATATATCTGATCTCGCCAGCCCATTTCAGGTGAGCAGGCCTACGATCCGCAATTACATGGCCCTGCTGGAGCGGATATTTCTGCTGGAGTTGCTACCCCCATGGCGCAGCAATTGCCTAAGTCGACTGGTCAAAACTCCCAAGATGCATATTGAGGATACGGGAGTGGCGTGTGCTCTGCTGGGCCTGAATGCCGCAACACTGAAAAAGGATCGGTCAGTGCTTGGTCACCTGCTGGAAACCTTTGTTTTTCAGGAGTTGCGCCGACAGGCAAGCGGGCATGTTGATGAGTTTCGCTTCCATCACTTTCGTGATAAAGATAAAACGGAAGTTGATATCGTGATCGAGCGGGGAGCAGACGAAGTGGCCGGGGTAGAGGTCAAGGCGTCTGCCACCATCAAGCAGGCGGATTTCCGCGGTTTACGTAAACTGAAAATTGCCGCGGGTAAACGCTTTACCAGCGGCGTTGTTCTCTATGATGGTGAATCGAGCGTGAGTTTTGGCGACAATCTGTACGCAGTGCCGATCCGCTCACTATGGGAATCAAAATGATGGGTTGCATCGAGGGGGTTGCAAAATCCGTAATCTCGGCAGTCATTTCGATAGCAGAGGGAATTTCATCACTCTGGCGAATCGGCAAATGCTCTGCCGATGAATGAGGTATGCAATTATTAGCTGGATTCAGGTTTTATGACGGCGGCAATAACCGAGATTTCAACCAGCAGTTCAGGTCGGGCAAGGCTGGCTTCCACGCAGGCGCGCGCTGGCGAATATTCTTCGATAACCCATACGTCCCACACCTCGTTCATTTCGGAAAAATATTTCATCTCTTTAATGTAGATGGTGGCAGACAAGATGTGTTTACGGTCGCTGCCAGCCTGTTTCAGTAGCTCATCCACTTTTTCAAGCATAGTGCGGGTTTGTTCTTTGATGCCGGCATCGGAGTCTTTTGCGACCTGACCACACAGATAAATCGTGCCGTTGTGTATGACAATTTTACTCATGCGGCGGCGTTCTGTGCCTAAACGGGTGGCCGTCATCATTTCTCCTGAACTATTGGCTGATATGAAAGATAGAATTGCTCTCTTTGGGGTCATATACAGTGAGAGCAAGTCTCAGACTGACAAGGCATGAAAGAGATTATTTTTCTCGTCAGGACGCCAGAACCGCAAAGGTTTTTCCTGGCGGACTTTGCGTCTTAGCGAGAGCCATGATTGAAAGTTGATGTAATTATAAAATATGTGGAAGAGTGAAGCTTCCCTGTTTTAAGCGGAGATTGCTGCAGCCTGCTGCTTCATCAATTCGACAATGGCATAGATGCCGAAGTGGCGGTTGGGGGAGAGGTGCTTGTCGAGTTTTAGCTGCTTGAAAAAGTCGTCGACATCCAGTTGCTGGATCTGCTGCGCTGTTCTGCCCTCTGTGAGCTGGATCAACAGCGCCAGCACGCCCTTGATGATGGTGGTGTCGCAGTCACCGTGGAAATAGAGCAGCTGCGGCTGCGAGGCATCGGGGTAGGCGCTGATCCACACCTGGCTCATGCAGCCCTTGACCTTGTTGTCCTCTGTTTTGAGGGCTGCGGGCATCTCCGGCAGCTGTTCCCCGAGTTCAACCAGGTAGTGATAGCGTTGATCCCAGTCATCAAACAGATCGAGGGTTTCCGCGATTTCATCAAGAGTTGTCATGGTGTATGCGAGTGCGGTATTAGACATGGAATGATTCGCCGCAGCCACACATCTCTTTGGCATTGGGGTTGCTGATCTCAAACCCCTTGTTGAGGGCGTTGGTGGTGACGTAATCGATTTCGCTGCCATCCAGTTGTTCCATGAGTTCCTTGCTGACCACCACCTTGACATCCCGGCTGTCAAACACCAGGTCGTCATCATCGTCGATTTCGTCGGCATAGTCGAAGTCATACATGAAGCCGGTGCAGCCAGCCTTGTGTGTTCCCAGGCGCAAGCCTATGCCGTGGCCGCGTTTGCCTAACATACACTTGACGTGCTCTGCTGCGCGTTGTGTCAGTTGAATCATTGCTTTACCTCCTATGAGGAAATTGCCGGATTTCGCTAGCGCTCATCCGGCCTACATTTGTATTCAGGCCGTATATTTCGCGGTCGGAAGACCGCTCCCACAAAAAGCATTCAGATGCCAGACGTGGGAATGGTCTTCTGACCACGAGGGGAAGTCTTGATCTACAGTATCAAAACAGCCCCATGGCGAGTTTGCCTTCATCACTGATGCGCTCCCTGCCCCAGGGCGGATCCCATACCAGTTCCACATGGGCATCGCTGACTTCTTCGACGCTTTTGATGGCGTCTTCCACCTGGCCGGGCAGGATTCCCGCTACCGGACATGCGGGTGCGGTCAGTGTCATATCGACGAAGACTTCATTGTCATCGTTGATATCGATGTTATAGATCAGACCGAGGTCATAGATGTTCACCGATATCTCGGGATCATGAACGCTGCGCATGGCGGCAATGACATGCTCTTCGAGAGAGCTGCCTTCAGGGAGTTCAGGCGCCTTGACGGGCGCGGTCTCATCGACGGTATGCGCAGCATTCCTGATGGCGCCAAATATTGTTGCGATTCCCATATGATTTACCTCCCGGCCTGCGGTTGTGAAACCTGCTTCAGGCTGTCGACGAGTATCTTTGTCGCATGCTCGCGCAGCGGCTGCAGATCGATCTGCTCGATGATTTGCGCCGCAAAACCCTGACACAGCATGCTGCGTGCAGTCGCTTCATCGATGCCGCGTGAGCGCATGTAAAAGAGTTGCTGCGGATCAAGTTGTCCGATGGTGGTGCCATGACTGCATTTGACATCATCGGCATAGATCTCCAGTTGCGGCTTGGTATCAACTTCAGCATTGCGCGTCAGCATCAGGTTGTCATTGCTGAGCTGGGCATCACTGCGCTGTGCATCTTTTTCGACCAGGATGTGACCGTCGAAGACGGCGCGTCCCCCGCCGTAGAGAATCCCCTTGAACTGTTCGTGGCTGCGGCAATCGGCAACGCGATGCTTCACCGTCAGGTGGAAGTCTGTCAGTTGCTTGTCGCCGACCGTATAGAGTCCGCTCAATCCACATGTGGCATGCTCGTGATCGAAATCGAGATGGTACTCGGTTCTCGCCCAGGCGCCACCGAATGCGAGCGTTACACCCTGGTAGTCGGAGTGGCTCTGCTGATCGACATAGATGCTGCTGAGGTGCCAGGCATCGCGGCTCTCATCCTGCAGGCGGTAGTGTTTCAATGCGGCGTTCTGCTGAAGGCTGATCTCGGTGAGGTTGTTATGAAAATAACCTGACGCGGTCGCGCCGACAAAACGTTCGACCAGTGTAGCCTTTGCGCCGGACTGCAGCACCACCAGGTTGCGCGGATGCATCATCAACTGCTGCTCCTCGCTGAGATTCAGGTCAGGATTCAGACCAGAATTCAGATAGATGACCTCGATGGGACGCTGCAGTTCGACATCCTGATCAATATGGATAAACAAGCCATCGTTGATCAGGGAGGTATTCAGTGCGCTAAAGATGCTCTCGCTGTGGTTGGCGATGCTGCCGAACCAGTTTTCCAGCATATCAGGATCAGCAGCGAGCGCTGTGCGCAGGCTCTCCAGCCTGACTCCAGGCGGCAGACCTGCGAGTGTTGATAGCCGGGCGTTGAATTCCCCATTGACCAGCACCATGCGGTAGCTGTCGAAGTCCGGCAGCAGCAAGTCATCGATTGTCTGGTTCTGTTGATACGTCTGTGCGTCGCTTGCAAAGCTGGTTCGCAACAATCCCTCGATGCTGGTATAGCGCCATGCTTCATGTTGGCGGTTATGCACAGGAAGCTGTGTCGCAGCCTCTATGGCATCCTCCCGGGCCAGTTTCAGCCAATGCGGGGCTTGCCCAGGTGACTGTGCGCTTCCGGCGGCAAGCTGTTGTTCAAACCAGCTGCGTTGTTTGTCGAGAGTGATCATGCTGCCGCCTCCTCACCGGTGATCCAGCCGTAGCCCTGTTCTTCCAGTTTCAGCGCCAGCTGCTTGTCTCCGGAACGCACGATGCGCCCTTCCGAGAGGACATGCACGAAGTCGGGTTCGGTGTAGTCCAGCAGACGCTGGTAGTGTGTGATCAGGATGATGGAGCGATCCGGACTGCGCAGTGCGTTGATGCCGCCTGCGACGATGCGCAGGGCATCGATATCGAGCCCTGAATCGGTTTCATCGAGGATTGCGAGCCGCGGTTCCAGCAGCGCCATCTGTAGAATCTCATTGCGCTTTTTCTCGCCGCCAGAAAACCCTGCATTAACGAAACGATAAAGAAACTCATCTTTCATTTGTACCAGCTTGAGCTTCTCTTTGACCAGTGTTAAAAAATCCATTGCGTCCAATTCACCCAAACCCTGGTGTTTGCGAATCGCATTGACGGAGGCTTTTAACAAATAGATATTGCTGACT
>JAQYVP010000215.1 GCA_030145485.1 Chromatiales bacterium
TGCGCCCACATAATGTGATTCTTTCTACCCTATGAAAGCGCCATAACTCAGGAAAAAGCTCCGTCCCCGATAGATGTCTCTTTAACAGGCATGCAATCATGCTCCTGATTAACGGCTCCTCATAAGGTACTTTTGTGATGCTTGTTTTATACACGTTGCGCAGTTCATTAAAGTGTTTCCCTTGCCAAGGATCAATACAAAGGCAGTCTTCAAAACTGATCATCATTCTTCATTTCGCACTAGTATTATAGCGCGTAAACGTCTTGACATTCATTACAGATCTGCATGATACTCACCTCGTCGTCATCGCAATAGCCGTGTCGGCAATGAGCGGGGTGACTGGCCTGTTGCGCAGTCAATTATAAAGTCCGGGCATCCGGGTTCCTCAGTTTTATCAACGGTTCTCTCTGTGCAATCACAGGAGTTCCACGATACTGGGAGTCCGTATGTAATCTCCAAATAGTTTATCGTTATACCTTGATGCCGCCATTCACTGGCATTCCTTTGGTTTTTCCGTTATCCCCATTATCCCCGGCAAGAAACAGTCAGCCGTTAAATGGGATGCATGGCTTGACGGGCTCTCCGCCGAGAAAATTCATACTCACTGGGACAAACACCCTGACCACGAAGTTGGCGTCATAGTCAGTGACGATGTCATTGTATTTGACGCTGATAGCCCAGCAGCAATTGCGGCGCTGGCCGAACTTGAGAAGGCTTTCGATGTAATTCCATGCCTCACCGTCACCACACATAAGGGTCTGCACCACTACTTCAGACGCGCCCCGGGCACCTTCGCAAAAACTGACTCACACAGTACCAACAAAGATCCGGAACGACTCGACGTGAAGGCCGGGCGAAGCCTGGTGGTACTGCCGCCCAGCACCGGCAAGGAGGTGGAGATTGATGAAGCTGAAAATGTTGATGATCTGACAGAAGCCTCGCAGGAATTCATCGACGCAGTGTTTCTTCACAACGGTAGGCAGGCCCCTCGTTCACCGGTGGTGAAGGCCCCTTCCCCGTTGCCCTCACCTACCGATATGGACCAGGTAACCGCACGGCTCAAGGCACTGCTTGATTATATCAATCCTTACTGTGGGTACGAGGACTGGGTTCGAGTCCTCATGGCGTTGCACCATGAAACAGGTGGAAGTGATGATGGCTTAGCACTCGCGGATGACTGGAGCAGCCGGGGAGACAAATATCCGGGTTACGACGAAATTGCCAACAAGTGGCAATCATTTGCCAATTACTCAGGTCAGCCGGTGACAATCGCCACGCTCATCAAAATGGCAAAAGATACCGGCGCCGACATTTCGAGCATTATCAGCAATCATGGTGAAGACTTTGGACGCTGCGAATCTGCAACCATCGTGGTTCACCGCGACAGCGAACTGACAAGCGAAGCCGCATCGGACAACCTGATCGGTAAACCCATAATGCTCACGCAATTCTCGCTCAGCGGGTCGAGTGCCGAGCTGGAAGCCGAAGCGCTGGCGCAGGTGTATGTCCTCGCCTCTATCGCCCTGCTCGGCCAGTGGACCGTTCTGTACGCACGGCACAATACAGGGAAAACCCTGATCGTTATTCACCTACTGGTGGAAGCCATCAGAAACGGGACACTCATAGCTGCCGATATTTTCTATTTCAATCTGGATGACACTCAGCGCGGCCTGACGGAAAAACTCAAGATAGCCGAGGAGATGGGCTTTCATATCCTGTGTGATGGCTATCGAGGATTCAAGGTCGCCGACTTCATCAGTCACATCGCGGAACTGTGCGAGAACAACCAAGCCCGGGGTGTAGTCCTTGTACTGGATACCCTGAAAAAGTTCACCGATCTGATGGATAAGCGCCGAGCCTCCCGGTGGGGTGAGGTCATTCGCAGATTCATTTCGAAAGGTGGCACCGTCATAGGCCTCGCGCACGTCAACAAAAATCCAGGGGCCGACGGCAAGTCAGTGTACACAGGCACGACCGACATTATCGACGATGCCGACTGCGCGTACGTTCTCGATGTTGTCAGCACCGACGATGAGACAAACACCAAGATTGTTGAGTTCGAGAACAGGAAACGACGCGGTAATGTCGTCAATTGCGTGTCATATATCTTCAGCATTGAAGACGGCCTTTCCTATCAAGAACTGCTGGCATCAGTCTGCGTAGTGGACGAAACGGAACTGGTCGCAGTCAAGCAGACCGAGGCCATAAAATCTGACACCGATATCATCAACGCAGTCATTGCCTGTATCGATGATGGGATCAACACGAAATTGCGGCTGCGAGACGCCGTCAGAGATCGCATAGGCTGCAGCAAACGGGCTGCCGTAAGGATTATCGAGAAATACTCAGGTACCGATCCTGGCAAGCACAGATGGGCCTACACCGTGGGACAACGCGGCGCACAAGTATTCAGCTTAACACCCGATTCGGCGGTC
>JAQYVP010000250.1 GCA_030145485.1 Chromatiales bacterium
GAGTCGATGCAGATCGATTTGCAGGAGGGGCCTTTCAAGCACCTGCACGGTTTGTGGGAGTTTACACCGTTGCGAGAGAATGCCAGCAAGATTGCAGTGCGTCTCGAGTTTGAATTTTCGGGTAAACTCATGACCATGGCGTTTGGTGCAGTATTCGCACATATTGCCAACTCGATGGTTGACTCATTTTGCAAAAGGGCGGAAGAGGTTTATGGTGGAAAATAATCTCATACATGTTGAAGTTGCGCATGCGCTGGAAGGGCGCCAATTGATCCTGCCGGTAGAGGCCCCGCAGGGGATTACCGCAGCAGAGGCGATTGAACGCTCAGGCATACTGCAGGAGTTTACCGATATCGACCTCGGCAAGAACCGCCTGGGGATTTTCGGCAAAGCATCCAAAGCAGATACAGTGTTACAAGAGGGTGATCGCGTCGAAATTTATCGCCCGCTGATTGCAGACCCTAAAGAGGCGCGCAAAAAGCGGGCGGCAGAGGGGAAAGCATTGAAAAACCGTGCCCGCAAAACTTCAGCAAAAACGTGAAAAGCTTGTGACCATACCTCAACCTGATGTCGTTGCTGCCATAGATCTTGGCTCCAACAGTTTCCACATGATCGTCGCCCGCCTGGACGACTCCGGTACACTTTCGATTATCGACAGATTGCGCGAACCGGTCAGGCTCGGCGGCGGCCTGACAAAAAAAGGCAAGCTGAATCCTGACGCCCGCAGACGCGGACTCGAGACGCTGCAGCGTTTTTCCCAGCGTTTGCGTTCCCTGCCGCAGGGCACGGTGCGTGTGGTGGGAACCAATACCCTGCGGGTGGCGACGAATTCCGCCAGGTTTGTCGAAGATGCTGAAAAACTTCTTGGTCATCCGATCGAAATCATCGCCGGCCGTGAAGAGGCGCGCCTGATCTATCTTGGTGTCGCTCATGGGCGGGAGACGCGGGAGGGCAAGCGCCTGGTGGTCGATATTGGTGGCGGCAGCACCGAGTTGATTATCGGCGAGGGTTTTCAAGGTCTGTTTCGGGAGAGTTTGCTGGCCGGCTGCGTCAGCTCCAGCAAGCGATTCTTCAGTGATGGAAAGATCAGCCGCGAACAGATGAAACGCGCCGTCATGGAGGCGCGCCTTACGATTTATCCGATAGCAAGCCGATTCTGGGCGGATAACTGGGAGGAGGCGATTGGCTGCTCTGGAACCATCAAGGCGATTCGTAATATTACCCATGCGCAGGGTTGGTGCGACAGTGGCGTGACGCGTGAAGGCCTCTACAGGCTGCGTGACGCAATGATCAAAGTCGGACATATCGACAAGCTTGAACTGGAGATGCTGGACGATGACCGCAGACAGGTGTTGCCTGGAGGTCTGGCGGTACTTATCGGTGTTTTCGAAACCCTCGATATCGATGAGATGCACGTCTCCGAACAGTCGCTGCGCGAGGGCCTGCTGTATGACCTGGTGGGAAGAATCAACCATGCCGATGCCCGTGCCGCTTCTGTCCAGTCAGCTACTAGCCGCTGGAGCGTCGATCAGTTGCAGGCGCAGAGAGTTTCTGTGAGCGCTGACAGACTGTTCCTGGCAGCGGCAAAGCCGTGGAAGCTGGATGATGACGCCCGCGATCTGCTTTCATGGGCGGCGCAGTTGCATGAGATTGGACTGCAGGTTTCACATGGTCAGTATCACAAACACGGCGCCTATATCCTTTTTAATGCGGATCTGCCAGGGTTTTCACGCCAAGAGCAGGCGCTGCTGGCAACGCTGGTGTTGAACCACCGCCGCAAGTTTCGCCGTGCTGCATTCGATGATCTGGTAAAACGTTTGAGAAAACAGGGGAGAAGCCTGTGTGTACTGTTGCGCCTGGCGGTACTATTGCATCGTGGCCGCACCGCGGACCAGCTTCCGGACATCGAATTAAGCCTCTCCGGCAAACGCATCAAACTGCAGTTTCCCGACACCTGGCTGTCACAGCATATGCTGACGCATGCGGATCTTGAACGTGAGCAGGATTACCTGAAAAAAGCAGGGTTCATGCTGGAGTTTAGTTGAGAGTATGTCATTGCGAGGAGTGGAACGACGCGGTAATCTGGTCGATATCGCTTCAGACTCGTTCCAGATTGCCACGCTGCGCTCGCAATGACGGTCACTTGTGGTTAATGTATGTTTTCGTGTTTCAGCACATCCTACAATGAAACCGCAATCTCGTGAGCCAACTCTCCGACCAGGTCGCTCATGAGACTGACAATGGCGTCAAAATCATCTTCCGCCACATTGCTTGCAAGGCTGTTCTGCAGGCGGGCGGTGGCTACCTTGCGCTGCTCCCCCTGCTTGTCCAGAATACGCCAGCGCGCATCGAGGTAGACACTTCTGCCATCGGCAATAAAACGCGTCACATGCACCACTATCTGCCGATCCACTGAGCGCGGCCGATCCCAGGGATAGATTTCGATATGGCTCTTTTGCAGTTGCATGCCAAGGTCGGTCGCCAGTACATCGGTAAAATTTTTCTCCAGCGAACCGGCCCAGCGGTGTTGTTTGTTCGACTTCAGCTGCGATTTCCCTGTGTGCGTGAAAATATGCGGTCGCGCGAGATACTCGGGCAGTTCGATCGGACCGATTCCGATGTTGAGATGGCGATGCGTGGAGACACCCGTGCCAGAAGAGGAGGGGGTCAGCAGATAGTAGTGAATTCCGCTGCCGGGATTTGACACGCAGCCATAACCCAGCAGCAGGATAAGGGGTAATAAAAAGAGTTTTTGATTAATCATTTCCAAAAATCAATGAATTGGGTTTTTCATCCAGCGTCTCGGAGAGCCGTCCAACCGAGCGCGCAGCACGGGTAAGCTCTTTGAGCGTGGTCGATAACTCATAATAGAGTGGTGAACGGGCTTTGTCACCATCCAGCATCTGTTTGACTGATTTCAGCGTGCTGTTGAGCCTCCTGATGGATTCAGACAACTGTGCCGGCAGCGCCTGGGTCTTGTTTGAATGCAGGATCGGGTTGATGCCGTCAAGCGCATGATTGACTTTGCTCAGCAGGCTCTGCACCGGTGCGCTCTGCAGTTGTTCACGACGCAGCTGTGGCTGTTCGCCAAGTTCTCCTTGTGCCGGTTTGCGTACCAGGCTGTCAAGATCGCGAATCAACACATTCGCCGAGGTCATCAGCTCCTCGAGAGGCAACTTGTCGACTTTATTGAATACCGCAGAGAGGTTGTTCATGATCTCTCCCATGGGGCTGGCGATAGTCGGAAATACAGGATAGGGATCTCCGGGGTTGATGGATGCATGCCGCACATCGTCAATCATGACCAGCTCGATAAAGAGCTGGCTGGTCAACCAGCTTGAATACTGCAGGCGCGCGCGCAAACCCTGGGCGACGGCTTTGTCCAGCAGGGCCGGAATTTTGTTCTCCTGCAGACCGCTGCCGATGCGATCGGGATCGAGAAATATCAGCACTGGTGTGGTCAATTTTCCTGTTTCGGCATTATTTTCGATAGTGATGTCTGCAACATGACCCACCTGCACTCCCTGGTATTCGATGGGTGAGCCAATGCCGAGGCCGCGCAGCGACTCGTCAAAGTGGAGAATAAATCCGAATGCAGATTCGGTATTGGTGAGATCGAGATGTGCTGCTGAAAGACTCGGATAGAGTTCGAACAGGCTGTCATTCTCAACCGGGGTTTCCTCTTTTAGACGTTTTGGGGTGGCAAAAGAGATCCCTCCGTTAATCAGCACGGAGAGCGACTCCATCTCGACAGTCATCCCCTGCGCACCGAAATCCATCTTAAAGGCTCCCAGCTCCCAGAATCGGGTGTTGCTGCTGATAAAACGGTCATACGGCTGGTTGATGAAGATCCTGTAGGCAATGGTGCGTCCATCATCAGTGAGACGCCTGCTCTCGATCGTGCCCACCTCAAATTGCTTGTATAGCACCGGTGCTCCGGTCGTGAGTGATGCACCGGCGGTGGAGGTGAGCAGCAGGTGTAGTCCGGGTTCATCGGTGGCGGTCAGGGGAGGGTCTTCGAGTCCGGTAAATTGCTCCTGATAGTCGAGACTCTTGTCAGCCGATGTCGACATGGCGATGTAGGCTCCGGAAAACAGCGTACTCAGGCCGGAGACTCCGCCGGGGCCGATGCGCGGGCGCTCTATCCAGAAGCGGGTACTCTCATTGAGAAAGTGCCTGCTCTCCTTGTTGATGCGTACAGTCACTAACACCTGTAATAGCGTATCGTCGAGATGCATGCTCTCGACCTTGCCGACTTCGACATTGCGAAATCTAACTGCCGTCTTGCCTGTCTCCAGGCCTTCCGCAGAGACAAAGCGGATCGTAATCAGGGTGCCGAGTGAAGCATAGTGCTGCCAGGTGAGCCAGAATGAGATTATCAGGGCAGTCAGGGGAACGACCCAGATGAGTGAGATCCGGTTTGTTCTGCCGGTTGTTCGGGGCTGTGCGGCAGCAGCGTTATTATTCTCCGGGGTCTGCTTCATTCACTATCCCAGAGCAGGCGCGTGTCAAAACTCAGAGCAGATAACATTGTCGCTATCACCATGCCTGCAAATGCCATCGCTGCTGAGCCTGGAAGAACCGTTGCGATTCCTCCAAACTGTATCAGCGCGACCAGCAATATGACCACAAACACATCAATCATTGACCAGGGTCCAATATATTCGATAATGCGGAACAGCCGTGTTTGCTGATTCAGCTTGATGGAGTGACCTTTCCAGATGGAGAACAGCAGCAGGCTGATGACCAGGAACTTCAACAGGGGTATCACGATTGATGCGATGAAGATTATCACTGCCACCGGATAGGATTTCACGCTCCACAACAGAATCACTCCGCCGATGATGGTGTTCTCATCAGTTATGCCGAGTGATGTGGTGTTCATTATAGGGTATAGATTCGCCGGTACATAGAGAATCAGTGCAGTGATCAGAAAAGCCCAGCTGCGCTGTACACTGAAGGGCTTGCGCTGGAACAGACGGCTGCCGCAGCGCACACAATGCTGGTCTGCACCAGAGTATTGCAGTTTGCCGCATACATGGCAGGAGGCAAGGCCCGCCTGCATTGCTGTTAATGCTTGTCGATGGCCTGCCACAGCTCCTCCGGCTCCAGGGTTGTCGAGACGAACAGATTGATCATCACCAGGGCCACAAAAGCCCAGAACCCCTGGTGCAGTGAGATTTCGGCGATCGAGGCAAGTTTAACGATGGTAACCAGCACACCGAGCAGGAAAATCTCAAGCATATTCCACGGCGCCAGGCGTCCAATCAACAGCAGCAACTGCCGGGCAAACTGTGTCAGCGGTCTTGTGTTGCTATAGAGCGCACCTAGCAACAGCAGGTCAAGCAGTAATACACCCAGGGGGATGACCACCAGAAACAGGGCTCCGGCAATACCAAGCAGCAGATTGTCAAGCTGGGATAATGTATCGATGGTTGAAACCAGATAGATGGTGGTTTTATTTCCCTCCACATTGATCGATAGAAATGGCAGCAGTTGTGCAAACAGAAACAGCAGCAGTGAAGCAATGGTCAATGCCAGTGCCATTTCGATGGTATTGTTGCTGGTGCGGTATAAAAGGCTGCCACAGCGGCTGCACCACGCCTTTTCGCCTTCCACCAGTGCTGTTCTCTGATGCAGCAGATCACAGCTGTGGCAGGCGATCATGTCATCAACAGGCAGGTTTTGTTGCAGCATCTCTTTTTTGCTCTTCAATAGAATCGTGCTCAGACGAGCACTCCAGCATGTGAGAAATGCACCTGCCGTATGAGCGGTGTTCCGGCCACGAAATGAATTCACTCCTCAATTTTATGCTTGTATTCACACAGATCCTCAATGATACAGGAACCACAGCGGGGTTTGCGTGCGATGCACACATAGCGACCATGCAGGATCAACCAGTGGTGCGCATCCTGGAGAAACTCCGAAGGGATGAATTTCAGCAGACGTTTTTCTACCTCCAGTGGTGTTTTCCCGGGTGCAATCCCGGTGCGATTGGAGACGCGGAAGATATGTGTATCCACCGCCATGGTTGGTTGTCCAAACGCAGTATTGAGAACCACATTGGCAGTTTTTCGGCCAACTCCATGTAGAGCTTCGAGTGACGGCCGATCATCCGGGATTTCACTGTCGTGCTTTTCTATCAGTATCTGGCATGTCCTGATGATGTTTCGGGCCTTGCTGTTATACAGGCCGATGGTTTTGATGTGGTCTCGCAAGCCTGTCTCTCCCAGGTCCAGCATTGCCCGGGGCGTCGGTGCAACGGCAAACAGCCTGGCTGTCGCCTTGTTGACACTGACATCCGTGGCCTGGGCGGAGAGGATGACAGCAATCAGCAACTCAAATGAAGAGCTGTAGTTGAGTTCAGTGGTAGGATGCGGATTCTGATCCCGCAAGCGGGTAAATATCTGTTGGCGTTTATCTCTGTTCAATACTCGTGCTCCGGGGAGATGTGTTGTTGGGGATAAGCGTCAACACATCCTCTGTTCTCATGATTGTTGTGCAGTAACGTCTGCATTTTCTGTTGCAAGTGAACCAGAAATGCCTGATGCTGTCCAACTTCGAATGAATCAACAGCTGAAACCACGCTGCAACTTTTACAGATATCTCTCAAATGACAAAAAGAATCATCATTCCGTTACTACTGATATCCCTGTTGGTACCCGGCGCTGTTATCGGCGCATCTGATAAATTCACTGACTGGGTCGTCATTTGCAAGGGTTCCTCGGCATGTGAAGCAAAAACCCTCCGTCAGGGGGAGGCCACAGAGGGTTATCCCACGATCAAAATAACGGGTAAAGACAGCAGTCAGCGCAAACTGTTTCTCTCCGATGCGAACTATGTCGATGGCGCAAAAAAGATTAGCATCGGCATCGATAAGAAGCCGCTGATTGATCTGAAGCCAGGGCGTGATCTCAAACGCCTGAGCAGAGGCGAGTACCAGGTAGCCAATAGTACCCTGCGTAAAAAACTGCTGTTGCGTATGGCCTCGGGCCGCAAACTCCAGCTGTTCTATACCAATGTGCGTGGCCAGGCGCGAGAACCTGAATACTCGCTGATGGGGATGGGGAGTGCCTTGAAAAGACTCGGCGGCACACCACAGGTTGTCGCTGCCGATGTCCATAAAGAGCCTGAGCAGGCGACTAAAACGATTGAACGGGCTGCTAAACAACCGCAGCAGGCAGCAAGTGATCCTGAGCCGGGAGTGCAGCAGGTCAATGCAACTTCCAGGGTGAGCAGGAAGTTCAGGAACTGGCAGGTTCGCTGTGCGTCTGACGGTTCCTGCGCTGCGACTACCTACAAGATGCGCGGCTCGATCGATGGTTATCCTGTCCTCATGATTGTGATGGACAGCAGCAACAGAAGCCAGTTGCATATCGCCGGCGCCCAATATATGAATGGTTCAAAATTCATCTGGATTAGGGTTGACGGAAACAGGGAGATAAAGCTGCGGCCAGGCAGGGATTTTATCCGGCTTTCCAGGAGTGAATACAAAATTTCAAACTCCCGTGTGTTGGCGAATGTCATGTCAGCAATCAAAAGGGGCAGAACACTGCGTCTGAGTTACCGCAATAGCCGCGGTCAATGGAGGCAGCCGGTCTATTCATTGTTGGGATCTACTGCAGCAATGAATGAACTGGGTGGTGCGCCAAAAATCGAAACCGCTGAAAAAGCACCGGAAGTGAAGCCGCCGGCTGACAGCAAAGCAGTTGTTGAGGTGCGCCCGAGAGAACTGCCTTCAGTTCCGGCTCCGAGGTCTCCCGCTACCCAAAATGCCAATATCGCGGAGGTCATTCAGCAAAACAACCGCAAGGATTCGACCTCCTGGTGGCAGAGGATCGGTAGATCGGGTAAAAAATGGAGGGCTTCCTGTTCAGGGCCTCACAGGTGTGTTGCCACTGCACAAGGAACTGTCAAGGGGGGTAAAAAGGATATCTCGATCAGAGTGTCTGGAAAAGGCCGGGGGGCACGTCAGATCATGCTGACCCATGCCGGAATGCTCGATGCAAGCAAGCCCATGCGCATACAAGTTGATGGCAATCTGCCGCTGCATATCGTTCCACGTAAAGATTTTACCAAATCCGGGCGGGATCAAGTGCGCATAGTCAATTCGAGACTCACACAGACGCTGCTTGCAAAAATGCAGAGAGGTGATGAGATGTGGGTGACCTATACCAACAGGCAGGGACGCTCGCGTGTGACCAAATTCTCTCTCAACGGAGTGAATGCAGCATTGAAAAAATTGGGGAGATAAGCATGAATTTTTGCCCGAAATGCGGTTCCATTGTCGAGCAGGCTATTCCCGCAGGTGATAATCGCCTGCGCGATATTTGCACTTCACCGGATTGCGGCAAGATACACTATCAGAATCCGCGCGTCATTACCGGTTGTATCGTCGAGAGCGATGAGAAGATTCTTTTCTGCCGCAGAGCCATACAGCCCAGGTATGGTCTGTGGACCCTGCCAGCCGGTTTTCTGGAGAATTCCGAAACAATCTCTGAAGGCGCCGCAAGGGAGACCATGGAGGAGGCGAATGCCGAGGTCGACGTGATCGACCTCTTCAGTGTATTTACGCTGGCGCATATCAACCAGGTCTATATGCTGTTTCGAGCCACACTGAAAACCCCGCATTTCGGGCCGGGAATAGAGAGCCTCGAGGTCGAATTGCTTGGCGAGTCTCAAATTCCGTGGGATCAACTGGCATTCGCTGCGATCACAGAGACCATGCGACTCTATTTTGCCGATCGTGAATCAGGTAGCTTCCGCACCCATATCGGAGAGATGCGTCCAATTGAGGGTGATGAATTTCATGAATATCAGGTAGATATGTTGACGTAGCTGGGTTTGTATCACTTTTTAGGATGTAAAAGTGATACAGGAATTGCTCATAATGTACTAGAATAGATGCAGAAGTGATACAGAAGTGATACAAGAAAACCAGCACAGTTTGGGGCTGAGCTGGGCTTCACATAATCCGCTATACGTGAGCAGGATCATGTGTATGAAGCCGTATATCAAACAAGAGGTTCTCTAATGGCCTCCATTCTCAAGCGTGGTAAAAAGTACCGCGCCCTCGTTCGAAAGAAAGGCATGCTCCGATGCCATACATTCCAAACAAAATCTGTGGCTAAGACATGGGCGATCCGCGTCGAGGCTGAACTGGATCTGATCTCCAGCGGAAGCCGTCTGACAGTGCGGGGTTGGACAGTCGGCGATGTGATTGACAGATATATTGAGGATGTAAAGCCGAACAAACAGTGGGGCGTAGACAAAGATTCAGCATTGAAAATACTGAAAACTAAACTGGGGTGAGCTCAATCCTGGAGTATTGTCACTGGCCAGGTTGAAGTGAATACCCATCCAAACCAGTTAGACAAATGTAATGCCTCATTGACTTGGAAAAAAATCTCTAACTGAAGTTTCCTAGAAATTTTGAGTCGTTTTCGGTGGGGTCGAGATTTCAGATGGATCGTGATTAGTTCTGTTTATATGGTCATCAGCAAAAAGTTGCATTTTTCATGCCAGGCATCCTGTCAGAAACCCAAGTGTTTCTTTTACAATCAATAGGATAAACGATAAACAGAGGACTCCAGATTTGTTATAATTCTCAATAACCCATTGAAATTCATACAAAAGGAGCCCTCTGTCCGATGTTTATTCTACGCGATTGACTCCCTCCTCTCCAGCAGGCATTTACCAATACCCCTCAAGGACAAAAGCGCCAGGTCTGGTTTATCTATACCCTCCTGGCTGTCATCATTCCATTCACCTCATCGATGACGTCCAACC
>JAQYVP010000040.1 GCA_030145485.1 Chromatiales bacterium
CCTCGAGCCAATCTCCACGATCCAGTCGAGCCTTTCTATTGCTTGATATACCCATATGCTAAGAATACTATCCTGTATGTCATTGTCAACAATATCCTCCTTTGTCCAGTGTCATGAGCGAAAGCTGCACCCAAATATTTATTAACATGGCTTCGCGAATGTCTGCAATGGAGCATGAACGGCCAGTCAGCGATTGAGAAATATGGCTCAAGTGGAATAGACTGCGAACGGCTGCAGCGTACTCACAACAGACATTCCAACCTAATACTGAAAAAGTTATTTCAAAGCAATTGCGGTTTGAAAAAGTGACTCAGCTTCAGCGGTTCACTTTGAAATAGGGAGGTTCTTTTTTCCATGAATAACCTTTTCGCCCTCGCTGATATCCGAGATCGTAAAGATTAGTCATGTAGGCAGGATCAAACTGTTCTTTTGGGACCTTGTTGAAATCTGAAGGGATGGAAGCAAGATTGAAGTCATTCCCATCTCGAAGACACGAGGCATAGATAGGGTGAAACTGCGCGTCGCTGCTCATGCCGTAGACCTCGGAAGTCGAGGGAAACAGCAGCCGCTTGTGGTGGCGCACGCAGCTGCGCACGATCGGTAGATTGGCCTCGAAATCGAATTCGAAGACATCAAGCGGCCTGGTCACACTAGAAATGCGCTCTTGCCCTCAAACTGAAAACAAACTCCAAATCTTCATCAAGATTGTTTGACGGATTGATAACTGCCATGACATCCACCGTCACCGTCGTCAACGGCGTAAGCTGCATCCGATAGTAACTCTCCACGACATATTCACTGTTTGTATTCGCTGCTGACGGGTCGACCCATCCAAAACCGAAACCCAGTCGATCTTCATCATAGCCGAAGGGCTTCTTCCAAACTGCACCAGTCGAGGCAAACTGCTCGGCCTGTCCGGTACGACCCGATGCATTGGCATAACGGGCAAAGAGACCGAGTTCGCCGACATCCTGATCAAAATTGATTGCGAAGCCACTGGACGACGCTTGTGGCGATGCGGTCTGCTGCTTGGTCGGGTCAACGTGGTAGTAAGAGAACCTGTATGCACCGGTACCATCCAGCTTGAAAGGGTCGTTCAGCGTCACTGTTCCCGCATAGGCAAGCTTGCCCGTATCAAAAGGACGACCCAGGTTCAGTGTGGCATCACCATTCGCATCTGCCACTCCGACTTCAAGGCTAACCGAGTCATTAAAGTTGAACCCCGCGATTGCCGCCATACCCTGCCCCGGCAGCGTACTCGCCGGGTTTGCAGATAGGAGGGTCGAGAAAAAGCTGGTTGTGTCATCACAGGCATAGGTACAGCGATTGACGATTCCCGAGAGTTCATCATGACCAATGCGCAGAGAAAAAACATCGCCGGGAAAATCCTGACGCCAGTAGAGGGCTTTCAAGGTATCCGAGTCGGCTGGTGAATCGGAGGAGAAGAAGTTTATCCCCAGAGCCTGTGAAAAATCGACTCCGGTAGTATTCGTCAGTTGGCGAATTTGCAGTCCATTGGCAACGAATGCGCCGGTTCCAAATCTCGTATTCTCAAACGCGCGCCAGTAGAAAAGGATATTGTGCTGGAAGTTGGCGGTGAAGTCATTACTCGCCTGTGTGCCAGATTGCGTCATGACTGTCGGCGCATAGATATAGCCGATGCCGTGATCTCGCCAGAGCTTTTTGTTGAATGCTTTGTAACTTTCAAGAAAAGCTGTCGATCCCGCAAATCGACCCCGTGCTGGCCAGCCAAATGAATCAAACTCAGCATTGCGCGCTTCCATTTCGTCAAGAAGCTGTTCTGTCGAAGGACCACCGCCCGGCCCTTGCGCGACCGCAGTATTCATTAAGGCTGCCGCTGAAAAAAGCGACACCGCCATAAGGAAAATAAGATCTGGATACTTACGCATGAAACCCTTGCTCCGCATGGCGATCAGCTGCTGCAAGTTATCAAGCTAAAAGCTTATTTGCGGTCATCGTCAACAGTGAGAGGAGCAAGATAGGCTTTGTCAGCGATGCCTTTCTTGCGCATTGCAATGCCAACCAGGCACTCTCTTACAATACGCTCGGAATTGAGTACGGTTTCATAACCCGGAACACGATAGGGCAGCAGCTCGACAAGCTCGAAGCCAATCACATTGCTCTCTGCACAAAGTCGGCGTATCAGCGGAAAGGTTTCGCGCGGGGTCAGACCATTAGGTTCCGGCGTGCCGGTGCCGGGTGTATAAGCCGGATCCATGACATCGATATCAAATGAGATGAATATGTATTCGGGGCCATCTTTTGCTTCTCTGATGATATCTTCCATCACGTCCGGCCAGCCGCGCTTCTCGATTTCGGCCATGGTGTGATAACGAAATCCCTGTTCGCGCATCCATACGAAGGACTCTTCATTCGGATAGTATCCCCGCAGACCGACCTGGATAAAATTCTTGCCCGGAACATGTCCCTCTTCGATCAGACGGTAGACCGGCTGGCCGTGGCTGATCATGTGTCCAAACATACCCTTGGTCGCGTCGTAGTGGGCATCAAAGTGGATCACACCGACATTGCCCTTGCCATAAACATCTGCCAGACCGGCAACATCGGAATACATCAGCGAATGATCACCGCCGATGATGAAAGGAATCACACGTGAGCCATCTTTTCTTTCGACTGCAGCTACCTGGCGGACAAATTCACGAATGGCTGGCATACTGCGCTCAGTGCTCAGCATATCGACAGGAGCATCTCCGTAGTCGACAATGGTCATCTCTTCGAACGGGTTGACCAAAGTCAGCATATGGTCCATTGAGAACGCACCCCAGCCCACTGTGCTCGGTGATGCGCGAAAAGCCCTTGGGCCCCATGCCGCACCGCGGGTGCCGGCACCCATGTCAGTGTAAGCACCGAATATTGCCACATCGACATCACCGGCTTTCAAATCTTCCGGTGTGAGTGCAATCGGCAATTGGAAAAAGGTCGGGATACCAGCCCAGCCCGCACCGCCGGGGAAACGCTGGATATTGATCGGACCTGCTTCACGACCTTCCATCAGACCTTCCCGAGGCTTTTGCCACAGGTTATATGCTGGATCCTTGGTGTCGAGAGGAATCACCGCCTTTTCCCCTTCACGCATTGGTGCCAGTTCACTGGGATTGTCAGGGTCGTATTCATAATAAACTGCAACTGCCAGCGGTGAAAACAGGACCATGTAAAAACAAAGAAAACGGGTAATGAATTTCATCTCTCTCCAGTGAGTGGAATTGGTTCGGGCAGAGACTAATCTATGAAGGTAACAATTTCAACTCTTATTCTCACTAAGGTCTTCAGTCAATTGGAACCTTGGCTTTAGTGAGAAGTTGTACTAGAGAAAAAAGAAGCAGTAGTTTTATAAGCTGAGCTGGATGACCGCTACGGAGCAACTCCAGCCAATCGCTGAATCAGGAGTCTGAGCAAATTTTGACTGAATAACTCAGGGCGTGAAACAGACATTTAGATTATTTCAAATGATAAGGGTTGCCTGGCTGGATTTTTTTCCACGTCCTTTTTACCTTACCCTTTCCATCGGTAAGTACGTAGGAGCCGCCATCCTTACGGATCACCTTGCGGCACATCTGTTTGCCCTTGTTCCTTAACGAATCACTGTAGGTAAAACAGATCTTGTTTTTTTTCACTTTCCAGGTGCCGTGTGCCGGAAACGAAGAGCCGCTTGCAGGACCGAACGCATCGCCTTTCTCGACCAGTTTCCCATTCGCCTTGAAATAGGTTTTAAAGGTGACCCCTTTTGATAAGTACTCCTTATCGTGAGCCTTTTTCATGCGTTCACCTACGACCGTATTACCGCTGATAATCTGCTTAATCTCTTTTCCGGATAACGATATATCAGCCCGGACAGCTGTCGCTGATACTGAAAATGTAACTGTAACTGCTGTAATGATGGATGCTGCAACAAATCTGTACATATTGCCTCCCTTTTAAAACCTTAAATACGCGCATAAAGTCAGTACAGTGACTCTTTGGTGGAATTCGCTTAGTAGCCCATGCCAGTATAGCTCAAATTACAATAATCATGAATTGGGTGGTAATGAGATTCCGCTTATAGGCATTGGTATTTAATCACTTGGTTGGTGATGAATTAGTGGTTAGATACAGATAGAGGCCACATGAGTTTTATCATATTATCAATTGCTGGTAGCGAATCTCACCTCTGGAGCAAAAGCAGGCAAGCATAGACCGCAGAGAATTTCCAAGAAAAGGTCTTCTTCACATTCAAAACCCATGACTCCTGGATAGAGCTAGGTGTATTCTAGTAGTGTATTCATAGTCGTTTGCTATTCAGGAGCATAAAGATGTCTGATAAACCACAAAAATTATTCATCATGGTGACTCACGGCCCCGAGAACCCGGAACTTGCCACTATCCCATTTGTC
>JAQYVP010000132.1 GCA_030145485.1 Chromatiales bacterium
ACGACCCTTCATGGTGCCACCGACATAACGCTCCGTACAGAAGGAGTTGGTGAAACCCCAGCCGTCACTGGGCCCCTTGCCTGCGTCAGAGAGATCCTGACTGTAGGGAGGCAGCTCGAAAGTAAATGAATTTTCAGGCTCAATTTTGCCACTGTCGTTATTGAAACGCCAGTAGGTCAGACCACCGCGATATTTCTCGTTGAACTCTTCGAGAGGAACAAACTCATCACCGTAGGGGGCGGCATATTGCGTCGCCTCCATGATGTAGTCGGTATCCTGGGTAACGAAGGCGCCGCCATGCTCGGAACGGAACAGTGGATTGACGACGATCTGCTTGGTTTCGAAATCGTGCAGATCGATCACCGCCAGCCGTGGATTGGCCTTGTCATTGATAAAGAGATAACGACCATCGCTGTCGCCTTTTGTCTCAGAGAGTGCCGGGTGATGAGTATCACCAAAGGTGATGTCCTTGCCCATGATGCGTCCCTGGGCCAGCACGGCCTTGGACTCGTCATCAAAACCGTAACCCTGCCATGGTTCCGGGGTGAATACACCGATGTATTTGAGAATACGCATCGATGGAATACCGTAGACAATCACATGTCCACTCTGACCGCCTGAACTGAATGCCAGGAACTCATCGCGTCCGCCTGTCGGTGTATAGGTCTTGGCTGCTGCAAGAATATTTTTTTCAGTCAGTCCGCGCCGCTCCATCACCTGCTGCAGAGTTTCAGTGGCAAATGATGGCGCAGCGATCGCCAGGCCAAGCAGGCCTGCAGCGAGCGATGTTCCCGTTTGTTTTAGTCTTATACGCATTTTTCTTCCTCGTTTAATGAAATGGCTATCAGCACATCGAAGCATGAATTCGATTGTTATCTGTGGAGCGATAGTGCTTGATGAATCACGCTGTGTCAAATCACACACATAAAACAATCGCATATGAACAGATCACAGCAGCTACATGATTCGCTTGGAATCACTGAGAATCAGGGGAATAATTAAAGACTATATTGAGGCGTAAAGAGTTGATCCAGATCAATTAACAGAGAAAAGTGTGTGAAATGACACAGTTTTGTCACTCTAAAACCCGTCATTGGGCGGAGATCATTGGCTGGAGCAGGAACGATTATGATCGCTGAAGGTGAAATTCAGGAGCAGGAAATGGTTATGAGATGTGGGAAAAAGGCCTCAAATCTGATGACGCGATTTTCTGAACAGGCTTTTCGCTGCATTCTCAGCATCCTGAAGCACCAGAAAAGGCCCCCTGCTGTGACGCTGCGTTCTCGCTTTGAAATACCACCCTGTTTTTGTGAACAGTGGTGTCAGATGAAAAAAACAGACCTTTTTATTTGTATAACGGGCAGCCAGCATTGTTCAGCACTCCTGTTTTTATAGGCTTTGATAATTATCAAACGTATATTATAAAAATAACTGATTTTCACTCTATTTGCAATTGAAAAAATGTTAAGTTATCGAGAAGTTGGTTAGCTGTTCTCTATCGTGGCTGGCCAATATTGACAGCATATGTGGATAGAGCCCATTTCTTGGGTATAATCGGTTGCAAAGTTCTTCACACTCTATATCAGGTATCCGACATGGTGCATCATCACGCAAAAACAAAATTTATTCCGCTTCGCATCGCTATCATGACTGTCTCCGATTCGCGCACCGAGGAGAACGACACCTCCGGCAAGACGCTGGTCGATAAGTTGAACAAAGCAGGCCATCAGCTTGCTGAAAAACGTATCGTTGCTGATGATATCTACGACATGCGCGCAGTTGTCTCAGGATGGATTGCGGACCCTGATGTCTCCGTCGTCATCAGCACCGGCGACACCGGGCTGACAGGCCGTGACAGCACCCCTGAAGCGATGAAACCGCTGTATGACAAGGAGATCGAGGGTTTTGGCGAGCTTTTTCGTCATCTCTCCTATGCCGAAATCAGCACCTCGACGATACAGTCACGCGCCATCGCAGGCGTCGCCAATGGCACGGTGTTGTTCTCCTTGCCCGGTTCATCGGGCGCCTGCCGCACCGGCTGGGACCAGATCATCGTGCATCAACTCGACGGCAACTACCGCCCCTGCAACCTGGTCGAGATTATGCCGCGCATGATGGAGCATCTGCGGAGCGAGTCATGAGCGATTGCGGCTGTGATGCCATCAGCAGCCAGCTGACGCCCTTTGCAGAAGCGCTGGAGACGATTCTCAAGCAGGCAAAAAGAATCAGCGGCGACGAATCACTCAAACTGGAGAATTCAACCGGACGCATCCTGGCGGCAGCTCTGCAGTCGCCTGTCGATGTCCCGCCTGCTGACAACAGCGCCATGGACGGCTATGCCGTGCGTTGCGCCGATATCAAAGATGGCGACGCCAGGCTGCCGGTCTCTCAACGTATCCCTGCCGGCGTGATGGGACAACCCCTGCAGCCGGGCAGCGTCGCTCGCATCTTTACCGGGGCGCCTGTTCCAAAAGGCGCCGATGCCGTGGTGATGCAGGAGCATACGACTGCGCATGATGACGGCAGCGTCACCTTTCACCAGTCAGTCACTGTTGGGACCAACATCCGTTGCGCCGGAGAAGATATCACCAAAGGCTCTGCAATTCTGGAACCCGGCATGTGTCTGCGCCCCCAGGATCTGGGACTTGCAGCTTCGGTTGGTATTGGCGAACTGGCCGTCACGCGCCGCCTCAAGGTTGCCACCTTTTTCACCGGTGATGAACTGGTCAACCCGGGCAACAAGCTGGCTCCGGGGCAGATCTATAACTCCAACCAGTTCGCTATCAACAGTTTGCTACACAAACTTGGCTGCGAAGTGATCAACCTCGGCATTGTCGAAGATACGCTGCAAGCCACCCGCAGCACCCTGAAAAATGCCGCCCGCCTGGCCGATCTTGTCATCACCAGCGGCGGCGTCTCCGTTGGTGACGAAGACCATGTGCGCCTTGCGCTGGAGGAACTGGGAGAACTGTGCATGTGGCGCATCTCCATCAAACCCGGAAAGCCCCTGGCCTTTGGCCATATTGGAGAGACTCCGTTCCTCGGACTGCCCGGCAATCCGGTCTCCGCCTTCGTCACCTTCCTGCTGTTTGTGCGACCCTTCATTCTTACCCAGCTGGGAGTAAAAGATGTACATCCACAACAGATAATTGCAGCCGCCGCCTTCAACTGGCCTAAACAGGTCAAACGTCGCGAGTATGTCAGGGCGCGGTTGCAAACCGGCACAGATGGCCAGCCCGAAATCCACATCTACGACCACCAGGGCTCCGGGGTGCTTTCTTCGACCAGCTGGGCGCATGGCCTTGCCGTGCTGGAGGAGGGATCCACAGTCGCTATGGGTGACAAGGTGGCCTACATTCCCTATTCCGAATTACTCTAAACAGGTGTTTTGATGGCAACAGTTCTCTATTTCGCACGCCTCGGTGAGCAGTTGAAAACATCTTCAGAAGAGCTTTCACTCGACGAGATGGGCACCGTCGGGAAACTGGTTGACCACCTGCAGGATCGTGGTGAGCCCTGGAGCAGCGAATTCGAAAGCGGCAGGATACTGGTGGCGATCAACCAGGAGATGTCCGATTTCGACAGCGCCATCAGTGACAGTGATGAAATCGCCTTCTTCCCGCCGGTGACGGGTGGATGAATCAGCTTTCAACCATGACTCTCGCCAAGGCGCAAAGCTCGCCAGGAAAAACCTGTGCGGTCTTTGCGTCTTCGCCTACATGGATGTAGGTGAGGGGCGTGAGCAGGACGCGGAAGCTTTGCGAGAGAAAATGATCTTTTTCATGCATCGTCAATCTGAAACTTCGTCTCGCTATGACTCGCTATAATTAGCTTATGGAATTCACTGAGTAACTAAGGATACGGCAATGAGCAAAATAAGCGTCCAGGAACAGGACTTCGATGTTAGCAGAGAGTTGCGGGCGATCTGCAATGGACGCACGGATATCGGCGCCACGGTCTCTTTTGTCGGCCTGGTCAGGGATATGAATCTCGATGATTCCGTCGCCGGCATGACTCTGCAGCACTACCCCGGAATGACCGACAAGGCGCTGCAAAAAATCGTCAGTGAAGCCTCGCAACGCTGGGAAGTGCAGGATGCCACCCTCATCCATCGTGTCGGCGAACTCAGGCCGGCTGATCAGATCGTGCTGGTGTGCATCGCCAGCAGTCATCGTCATGACGCCTTCGAAGCCTGCTCATTCATCATGGACTACCTCAAGACCCGTGCACCCTTCTGGAAAAAAGAGCAGCTCAAGGATGGCTCGTCACGCTGGGTGGATGCGCGTGAGAGCGACGGCCACGCAGCCGGACGCTGGGAAAAGTGACCGTAGCCCTACCGCTCATTCATCAATACCTGCAAGCTTTTCTTACCACGGAACACACGGACCACACGGAATTTTTACTTGTTATTTTGTATCTACTCAAGTCCGTGCGGGATCGTCGCTGTTGTTGGGTATATCTACCGGGAAATGCCGTTAATACCTCCCTGTAGGCTCGCTTCAGCGTCCATGCCTCCGACGTTTCCTTTAGATACCCCCAATAACAGCGACTTATTCGTTCATTTGACAAGATGCTGAATAGTTAAGTTATTTTTTCCGTGTCGTCCGTGTGTTCCGTGGTTCACCTCTTTTCATCTGACTACTTCAAAATCTGATGCGGCAGCCAGGTCGCCAGCTGTGGCCATAGCGCCAGCATCCCCAGCATCAGCAGCTGAATCATGATGAATGGAATCACTCCACGATAGATCATCCCTGTCGTCACCTGCGGCGGAGCCACGCCACGCAGATAGAAGAGCGCAAAACCAAATGGCGGCGTCAGGAATGAAGTCTGCAGATTCAGTGCAATCATCACCCCCAGCCAGATGGGATCGAGTCCCATCGCCAGCAGGATCGGACCGACGATGGGTACGACGACGAAGGTAATTTCGATAAAATCGAGAATAAAGCCCAGCAGAAACATCACCAGCATGACGATGATGACCGCACCGGCGACTCCGCCCGGCATCTCGCTGAGAAAGTTTTCGATCAGCTCATCACCACCAAAACCGCGAAACACCAGTGAGAACAACGATGCGCCGATGAGAATCATGAACACCATGCTGGTGATTTTGGTGGTCTCCAGCGTCACCTCCCGCAGAGTCTCCCGATTGAGCTTATGACGCGTTGCCGCCAGCAGCATGGCGCCGATGGCGCCTACGGAGGCTGCTTCAGTCGGCGTGGCAAAACCACCCAGAATCGATCCCAGCACAGCAAGAATCAGCGCCAGTGGAGGAAGCAGCGCTTTGACGACGGCAAACCAGTCACCACCCTCCCCTCTCTCCTGCTCGGGAATTGCCGGCACACGCTGCGGACGCACCATCCCCAACACCAGCAGATAGAGAACATACAGAAGAACCAGCAACAGTCCGGGAATCAGTGCGCCGACAAAAAGATCCCCGACTGAAAGCGTTTCCGGCGACCACACCCCCATGTCCAGCTGCGCCTGCTGGTAGGCAGACGAAAGCACGTCACCCAACAGCACCAGAATGATCGATGGAGGAATGATCTGACCGAGGGTTCCCGAGGCGCAAATGATACCCGTTGCAACAGCGGGGTCGTAGTTGCGGCGCAGCATCGTCGGCAGCGACAACAATCCCATGGTAACCACAGTCGCGCCAACGATACCGGTGCTGGCAGCAAGCAGCATACCGACAAGCGTTACCGAAATCCCCAGCCCGCCATGCATACGCCCAAACAGCGCCGCCATGGCATCGAGTAGATCTTCCGCAATTTTAGCGCGCTCCAGCATCACGCCCATAAAGACGAACAGCGGCACGGCAATCAGCGTCTCGTTGATCATGATGCCGTAGAGACGGTTCGGCAGCGCAGCCAGGAAGGCGCTGTCAAAGTAACCGCCAAGGCTGCCCGCGTAAGCAAACAGCAGCGCGGTTCCACCCAGTGCAAAAGCCACGGGGTAGCCGAGCAGCAACACCACGCAGACAGCAGCAAAAAGCCACAGCGGCAACAATTCAGCCATCGTCTCGACGCACCACTGAGAAGGATTGCAACAGCATCACAAATGCCTGCACCAGCAATAGCAATGGCAGCAACAACATCAACGTCTTGAGGAGAAATACCAGCGGCAATCCACCTGCTTCACGCGAGCCTTCGAGCACCCTCCAGGACTGAAATACGTAATCCCAGCTTGACCAGAGGATGAACAACGCCACGGGAATCAACAACAACAGCGTGCCGAAGAGATCGACGATTGCCTGTCCGCGGCGGCTGAATTTCCGGTAGAAGATATCGACCCGCACATGTCCCTGATGCTTCAGCGTATAGGAGATGCCGAGCATAAAGACCGCTGCATGCATATAGGTGACTGACTCCTGCAGCCAGATCCAGCCGAGATCAAACGTGTAGCGCAGCACAACCACGACAAAGGCGACGACCACCATCAGCAGTGTCAGCCATGAGACACTGCGGCCTGTCCACTCATTGATCTGCTGCAGCACTCCCTCTCGACTCGAGTCCGGAGTTGCAGCAGATGTCACCACTTCTTGATGGACCACATCTGGGTTGGTGCATCCGGAGAACCGCCTGCCGGACGACTCGCTTCATCGCCAATCTCACTGCCGAGAAAGGTATAAGGCCTGGTGCGGTCCGGGTCAATATCCACCCTGTTGCGGCCCTGCTTGTCACGATGCTCATAGATATCTATACGGTCGCCCTCGATGATTTTGACACTCTCGGTTTCGAGGGTCTCAGGTTCAGCAACGACAACAGATGAGAGTGAGATGAGTGCAGCAGCACCGACAGATAGAGTTTTCATTATGAATTACCAGTTAAAGAAATAGGCATTAGGTTTTAGGTCTTAAGTTTTAGGTGAAATTCCTATAGCCGCAGCAGCATCTCCTGCTCCTCAGCTGAGGGCTCGAGGCTGCGACCCTCATAATGATGAAAAATCGCATCCACCACCTGTTTCGGCTGGTCGATCACCTGGATCAGATCCATATCCTCCGGGCTGATCATGCCGTTCCCGTTCAGAGCCTCCTCAAACCACTCCAGCAACCCACTCCAGAATTCAGACTCGACCAGAATAATCGGGATGTTACGACTTTTGCCCGTCTGGATCAGTGTCAGCATCTCGGCAAATTCATCCAGTGTACCAAAACCGCCGGGCATCACCACATAAGCCACAGCATGTTTGACAAACATTACCTTGCGGGCAAAGAAGTGTTTGAAATCAACGCTGACATCCTGATAGGGATTGCCCAACTGCTCATGAGGAAGCTGGATATTAACACCAACGCTCGTTGACTTGCCCATCTGCGCACCACGGTTGGCCGCTTCCATGATTCCCGGACCACCGCCGGAGACCACCGCAAAACCGCTGTCAGACAACAGGCGGGAAATTTCAACTGTCTTTTGATACCGGGGATGCTCCTGCGGCGTTCTTGCCGAACCAAACACACTCACAGCCGGATGAATGCATCCCAGCTTCTCGAAGCCCTCGACAAACTCGGCCATAATCTGGAAAACTCGCCAGGATTCCCGTGGATTGTTGTTCTCGCTACGCATAAATAGAAATCACATATAATCATTACTCTTCAGTGACGATAATAACATCACCTACGCGGGGACGCTGCGACTAAATCATGGCCAGGATGCAACTCAATGAGCAGCAGATGGGTGCTGTGCGTTATCTTGACGGCCCGTTGCTGGTGTTGGCAGGCGCCGGTTCCGGAAAAACCGGCGTCATTACCCGTAAAATCGCCTGGCTGATTGAGCAACGGGGAATTCCTGCAAGAAATATTCTGGCTGTCACCTTTACCAACAAGGCCGCCAGGGAGATGAAGGGGCGTGTCAGCGACCTGCTTGACGGCAGCAGCAGTCGCGGGCTGCGGGTCAGCACTTTCCACCAGTTGGGACTCAATATTCTACGCCAGCAATACCGGGAGGCAGGATTGAAATCCGGCTTCACACTGCTGGATGAACAGGACACCCTGCCGCTGGTCAAAGAGTTATTGCATGAACATGATGCCGAGCATGTCAGTGCCGTGCGCTGGCAGATCTCCACATGGAAGAATATGATGCTGACGCCTGAGCAGGCAGAGGCTGCCGCCGATGACCAGCAGAGCCTGCATACCGCACTCTGCTATGGCGCCTACGAACGCAGTCTGCGCGCCTATAACGCCGTCGATTTCGATGACCTGATCTGGCTTCCGGTCAAACTCTTCAATGACAATGCGGAGATCTTGCAACGCTGGCAGGGACGACTGCAATACCTGCTGGTCGATGAATACCAGGACACCAATCTCAGTCAGTATGCATTGATCAAACATCTCGCTGGAATTCGACAGGCATTGACGGTGGTCGGTGATGATGACCAGTCGATCTACGCCTGGCGCGGCGCCAACCCGGAAAACATGCTGCAGCTGAAGAAAGATTTTCCACGCCTGAAAGTAATCAAACTGGAACAGAACTACCGCTCGACAGAGACCATTCTCCAGGCTGCCAATGCCCTAATCGCCAATAATCCACACCTGTTTGAAAAACGTCTGTGGAGCGCGCTGGGGTCCGGCGACATCATTCGGGTGATGCAGTGCAAGGATGAAGAGCATGAAGCCGAGCGCGTCATCTCCGATATCCTGGTGCAGAAATTCCAGGGAAGAACCCTGGGTGACATTGCCATCCTCTACCGCGGCAATCACCAGGCGCGCCTGTTTGAAAAGGCGCTGCGTCAGCATGACCTGCCCTATTTCCTCAGCGGCGGCCAGTCATTTTTCGGCCGCGCCGAGATCAAGGACACCATGGCGTTTCTGCGTCTGATTGCAAATACTGACGACAACGCCGCCTTCCTGCGCATCATCAATGTTCCACGTCGTCAAATCGGACCTGCGACCCTGGAAAAGCTTGGCGCCTATGCCAATCAGCGCGACATCAGCCTGCTGAGCGCCTGCGGCGAGTTCGGACTCAACGCCTGCATGGATGCAAGACGGCGCGAAATCCTACAGACTTTTTTCGACTGGATGCAACGCCAGCAACGTAATACCGCTGATCTGGGTGCGGCCGAAGCGCTGACAAACCTGCTCAATGAAATCGATTACATGGCGATCCTGAGAGAGAAGAGCTCCTCGGAAACTGTGGCGCAACGCCGTTGGGACAACATCGATGAACTGCTGGAGTGGCTACAGAGACTGCAGCAGGATGCAAAAAACGAACCGCACGAACTGGTGAACCACCTGACGCTCATCGATATCCTCGAACGTCAGGATGAAGACAATGACGGCGAACGCATCTCCCTGATGACCCTGCACTCCGCCAAGGGGCTCGAATTCCCGCTGGTCTACCTGGTGGGCATGGAGGAGGAGCTACTGCCGCATCGTGTCAGTATCGAGGAGGAGAACATCGAGGAGGAGCGCCGCCTCGCCTATGTCGGCATCACCCGCGCCCGCCACCACCTGGTTATGACCCTGGCCAGACGCCGCAGACGTTATGGCGAGTGGATACTGTGCGAGCCGAGCCGCTTTCTGGATGAAATACCCGAAGAGTGTCTGCAATGGGAGGGGGAGAAGCAGCAACAGCTGACCAAAGAGACCGGCAAGGCGCACCTGGCGAACATCCGCGCCCTGCTCGACAACTCATGAGTAATACTCAATAAGCCCGTGCATACGAGTAAAATGCTATCGCATTTCAATCGTGGCCAGATGACCACTCCCACATCTGACGCCACTTAGAACTGTAGGTCTTGTGACCGCGAAATGCACGGACTTATTGAGAAATTACAAATCCCGCCAATCAGACAGGATTCCAGTGCAAAAACCCTCCCCCTTTATCAAAGGAGGGTCGAGGGGGATTTCTAATTACTGCGTAAGCACCCATGTCACAATGGTCGTGATATCTGCATCACTGACATGGCCATTCGGTGGCATCGGAATCTGCCCCCAGACACCGGTGCCACCCGCCTTGACCTTGGCGACCAGCGTCTCCAGCGCGGCAGGGTCATCCGTGTACTTTGCCGCCACCTCCTTGTAGGAAGGTCCAACGAGCTTCACATCGATCTGGTGACACGCCATGCAGGCACTGCTGGTTGCCAGAGCAAGTGCATCAGGCGCTGCCGCGGCAGGAGCCGCTTCAGCGGGAGTTGCTTCAGCAGTGGCAGGAGCTTCAGTCGTTGTGGATTCTTCAGGTACGGCTGCTGGCTCCTCTGGTGTCGAAGCAGCAGCTTCATGTGCGGCAGGAGCAGACGCCGCCGGGGCTGGTTCAGGTGCGGCTTGTGCTGGCGGCTTTACAGTGTCAGTAGTATTCTTAGCAGCCACTGCGACAGAGGCTACAGGCGCGAGTTGCTCCTTGACAGCGGAAATCTGCTCATCGCTGAGCGGTGCTTTAGCTTCTTCACTACAGGCCGAGAGAGTCAATACACTCACGACAGCAACAACCGGAATTGCCTTTATCGACAAACGAAAAGGTGTCATATTTTTGCTCCTAAAAATAGAAATAGGGTATTGGTGAAATTTTTTCTATTATATTCCTAAAATCAGGGTGATAAAACCTTCGTTTTTCAGTACGACAACAGCTGACAAAACTCACTCATGCAGAGCGATTCCCTCCCTCGCAGAGCTGAATTTCCAGCAACACCGATATGACGATGTCAATGGACAAGAGCCGATAGTTACAGTAGTCTATCGTCACTGTTGATACTGTGCCTCAAACTGACGTCCCCTCAAGATCAACACACTTTCCATCACGCGCCCGTAGCTCAGCTGGATAGAGTACCGCCCTCCGAAGGCGGGGGTCACTGGTTCGAATCCAGTCGGGCGTACCACCTATCTCCTTGTTTTCAAAATGTTTTTTTCATAACGCGCCAGTCTAGTTAACCCGCAAATCCAAGATGTAACACCGTGGTAAAACCTTTAGTATAAAAATCCAACTTGATGAGGCCCACATGGACAAATTTGAAGAGATGGTCGATGTACTGGATCAACTGGCCGAGATTCTTGCTGCCGTCAAAGATCAGGGCGACAAGGCCATAGAAAGCACAATTGATCGTATTGCAGCGTCGATCAATGCTTCATTGTCGGGTGATGACGATGAAGTTGAGAAAGTCTTTGATGTGATGCTGAATTATGTTGTGGACAAGTCCGGTGTGTACATTGACAGTTGAAGAAGCGATCCTGCTACACGACATCAAACAACCCGTTATTCAGACACCCTCTCAGCACCACAATCGCATCAATGCGGCACTGTTCCGGCCTGAAGTCGCCTTGCTGAGTGGGCTGTTCGCACTGCCGTACGAATAGGGTGGCTGCTGCGTTTGGATGACGACACATTCTCCCTGCCAGCCCACGTCCAGAGGCTGCTACGCACCCCCCGGGGGCAATGGCTAAAAAAAGGGTGGTAGTGTTATTGATAGTACTCTGCCCGAACGACCGCACTTTTCTCAGAAACGAGCCTGCTCTTTGAAAAAATATTCTGTAAAAATTTTTGCTAAAAAAATTGCAGTGAGGAGTGACAGCTACCAGTCAAGCAAGATACCGCTTAGAACTGGCAGT
>JAQYVP010000159.1 GCA_030145485.1 Chromatiales bacterium
GAATCCTTGCAGTTGTATCTGAGCGGCTCGCCATTGGTCTCGGTCACCATGCCGCCGGCGGCTTCGACCACTGCCTGCGCAGCGCCGGTATCCCACTCCGAGGTGGGGCCGATGCGCGGGTAGATATCGGCCTTGCCCTCGGCCACCAGGCAGAGTTTCAGCGAGCTCCCCATGGAGAGCATCTGGTGCGCTCCCACCTCTGCAAGAAAGCGCTTCAGGCTCTCGCCGGCGTGGGAGCGGCTGCCGGCAACACGCAGCGGCGTGTGCGCCTTGCTGCTGGCGCTGATTTCGCTGATCTCCCCATCGCGTTCGACAAAAGCGCCTTCGCCGACAGTGCCGAAGTAGGTGGTTTCCGTGACCGGGACGTAGACCACACCCATGACCGGTTTGTGGTTGTCGATGAGCGCAATATTGACGGTGAATTCACCATTTTTATTGACGAACTCCCTGGTGCCGTCGAGGGGGTCGATGAGCCAGTATCTGTTCCAGCTGCTGCGGGTTTCAAAGGGGATTTTTGTCGACTCTTCAGAGAGAACCGGTATCTCCGGGGTCAGCTTTTGCAGCGCATCGACAATGATGTTGTGCGCAGCCAGATCCGCTTCGGTCAGCGGTGAGCTGTCCTCCTTGGTATAGACATCGAAATCCTGTTGGTAGATCTCGAGGATGGCGGCACCCGCCTGTTTGGCGATGTCGTTGATGGTGTTGATGTCGATTGTTTGTGTGATGTTTGCTGGTTGCATTATTTAAGACCAAGTAGCAGTGTTGCGATGGCTCTCGCATCTGTAAAATCAGGATGGCGCAGCAGTGTATCAAGATTGGCCAGCTTCCATGGGATAATTTCCAGCTGTTCGGGTTCATCTCCCTGGAGGGGTGATGGCGTCAGGCCTGTTGCGACGACCGCATGCGATGTGTGACAGATATATCCGGGGGCGATATTGAATTTATGCAGATAGCGCAGCTGTGCAGCAGCGTATCCTGTCTCCTCCTGCAGTTCGCGGTTGGCTGCATCGAGCAGCTGTTCGCCGCTGTCAACCATCCCTTTTGGCAATGACAGCTCGTAACATTCGTTGGCTGCCGCATATTCCCGTATCAGCAGGATGGTGTCATCATCCAGAAAAGGGAGGATAATCACCGAATCCTGCCGGCTTCCCAGGAGGCGCTCGTAGGTGCGCGTGGCGCCATTGGGAAAGGTGATGTCCATCTCTTCGATATGAAAGATGCGGCTTTGTGCAATTTTACGTGTGTCAGTTACGACGGGCTGCTGGCGCATGACAATTCAACCATAAGTGAGAAATTGTGAGCGACTCTAGTGACAAATCAGCCAATGATCAAGTGCAACAGATCGACTGGGAGCAGATCGATGATGTATTTCTGGATATGGACGGCACTTTGCTGGATCTGCATTTCGATAATCACTTCTGGCTGCAGTATCTGCCGGAGCACTATGCAACTCTGCACGACATCACGTTCGATGCCGCCAGGGAAAAACTGCTGGCCATGTATGCCGTCCATGTGGGCACGCTCAAGTGGTACTGCATCGATCACTGGAGCGCAGAGCTGGGAGTGGATATCCTAAGCCTGAAGGAGGAGGTCGAGCACCTCATCCAGCTGCATCCGCATGTGGATGAATTTCTGCACATGCTGCAGTCGATGGACACGCGCGTAACGCTATTGACCAACGCACATCCCAAAACCCTGGCGTTCAAACTGCAGCGCATCCCGCTGGCGCACCGCTTTGATCATCTCATCACCTCGCACGAGGTGGGATTGCCCAAGGAGAACCCGGCATTCTGGGAGAAGCTGCAGCAGCGGCATCGTTTTGATGTACAGAGAACGCTGTTTGTGGATGACAGCCTGCCGGTGCTTCACTCTGCGGATGATTATGGGATTCACAAAGTGATAGCGATCACGGCGCCGGACAGTACGCAGCAGCACAAAGAGGTCGAAGGCTTTCTATCAATACGGGATTTCTCGGAGTTGATGTGATGTATCTGGTTTTTGAGATCAAAGTAGAGTGAAAATTTCAGTTATGACTCTCGCAAAGACGCAAAGCCCGCCAAGAAAACCCTTTGCGTCTCTGCGTCTTTGCGAGAGATTAAGTGAATTTTCATGCCTTTGCAGTCAGAGAATTTGTCTCGCTACGGTATCATTCACCATCATTTTTTCTTTGAGACAGTAATGGCTACTCTACTCACGCTACGCAACATGACTCTGGGCTATAGCGGCCCCCTGCTGCTCGATGGTGTGGATTTGACCATCCGTCAGGGTGAGCGCGTTACCCTGATCGGACGCAACGGCGAGGGAAAATCGACCCTGTTGAAGGTGATCTCCGGATTGATTCAGGCGGACAGCGGCGAGCGCCAGGTGGTGCAGAATGCTGTCATCGCCTATATGCCCCAGGATATCCCGGCAGATCTGCACGGCACGGTGTTCGAGATCGTCTCCCAGGGACTGGAGGGGCTTGCGGATGTGATTCTTGCATACCACCAGGCGACCCTGATGGTGATGGATGATCCCGGTGAGAAGAATCTCGACTATCTGGCCAGGGCTCAACAGGCGCTGGAGGATGCCGACGGCTGGCAACTGGAGCAGCAGGTGGAGAGCACTCTCTCAAGGTTGTCTCTCGAGAGTGAGCAGGAGACGCAATTCAGCGCACTCTCAGGCGGGCTCAAGCGGCGCGTGCTGCTGGCGCGGGAGCTGGTCAAAAAACCGCAGCTGCTGCTGCTCGATGAGCCGACGAACCATCTCGATATCGAGAGTATCCAGTGGCTTGAGAAATTCCTCAAGAGCTGGAGCGGCAGCCTGCTGTTTATCACCCATGATCGCGCTTTCATGCAGAACCTGGCAACCCGCATCCTCGAACTGGATCGCGGCAGTCTGACCGACTGGCCGGAGGACTACCAGAATTATCTGCGTCGGCGCGAAGAGCGCGCCAATTCCGAGGCGAAGGAGAATGAACGTTTTGACAAACGCCTCTCCCAGGAGGAGGTGTGGATTCGCCAGGGAGTCAAGGCACGGCGCACACGCAACGAGGGCAGGGTGCGGCAGCTCGAGGCGATGCGTGAGAAATTCCGTCAGCGCAGGAGTGTACAGGGCAAGGTCAGGATCAATATGCAGCAGGCCGAACGTTCCGGCAAGCTGGTGGCCGAAGTTGATAATATCAGCTACAGCTGGGATGGCGAGCCTGTTATCCGGGATTTCTCCACCACCATCATGCGCGGCGACAAGATCGGCATCATCGGCCCCAACGGCTGCGGCAAATCGACGCTGCTGAATCTGCTACTGGGAAAACTCGAGCCGCAGAGTGGAGACGTCAAAATTGGCACGGGGCTCGAGGTTGCCTATTTTGACCAGCTCAGGGCTTCGCTGGATCTGGATAAAACTGTGCAGGAGAATGTCGGTGAGGGTTCTGATCGTGTCGAGATTAACGGCCATAGCCGTCATATCATCTCCTACCTGCAGGACTTTCTGTTTGCCCCTGAGCGGGTGCGCCAACCGCTGAATTCACTCTCCGGCGGAGAGCGCAACCGGGTGCTGCTTGCCAAGCTGTTTACCCGCCCGGCAAATCTGCTGGTGCTCGATGAGCCGACCAATGACCTCGACGTGGAGACCCTGGAGCTGCTGGAAGAACTGCTGATCAATTTCGAGGGGACGGTGCTGCTGGTGAGCCATGACCGTGCCTTCCTGGATAATGTAGTTACCTCGACGTATGTCTTTACCGGCGGCGGAATCATCGATGAAGCTGTTGGCGGTTATCAGGACTGGCTGCGTGAACAGCGTGCAGCGAAGAGCATTGAAGGCACTGAGAAGATCACAAACAAGCCGCTCGTGAAACACCAAAAGCCTGCTGTCGAGACTAAAGTCAGCTATAAAATACAACGTGAACTCGAGCAATTACCTAAGGAAATAGAATTACTTGAGAATAAAATAAAGAATATGCATGAGGAGTTGGCGAAGCCTGAAATCTACACAGATCGCCAGGCTGAGGTTGCTGTGATTCAACAGCAGCTGGCGCGAAGCCAGACGCAGCTTGAAACACTCTACAGCCGCTGGGAGGAGTTGGAGCCTTAATCAATTCATAACCAATTCAGGACTAATTGAGGCTATATTCATCAAATATGGGGTATAATTTTTTCTCCACAGATGCACACAGATAAACACAGATTCGTAGGGCGGTATAAGCGGTAGCAGATCCCCGTCCCGCAGCGATGCATGGTGCAATGCACAGGCTTATTGCACCCTACGGTTTTTGTACTCTCAACATTGATTATTTGTAACTTCTCAATAAGCCCGTGCAGGAAGTAGGGTTGGGAGTCTGCTTTTCAGGGCTGTATAAAACAGGGACGTTTTATCAGAGCATACAGGGACGTATTCAGGCGTCCCTGAAAGGCTGATCCCAACTCTAGGCAGATTCGGACAAAGCAAGGGTTTATTGAGAAATTACGATTATTTCATTTTAAATCTGTGTGCATCTGTGTTTATCTGTGGAAAAAATCTGAGAGGTTTTGTTAGAGCCATGCTGGATCCTGTAGAACACTCTGATAGCGAACTTGGCCGGGTCGAGGTCAAGAACACCACCTGCTACATGTGCGCCTGCCGCTGCGGTATTCGCGTCACCCTGCGTGACGGCGAGATTCGCCACATCGAGGGCAACCCCGAGCATCCGCACAACCAGGGCGTGATCTGTGCCAAGGGCGCTTCCGGGATCATGAAGCAGTATTCGCCTGCGCGACTCAGCAAACCGTTGCTGCGCAAGCAGGATGCAGAGCGTGGCGAATCGGAATTCGAAGAGATCAGCTGGGAGCAGGCTTTTAGCATCATGGAGGAGCGCCTCGGTCATCTGCGGGCAACTGATCCAAAGAAGTTCGCCCTGTTTACAGGCCGTGACCAGATGCAGGCGCTGACCGGGCTCTTCGCCAGGCAGTTCGGTACGCCCAACTATGCTGCGCACGGCGGCTTTTGCTCCGTCAACATGGCGGCCGGCATGATCTATACCATCGGCGGCTCCTTCTGGGAGTTCGGCGGCCCCGACCTGGATCGCTCCAAGCTGTTTATCATGCTGGGAACGGCTGAAGATCATGACTCCAATCCACTCAAGATCCACCTTTCCAAATTCAAGCGCAACGGCGGGCGGTTTATCTCCATCAACCCTATCCGCACCGGCTACTCGGCCATCGCCGATGAGTGGGTGCCGATCAAGCCCGGCACTGACGGTGCACTGCTGCTGGCTATCTGCCATGAGATCATCAAGCAGGGGCTGTTCGACCGTGAATTTCTGATTCAATACAGCAATGCCGCAGAGCTGGTGGTGAACGATCCCGAGCGTGATGACTTTGGTCTGTTTCACCGCTTCGAGATGCACGTCGAGGAGGGCTGCTTCGATCCTGAAAACAAGCTTTGGTGGGATCGTGAGATCGGCGCGATCGGAACCCACACCCCGGGAGCCGACCCGGTCATCCTTGGTGAATATACCCTGGATGATGGCATCAAGGTAACGCCCTCGTTTCAGCTTCTGAAAGACCGTGTCGAGGAGTACACGCCGGAGTGGGCGGAAGGCATCACCCATATCCCCGCTTCTACGATTCGCCGCCTGGCGCACGAGATGGGGGTGACCGCCCGTGATCAAAAGATCGAGCTGCCGATCGCATGGCGGGATGTATGGGGCAATGAGCATAAGTCTGTGACTGGCAATCCTGTCTCCTTCCACGCCATGCGCGGACTGGCTGCCCACTCCAATGGTTTTCACACCATACGTGCGCTGAGCATTCTCATGACACTGCTGGGCACCATCGACCGCCCGGGAGGATTTCGCCACAAGGCGCCGTTTCCGCGTCCCATTCCGCCCTGCCCAAAACCGCCCAAAGGCCCGGAAGGCGTGCAGCCGAATACCCCGCTCGACGGTATGCCGCTGGGGTGGCCGGCAGAGCCGAATGATCTGTTTGTCGATGAGCAGGGCGAGCCGGTGCGCATCGACAAGGCCTTCTCCTGGGAGCATCCGCTGTCGGTGCATGGTCTGATGCACAACGTGATTACCAATGCCTGGCGTGGCGATCCCTACCGGATCGATACCTTGATGCTGTTCATGGCGAACATGGCGTGGAATTCCAGCATGAACACCGTCAAGGTGCGGCAGATGCTGGTGGACAAGGATGAAGATGGTGAATACAAGATTCCATTCATTATCGTGTGCGATACCTTTCAATCCGAAACCGTTGCTTTTGCCGACCTGGTGCTGCCGGATACCAGCTACCTGGAACGCTATGATGCAATGTCGCTGCTGGATCGGCCGATCTCGGAATTTAGCGGGCCGGTCGATGCCATCCGCATCCCGGTGGTCGAGCCGAAGGGTGAGTGCAAGCCATTTCAGGAGGTGCTGATCGAACTGGGATCGCGCCTCAAACTGCCGGCATTCACCAATGAGGACGGCTCGCGTAAATATCGCGATTACCCCGGCTTCCTGATCAATTTTGAGACGGCTCCGGGTTCCGGTATCGGCTTTCTTTCCGGCTGGCGCGGCAAGGACGGCGCCCGCACACTCAAGGGGGAGCCGAATCCCCGTCAGCTGGATATGTACGCAAAAAACAACTGCATGTTTCAGTTTGAACTGCCAAAATCCTACCAGTACATGCGTAACTGGAACAAGGGCTACCTGGAGTGGGCGCGTGGCCACGGCATGACACGCTATGCGGAGCCGATTAGTATTCATCTCTACTCCGAGGTGTTGCAGAAATTTCGTCTCGCAGCGCAGGGGAAGAGCAGTGGCAAGCAGCCGCCGGAGCGTCTGCGCCGCCGCGTCGAGACCTACTTTGATCCGCTGCCGTTCTATTATGAACCGCTGGAGAACAGGCATGTGGATACGCAGAAATATCCGCTCAATGCACTCACCCAGCGCCCCATGGCGATGTACCACTCATGGGATTCGCAAAACGCCTGGCTGCGACAGATCCATACGCATAACTACCTGTTTGTGAATCCACAGACGGCGAGGGCGAGCGGCATCGGTGACGGTGACTGGATGTGGATTGAATCACCGCACGGCAGGATCCGCTGCATGTGCCGCTACTCGCAGGCCGTGGAGCCCGGTACCGTGTGGACATGGAATGCGATTGGCAAGGTTTCCGGAGCCTGGGGACTGACAGAGCGCGCCAATGAATCGCAAAAAGGATTCCTGTTGAATCACATCATCTCCGAAGAGCTGCCGCTGGAGAAGGCCGGAGAGTATCTCTCGAACTCTGATCCGGTGACAGGCCAGGCCGCCTGGTTCGATGTGCGGGTAAAAATTTACAGGGCGGATGATGATGAACCACGGGTCACCTCTCCGCAATTCGAAACGCAAAAAAAACTCCCGGGTCAGGATGCCAAACGCGGCAAGTGGCAGGCCTTTTATGCCGGTGTCACCGGATTAGGAAAAGCAGGGAGATAAGCGCATGTCTCAGTTAGCCCTGGTGATCGATCTGAATGTTTGCGTCGGCTGCCACGCCTGCGTTACCTCCTGCAAGGAGTGGAACACCTCCGGTTGGGCAGGCCCGATGGCGGATCTGCGTCCCTATGATGTCGACCCCACAGGCACATTTTTTAATCGTGTGCAGACCTATGAGGTGGGTGAGTTTCCCCGCACGGAGACAATCCACTTTCCGAAGAGCTGCCTGCACTGCGAGGATCCACCCTGTGTACCGGTGTGTCCGACGGGGGCATCCTACAAACGCGAGGACAACGGTGTGGTGCTGGTCGATTATGACAAGTGCATCGGCTGCAAATACTGCGCCTGGTCCTGTCCCTATGGAGCCCGCGAGCTGGACGGCAGGGAGAAGGTGATGAAAAAATGCACCCTCTGCATCGACCGCATCACCGATGAAACCCTGCCTGAATCGGAGCGCAAGCCTGCCTGCGTGCTGGCCTGTCCGACCAGCGCGCGCCTGTTCGGCGATGTGCATGATCCGCAATCCGAGGTTTCGATCGCCATACGCGAGCAGGGCGGCTATCAGTTGATGCCGGAGTGGGGCACCAAACCCGCCAACCACTATCTGCCGAGGCGCAAGACCCGCATCACCATCCATGCCGATGAACTCGACCGTGTCGACAACCCGCTGCTCGAAGAGCTTGATGCAGCGGTGAGTGAAGGCGCATCCATCGATGATGTTGCGTTCTGATGTTTTCTAGTAACCTTTCAGTGGCTAAAACTTGACGAATTCGGCAAATTACAATCATGACTCTCGCAAAGACGCAAAGCTCGCCAAGAAAAAAACTTTGCGCCTTTGCGTCTTGGCGAGAGATTCATGGGCTTTACATGTTTTGTCAATCTGATACTCGATCTCATCAGTTTCGTAGGTTGGGTAAAGCAATACCCATCGCTGATGTTGGGCACACCTCGGTAATGTATGCACTCAATATCTTCAGTTGATTGCATAGTTTGCGTGCCCAACAGAGGTAATGTGATGTACACGGCTTTGCCCAACCTACGGCTTGACGAATTCGGATAATTACAATCATCTCTCGTAAAGGGGCCAAGATTGCAAAAATTTTCTTGGCGAGCTTAGCATCTTTGCGAGAGGGAAAGATCATTTTCAGGCCTTGTCAGTCTGAGACATGGTCTAACAAAACTTACTTTACGGAGACAACCATGCATCCGGCATTTTCTGTCATCTTTCTGACCACCCTGATTGGTGCGGGGCAGGGGCTGTTTCTGGCGCTGTTTACCGGGCAGTTCTATTCTCTGGCCAATCTGATCCCTGCGCAGGATAGCGCCGGTTTCTACGCTGTCGGCAGTTTTGTGGTACTGCTGTTGCTGGGACTCGGATTGTTCGCATCCATTTTCCACCTCGGCAGGCCGGAGCGGGCATGGCGTTCGGCGGCAAAATGGCGCACCTCGTGGCTGTCGCGTGAAGTGATCGTGCTGCCCCTGTTCATGCTGCTGGTGTTTGCGTACGGGTTTGCCCACTACATGGGCTGGAACGAGCCGCTGTTTACCCTTGGCGCCGATATCGAGGTCGATGTCACTATCCTGATCGGAATTGCCGCCAGTTTTATCTCTTTTGTGCTGTTTGTCTGCACTGCAATGATCTATGCCAGTGTCAAATTCCTGGAAGAGTGGCATCACTGGCTGACGGTTGCCAACTATACGCTGTTTGGCCTGGCTTCCGGCTTCATGCTGGCCGCCGCCTTCTCGGCGCAGCAGGGTGTCGCATTGGTGAGCTTTTTTGGAAGCTGGGCAGTATTTTTCCTGTTTATCGCCTTTATTACCCGCTTTGCATCACTGCTGCGAAATGCAGGGCTGAAGCATAAATCGACGCTGCAGTCAGCCATCGGCGTCAGACACAATGCAATCGTGCAGGAGACACAGGGCTTCATGGGCGGCTCGTTCAACACGCGTGAATTTTTCCATGGGCGCAGCGAGGCGACCTTGAAAATGGTGCGACTGCTTTTCCTGCTGCTGATCTTTATTCTCTCTCCACTCCTGTTGGCGATCTCCTGGAGTATCAGCTCGCCGTTATTGCCGATAGCAGCCTTTAGCGTACTCTATATCGGCCTGTTGCTGGAACGCTGGTACTTTTTTGCGGAGGCGAAGCATCCGCAGAATTTCTATTACCAGTCGATGGCGTGATTTTTTCACCACGGAACATACGGAATACACGGAAAACTAGAATCAGTTTGTAGGGCGGCATAAGCGGTAGCGCATCCTGCCGTGATCATGGTGCAATGCGCGGAGCTTATTGACACCTAGGGTCTTGCTTGTCAGCTATACTTGTTTCTCAGGGTCTAATAAGGAGGACTCGATGTGGATCGATAAGGCACTGAATATTCCGGGGCGTCTGCTGGTTAAATTCATTACCAGGCCCAGCGGTGAATATCGCACGTTTTCTGTTCACGATGCTTCACAGCTCGCAGAGGTGATTCAACCTTGTGATGTGCTGCTGGTGGAGGGCAACCAGTGGATCAGCGGCGCCATCAAATACCTGACGCAATCTACCTGGTCGCATGCGGCAATTTACGTCGGTAATATTGTCGATGTAGACAGTAAAAGCGAGCCGAAGGTGATGATCGAGGCTGATATCAAGGAGGGTGTCATCGCGGTGCCATTGTCAAAATACGCCGGTCTCAATACCAGGATCTGTCGTCCTCTGGGCCTCTCTGACAAGGATAAGTCACGTGTGATCACCTTCATGATGCGCAACCTTGGCAGCTCCTATGACGTGAAGAATATCATCGATCTGACCCGCTACCTGCTGCCGACGCCGCCAGTCCCGATGCGTTTTCGCCGCCGCCTGATTGGTTTTGGAAGCGGTGATCCGACCAAGGCTATTTGCTCCTCACTGATCGCCCAGGCTTTCCAGCGGGTGCGCTATCCGATCCTTCCTGAAGTGGCTGATAAAAAGCTGGAGTCCTACCGAATTAAGGACTCGACGCTTTTCGTTCCGCGTGACTTTGATATTTCTCCCTATTTTAGCGTTGTTAAACCCACCATCGAAAAGGCATATAATTACCAGTCTATAAAATGGGAAGATCCTCCACCGGAGTGAATGCTTCATTCCTGAAACTCAAAGCCCTATTTGGTTGATTTTTCGTCAACTGTTATCTCTATCGAGACTAAGCCTCAGACTGACAAGGCATGAAAAAACATTTACTCTCGCAAAGCCGCAAAGAATGCTAAGAAAAACCTTTGCGGTCTTGGCCTACATGGATGTAGGTCAGGGGCGTAAGCAGGACGCGGAAGCTTTGCGGCTTGGCGAGAGAAAAAATCTCTCTTGCATTGAGACGATGATCTGCAAGCTTGGCAGTGCAGATGCCCGATATTCTATTTATTAATCAAAGCATCATGAAAAAACCTGAACTTCTGTCGCCTGCCGGCACCATAAAAAATATGCGCTATGCCTTTGCATATGGCGCAGACGCAGTCTATGCGGGTATGCCGCGCTACAGTCTGCGGGTGCGCAATAATGACTTTTTGGAGCAGAATCTGCGCGAAGGCATCGACGAGGCGCATCTGCAGGGGAAGCAGTTTTTTGTTGCCACCAATGCGATGCCGCATGGCGCCAAGCTGAAGACGTTTATCGATGACATCCGGCCGGTGATCGAGATGCAGCCGGATGCTTTGATCATGGCGGATCCGGGGCTGATCATGATGGTGCGTGAAAACTGGCCGGAGATGGATATCCACCTCTCGGTGCAGGCCAACAGCATGAATGCGGCGAGCGTCAAATTCTGGCAATCTGTGGGGCTGACGCGCGTCATTCTGTCACGCGAACTGTCGCTCGATGAGATCGAGGCAATTCGCCAGCAGTGCCCGGATATGGAGATCGAGGTGTTCGTGCATGGAGCGCTCTGCATCGCCTACTCCGGGCGTTGCCTGCTGTCTGGCTACTTCAATCACCGTGATGCCAATCAGGGCTCATGTACCAATGCCTGCCGCTGGGAGTACAAGGTTGGCGAGATAGAGCCTGCTGCTGAAGTTTCGCTGGATGCGATCAGGCGTCATCCCGAGGCGGATAAAACCTGGTACCTGGAAGAGAAGCAGCGCCCCGGTGAGTTCATGCCGATCATGGAGGATGAGATGGGAACCTATATCATGAATTCCAGGGATCTGCGTGCTGTGGAGCACGTGCACAGGCTGGTCGGTATTGGCGTCGATTGCCTCAAGATCGAGGGCAGGACCAAATCCCATTACTACACGGCGCGCACCACACAGGTCTACCGGCGCGCCATCGATGATGCTGCTGCAGGGCGTCCTTTTGACCCGCTGCTGCTGGATGACCTCGAGGCGCTTGCAAACCGGGGCTACACGGACGGCTTTCTGCAGCGTCATGAATCACATGAGATGCAGAACTACCGTGCAGGCATCTCCAAAAATATGCGCCAGCAGTTTGTCGGCGAGATTACCGGGCGGAAGCAGGGCATGCTGGAGATCATGGCAAAAAACAAATTCCTGGTTGGCGACGAGCTTGAACTCTTGTCTCCGCAGGGGAACCGGCGTTTCCAGCTTGAGCAAATCGAAGATCTCCATGGCGAAGCAATGCAGGAGGTTCCGGGAGGGGGCTGGCAGGTGCGTATCAAGGCGCCGCAGGGTGATTTTGAAATGGGGTTGTTGACAAAATTTTTATAGCTGGAAAATAAATGGAATTGTAGGAGCTGTCTTCTGACCGCGATCATGTACAGGATGAGTAGACACCCGCATCCTGTGATGCTTCTCACTCCCGCATAATCACCAATGCGACGGCAGCTTCCGCTGTATCCTGATGCGTTTATCCTGAATTGAAATATAGCCGCCAATGCGCAGATCTTTGAGTATCCTGCTGACCATCTCGCGTGATGCCCCCACCATCTCGCCAATATCCTGCTGTGTTATGCGTGGCGTCACAAGTTCGCCTTGCTCGTCGACAGCCTCCTGCAACAATACACGTGCAATGCGTCCATAGACATCCAGCTGCGCCAGGCTGCTGAGATTGTTGGTGATGCCTCGGATGCGTTTGGCAAGTGAGCGCAGCAGAATCAGGTTGGCTTCCGGGTGACGTTCGAGAAAACCGAGCAGTTCTGCTCTGCTGATGCGGATCAGTATCGAGTCTTCGACAGCAATGACAGAAGCCGAGCGCGACTCCTGATCAAATAGAGACAGCTCTCCAAAATAGTCACCATCATGGAGGAAATCCAGCAATGCCTCTTTTCCATCCTCGATGGTAGAGACAACCTTGAGACGGCCGCTGATGATCAAATACATTGAATCACCCTCGCCATCCTGGTGGATGATCGTCTCTCCCTTGCTGTAACTGCGAGGCTTCAGACGTTTCTCCAGATTAGCGATACTCTCTTTGTGTATGCCTTCAAACAGCAGAATTTTTTCCAGCACGGCTCTGTTCCCCGATCTCGATGAATGTGTTTGGTTGCAGGTTTGACAGTGAACTATACTCACAATCTGTGCGTTTGTAATGATTGAAGCGACGCTCTTCAGGAGAGACGATGAAAAATGATGATTCAATGCTCTGCGCACGCGATCAGCTGGCGGAATTGTTAACGCAACAGGAGTTGTTGCTGGCGGTCGCCGAGTCCTGTACCGGTGGCTGGCTGTCGAAGCTGTGTACCGATATCGGTGGTTCCAGCAACTGGTTCGATAGTGGCTTTGTGACATACAGCAACCGGGCCAAACAGCATATGCTTGGTGTCAGTGAGCAAACGCTACAACAGCATGGTGCCGTTAGCGAAGCTGTCGTCATCGAGATGGTGACAGGCGCCCTGCAACAGAGTGACGCCCAGGTTGCAGTCTCCATCAGCGGTATTGCGGGACCGGACGGCGGCAGTGATGAGAAACCGGTCGGCACGGTCTGGTTTGCCTGGAAACACATCTCGATGCCGGCTACAGCGAGCTGCTACCACTTCGACGGCAACAGGGATGCTGTTCGGCGTCAGGCTGTAGAGAGAGCTCTACAAGGGTTGCTGGAAATTGTCCAGGGAAGCTAAACGACTCTTTTTTGCGCTGCGGCCTGATCAGGAGGTGTGTGAGCAGCTGGTGCAACTGCAGCATGATTGCCGACAACCTGGAGCCAGAGTTCACCGTGCAGAAAATTTACACATGACGCTGGCCTTTCTCGGCATGGTTGATGAGGGGCGCATTGAGACGATTTGCAGCATGGCATCCCGTATCAAAGAGAGTGGATTCAGGCTCAGACTCGAACATACAGGGTATTGGCGCGGTCCCAAAGCCCTGTGGTGTGGGCCATCGCATACACCGCAGCATCTTGCATCACTGGTCAAACAACTCTGGCAGGGACTTGAAGGTTGTGGTTTTGAACAGGAGCAACGAGAGTACCGCCCCCATGTCACCCTGATGCGCAAGGCTGCTGCAGTCAAACCGCAGCAACTCAAGTCGCAGATCATCTGGCCGGTTTCACACTTTGAACTGATGTGGTCGCATCACAAGGATGGTGCGCTTCACTATGAAACCCTGGATCGCTGGATGCTGGTTGGTTCAGAATAATTATTTTTTTGCCACAGATGAACACAGATAAACACAGATCAAAAGGTAGAAGGACATCTGTGTGAACCTGTGTGTATCTGTGGTTAACTTTTAAGATCAGAGGGTAGTTGAACCCGGCAAAATGCTGATGCCTTTGTAACTATTCAGTACCTTTTAAGACTCGCAATGAAGTCTCTGCTATTGGGCGTATCTGGAGGAAACGTCGGAGGCATGGATGCCGACGCGAGCCTACAGGGATGTATTCACGGCATTTTCCGGAAGATATGCCTGATAGCAGAGACGATCTCGTATGTGCTGAATAGTTACATACCTTTTACAGCATCTGGTGTACACTTATTCATGCATGCTTTACAGATGATTTGAAACAGGAGGTTTCAGTGAAAAATCAATGGACCTATCTACAACTGCCCGGCTTTCACTTCTACATCTTCAATTCTGCAGTCATTGATTGCTTTGCAAAACTATTTCAAAAAAAAGTTTAGCGGACTCATGACATGAGCCACCTGCTGTGCCATAATACAGAACATATAGAGAACACCACTCATCTAAAAGGGGAAACCAATGGACGATAATCGTAAAAAAGCACTGGCTGCCGCACTGACCCAGATCGACAAGCAGTTTGGCAAGGGATCGGTGATGCGCATGGGGGATACCGCCGCGTATAATATGGAGTCAATTTCGACTGGTTCACTGGGACTGGATGTTGCACTGGGCATCGGCGGGGTGCCTAAGGGCAGGGTGGTTGAGATCTACGGTCCGGAATCTTCAGGCAAGACGACATTAACCCTGCACATCATTGCGCAGGCGCAAAAACAGGGTGGAACCGCCGCCTTTATCGATGCCGAGCATGCGCTTGACCCCTCCTATGCAGAAAAACTGGGCATCAATATGGATGAGCTGCTGGTGTCACAGCCGGATACCGGTGAGCAGGCACTGGAAATTACCGATATGCTGGTGCGTTCCGGAGCCGTCGATGTCGTTGTAATCGACTCTGTTGCCGCACTCACGCCGCGTGCTGAGATTGAAGGTGAGATGGGTGATACGCATGTCGGTTTGCAGGCGCGATTGATGTCACAGGCGTTGCGCAAGCTAACGGCAAATATCAAACGCACCAACTGCCTGGTCATCTTTATCAACCAGATCAGGATGAAAATCGGCGTCATGTTCGGCAGTCCCGAGACTACCTCTGGCGGCAATGCCCTTAAATTCTATGCTTCGATAAGACTGGACATTCGCCGTATCGGCGCCATCAAGAAGGGTGATGAGATTGTGGGCAATGATACCCGCGTCAAGGTGGTTAAAAACAAGGTAGCCCCGCCGTTTAAACAGGTGACCTTTGAAATCCTCTACGGTGAGGGCATATCCAGGGAGGGCGAGCTGATCGATCTTGGGGTGCAGCATGGGTTTATCGAAAAATCCGGGTCCTGGTACAGCCAGGGCGGCAACAGAATAGGGCAGGGCAAAGAGAACGTGCGTAACTTCCTGAAGGAGAACCCGCAGATCGCCGATGATATCGAAGCAGGTGTGCGTGCAAAGCTGCTTCCGGAAAAGCAGCCGATCGAAGATGAGTCCGATGCACAAGCCCCGCAAACTCTCTCAGCAGGCGCAGGAGGCTGATATTGACCGATCTGCAGGAGGCAGAACAGGCCGCAATCCGTCTACTGGCTCCCCGCGAGCACTCGCGGCTGGAGCTGAGGCGCAAATTGCTCAAACGCGATCATGCTGCAGAAGTTGTCGAGGAGGTTCTGCAGCGTCTTGAAGCGCATGGACTGCTCAGTGATGAGCGCTTTGTTGAACAGTATATCGCCATGCGCAAAAGAAAAGGCTATGGGCCTGTACGTATTTGCAAGGAATTGCGTGAACGTGGCATCAACGACACCCTGATCCATGAGTGGATTGATGAGCGTGATGACGAATGGCGGGCGAACATGAAGCAGGTGGTTGAAAAAAAATTCAGCGTGCTGGTGAATGCAGAATATAAAGAGCAGGCAAGACTGGCGCGTTTTCTCGAATATCGCGGTTTCCCCAACCACATGATCCGTGACTACCTGTTCCAGGATTAGCCGGAAACAAAATTGGCGTCAGACTATCTCAACCACGAGAGTCACGAAAAGCACAAAAATTAGACGTAACTATTCAGTATCTTGTCAGAGAGGTGAACTGAGTCACTGTTTTCGGGTATCTCTGCCGGAAACGTAGGAGGCAGGGATGCCGAGTCGAGCCTACAGGGATGTATTCACGGTGTTTTCCGGAAGAGATACCTGGAGACAGTGACGATCTTGCTAGTAATGAATAGTTACCAAAATTTTTGTATTTCTTCTCCATTTTGTCATTCCATGCGTGACATGTGCGCATATCCCGCATAATATGCTCTTTTTCCAGAGTTTCTACTTGCACATCGCATGAAATCTAGCGCTGAAATACGACAGGCATTTCTTGATTATTTTGCCGGGAAGGGTCATCAGATCGTCGAATCCAGTTCACTGGTGCCGCATGATGATCCCACACTGCTGTTTGTCAATGCAGGCATGGTGCAATTCAAGGATGTCTTTATCGGCCGCGATAAACGCTCCTATACCAAAGCCACCGGCTCACAGCGCTGTGTGCGCGCCGGCGGCAAGCATAACGACCTCGAAAATGTGGGTTATACAGCCCGCCACCATACGTTTTTCGAGATGTTGGGAAACTTCAGCTTTGGAGACTATTTCAAACGTGAAGCGATCCACTATGCCTGGGACTTCCTCACGCAAACCTTAGCCCTTTCACCGGAAAAATTGTGGGTCACCGTCTACACAGAGGATGACGAGGCGGCAGATATCTGGATCAATGAGATTGGCGTGGATCCGCAGCGACTTTCACGCTGCGGGGAGAAGGACAACTTCTGGTCGATGGGTGATACCGGCCCCTGCGGACCCTGCTCCGAGATATTCTATGACCATGGTGAGGAGATCTGGGGCGGTCCTCCGGGAACGCCGGAAGAGGATGGCGACCGCTATATCGAGATCTGGAACCTGGTATTCATGCAGTACGACAGGGATGCAGATGGGAACCTGACACCTCTGCCGAAACCATCCGTTGATACCGGCATGGGACTCGAACGCCTGGCCGCGGTGATGCAGAATGTTCACTCCAACTATGAGATCGACCTGTTCCAGCATTTGATCACCGCCGCTGCCGATGCCACCGATGTTGATGACATCGAGGCAAAATCGCTGCGTGTCATTGCAGATCATATTCGTTCCACCGCATTTCTTATCGTTGATGGCGTGCTGCCATCCAATGAAGGACGCGGCTATGTGCTGCGGCGTATTATTCGCCGCGCCATTCGACATGGTTATCAGCTGGGACAGAAGCAGCCGTTTTTTTACACGCTGGTCGATGCACTCGATGAGGTAATGGGCGAGGCCTACCCCGAATTACGCACAGCCAAATCCCAGGTCAAAAAGATTCTCAAGACCGAAGAGCTGCGATTTGCCGAGACTCTCGAGCAGGGGATGAAGATCCTCGATGAAGAGATTGCCGAACTTGATGATGCCACCATTCCCGGCGAGGTGGTATTTCGTCTTTATGATACCTATGGCTTTCCGGCTGACCTGACGGCAGACATTGCTCGTGAGCGTGACCTGGAAGTTGATATGGCCGGTTTTGAGACTGCGATGGAGCGGCAGCGGGAACGTGCGCGTGCAGCAAGTAACTTTTCTGCCGAGCAAGGTTTTCAGGTAGCCCTGGAGGGGCATACAGAATTTACCGGTTATGACAATTTGCAGCAGTACAGCCGAGTCCTGGCACTCTATAAAGAGGGTGAATCCGTCGACCAGCTGGGTGCGTGCGAGCCGGGTATCGTAATTCTTGACAGCACCCCCTTCTATGCCGAGTCAGGAGGACAGGTTGGCGACCGGGGGCTTCTGGTTGCACCGCAGGGCGGGGTTTTTCGGGTTGCAGATACACGCAAGCAGGGCGGTGATGTGTTTGGCCATATCGGGCATATCGAGAGTGGTGAACTGCATGTCGGTGACAGTGTCGAGGCACATGTTAACCGCGAGTTGCGCATAGCGACAGAGTTGAATCATTCGGCAACTCATTTGATGCATGCGGCGTTGCGGCAGATCCTGGGAGATCATGTACAGCAAAAAGGCTCGCTGGTGAACGCGCAGCGCCTGAGGTTTGATTTTTCTCATTTTGAACCGCTGACGCGAGAGCAGTTGCAGCGCATTGAACAGCTGGTCAATGCCCAGATTCGCGCCAACAATCCTGCACAAACACAGGTGATGTCGCTGGATGATGCGAAAGCTTCGGGCGCGATGGCGCTGTTTGGAGAGAAATATGCCGATGATGTGCGTGTGCTGCGCCTGGGGGATTTCTCCGTGGAACTCTGTGGCGGCACGCATGTGAATGCGGCTGGCGACATCGGGCTATTCAGGATCACCAACGAAACCGGTATCGCATCCGGAGTGCGCCGCATCGAGGCAGTCACCGGCGCCATGGCAGTCGAGTTGATCGAGGAAGAGCAAAACCGTATGCTGGATCTTGCTGATCTGTTGAAAACAGGCAGGGAGGATGTCACTTCCAGGGTGTCGCAGCTACTGACTTGCAACCGCGATCTGGAAAAGGAGCTGGAAAAGCTGAAATCGCAACTCGCAGTCTCCGCCGGATCGGATCTCGCATCACAGGCCGTTGAGATCGCAGGTGTTAAAGTGCTCGCGGCAAAACTTGACGGCGCAGACGCAAAAAGTTTACGCAATACGCTCGATCAATTGAAGAACAAGCTCGGCTCTGCCGTCATCCTGCTGATCGCAGTCAATGGCGACAAAGTAAGCCTGATCGCCGGTGTCACCAAAGATGTGACCGACAGGTTCAAGGCTGGCGATCTGGTCAAAGCCGCCGCTGAAAAAGTCGGTGGAAAAGGTGGTGGACGCCCTGACATGGCGCAGGCAGGCGGCAGCAACCCGGATGGGGTTCCGCAGGCGCTGCAGCTGGTGGAGACATGGGTTGCCGAACAGGCTGGCTGAATACACTCTCTTACTCTATAAACTTGATTCAAAATGGCACTGATTGTTCAAAAATATGGTGGTACTTCGGTCGGTACGACAGAGCGCATCGAGGCCGTTGCACGCAAAATCAAGGGGTATGTCGAGCGCGGCGACCAGGTGGTGGCGGTGGTTTCCGCCATGTCCGGCGAGACCAACCGCCTGTTGACGCTTGCCAGCGAGATCACAAATGCGCAAAGTTCACGTGAGCTGGATGTACTGCTCACAACAGGAGAGCAGGTCACCATTGCGCTGCTCTCCATGGCGCTGCATCACGCAGGGCTAAAAGCGCGTTCTTATACGGGCGGACAGGTGCGTATCCTCACAGACAGCGAGCACTCCAAGGCGCGCATCCGTGATATCGATGATCAGCATGTGCGAGCGGATCTGGACAGCGGCCACGTTGTCGTCGTTGCCGGCTTTCAGGGTGTCGATGAGCAGGGTAATATTACAACTTTAGGCCGTGGAGGATCAGACACCACGGCTGTTGCAATGGCAGCGGCCCTGCGCGCCGATGAGTGCCAGATTTTCACCGATGTGGATGGCGTCTATACGACTGATCCGCGTGTCGAGCCAAAAGCGCGCAAACTGGATCGCATCACTTTTGAAGAGATGCTGGAGATGGCCAGCCTGGGTTCGAAGGTGTTGCAAATCCGTTCAGTCGAATTTGCAGGGAAATATAATGTCCCGCTGCGCGTACTCTCCAGTTTTGAAGAGGGCGGCAGCGGCACCCTGATAACTTTTGAGGATGACTCAGTGGAACAAGCCAAAATTTCCGGTATTGCATTCAATCGGGATGAAGCCAAGCTGTTGATCAAGGGCGTTCCTGACCAGCCTGGCGTCGCGCATCATATTGTCGGCCCTGTTGCAGCAGCCAATATTGAAGTCGACATGATTATTCAGAATATTGCGCAGGATGGCACAACGGATTTTACCTTCACTGTGCATCGCAATGACTATGAGAAAGCGTTGCGTATTCTTGAGAAAACCGCGAAGGAGCTGGGGGCTGCAGAGGTGGTTGGAGACGATAAAATCGTGAAATTATCACTTGTCGGAGTCGGCATGCGCTCTCATGCGGGTATAGCCAGCACCATGTTCGAGACCCTGGCAAATGAAAACATCAACATCCGTATGATCTCCACATCCGAGATCAAGGTCTCCGTTGTCATCGATGAAAAATACCTGGAACTTGGCGTGAGGGCTTTACACGAAGCTTTTCAACTGGATGCAGAGCCGAAGAGAGTTTGAATTTACTCCCTCTCCCTTTAGGCGAGGGTTGTATTTACAGAGGAAAAAACCCGCTGCAGGGATAGTGAACGGATAATCAAAAGAGAAATATGACAATTATGCTACAATTTACTATCAGGTAGCCTCGATTGTTATGTGGTGCTTCGATAGCAGAAGGACTGTCGCATTAGCAAAAATATTTTGAACAAAAAAAGGTGCAAGGATAATGTTGATTTTAACCCGACGGGTCGGTGAGACCCTGATGATAGGAGATGACGTCACCGTAACGGTACTTGGCGTCAAAGGTAATCAGGTGCGTATTGGTATAGACGCCCCGCGTGATGTTGCTGTTCATCGTGAAGAGATCTACGAGCGTATTCAACGTGAAAAAGATGGCGGGGAAGAAGCCGTAAAAGCCGTAGAAGCCGAAGAATACGATGTAGAAGAGGGAATATTAGAGAAACACGACGATTAAAGTCTGAATGCGCATAGCCGTAATGAAGGCCGGAGGGGAATTTCCTCGCCGGCCTTTTCAATGGGCAAAAGACGTGCTACTCTTCACGCCCACATGAACTTCAGTCATGTAGAAAGAGTAACAATGGAGAAGTGGCCGAGCGGCTGAAGGCGCTCCCCTGCTAAGGGAGTATGGGGTTAATAGCTCCATCGAGGGTTCGAATCCCTCCTTCTCCGCCAATCTATCAATAAGAACAATCAGTTACGAATCTGACCCATCCTTTGTTCCATCCTTTTATTTCCAGAAGTCAGTTTGAGGCTATGTTTTAATTACTTCTATGACTGATATTGAAGAAGCCATCAAGATCCATGGTACTGATGCTGTTTTCACTGCTGCTGCAGTTGGTGAATGTGAAGACTTTGAACCATTGAGAACAATGGGCTTGCATGTCGATACCATTGATGAAGCTGAGCAGATCTCCCATATTGTCTACAGGAGCATGACAGCAGAAGAGAAAGCAGCTCTTCACTGGGAAGCCAGCCAGGATCTCTACAAGC
>JAQYVP010000046.1 GCA_030145485.1 Chromatiales bacterium
ATCTACACGTTTCTACCCACAGATATTGCTGAGGATCTTTTTTTAATGGCTTGTTTGCCGATGAAGAGCAGCAGGCCAAACAATAACGTGACCCCGTCGCGCCTGCAAAGCGCTCTGTAGCGACAGAAGAAAAGGTGAAGAGCAAGCAACTGCCGGATGGATCGCCGGCGGACAGTTTCCTGATGCTGCTGCGCAACCTTGCGTCAATCGTTCGCAGCACCTGCCGTAGCAAGGACGCAGATGCCGGCACACTTACTTTCATTATCGATACGCAACAGACACCAAACCAGAAGAAGGCATCGCAACTCCTGAAAGAGATCAAAGTGTAGACAGGACCTTGCAGGCTGTTTTTTTAATATCGCATTGATATTACAGGGAAATCTAACTTATCAGAAAAGGAACTTCAGGTTAAACTCTTGCTGGAGCCATAATCACGAGCCGAAAAATGATAAAGTATATGTTTCATGAAACAGAAATTACATATATTTGGTCACCTGTAACCTATTGATATCCCACTTGTTCTAAAATTACTTACAATAAAAGGAAGCGATCACTCCTCTTTCCAACCGAATTTTGCGCCCATAGCACGAAGCACACGAATACCACGAAGAATCAACTGGTTGCAAAATACCTTCGTGCTCTTCGTGTCCTTCGTGGTGAGTATCTCCCTACATTTAGAATTGCTGGTTTATTTCTTCTCCTTGAGCATGGCCGCCAGGTCCGCGAGCGGGTTATGGGTGGTGATACTGCTCTGCGCGTCAGTTGTGGCGCCGCCATATTCCGAGTCGGTGTAGCGTGAATGCTCGTTGTCATGACAATAGAGACACAATAATTCCCAGTTGCTGCCATCCTGCGGGTTATTGTCATGATTGTGGTCCCGATGATGCACCGTCAGTTCGCGAAGATTCTCGCGGTTGAACTCGCGCGAACACCGCCCGCATACCCAGGGATACATCTTCAGCGCTTTTTCGCGGTAACCCTTTTCTCTCTCTTCGCTGTTTCTGCGGGTCTGTGCAATGATTCGGTCGAATTTCTCAGTGGGGTTTTCTGGTGACATGGTCGTGATCCGGTAAAGTATCTATCTGCTGGAAGTGCTCATTGGGAATGGCTCTGTCTCAATGATGGAATTGTAGTACCGGGCCTGAATGACAGCAACGAATATTGAGGCTGTTTTTATCTGCGATCGGAAACAGCGCCACTGGTGATCATTATCTATGCATCAATATGCCAGGTGATTTGCACAACTCTCTTCAACGTCTAAAAATGGATTGCTGTCCATTTAAAATTGCCTGTTGAAGGCGGTCTTCGTTCATACCATGAATCGAAAGGGTCCTTTGATGCTCCTGATGGGAGTTGACCTGGGAGAAGAAGGTGTTGTCGGTATTGATACAGGCCTTCACTCCCTTTTCGAGCCAACTGCCAAGAGGGTGCTCCTCGAAACTCGGCACCACCCCGCATTGAAGATTGGAGGTGGGGCAGGATTCAATGGTGATCCCTTTTGACAGCACGAGTTCCAGCGCCTCCGGACTTTCAAGCAGCGTGGTTGCGTGGCCTAGTCTCTCAGCCTGAAGAAGATTGATGGCGGTGATGATCTCCTGCGGGGGTCTTCCCTCTGATGCGTGGACTGTTCTGTGGATGCCATAGTCGCAGGCCTTTTCATAAGCGGATTGATAATCTTCCAGCTTGAAATGTTGCGATCCATACGGTCCTCCCGCCAGATCGATGGCGACCACATCCGCTCTCGACTTCGCGATCTCGACAAATTGCAGCAATAGCTTAGGGTCGTCGCCATACAGTCCGCATAAGATCAATCCTGCCCGTCCGTTGATCCCCTCAAGAACCGCATCGATGATCTCCTCGAGTCTCAAGCCTTTTTGTTGATGCAGGTGGGGGCCAAATCGAATTTCCAGGCGCTCGAGATTCTCTGCTTCCCCGTCCTCGCAGATTTCAGCTGCCACCCGGGTGAGTTCAGGGGTCTCCTGCAGCAGCAACAGGGAGGTTTGAAAATATTCCAGAGCCCTGCCTAAAGTCATGTGGGGCTTAAAGGTAAAGTAGTCTGGAATCTTCACATCAAATTTATTGGCGAGATCAGCAATGGTGCTTTTTCTCAGTGATCCATCCAGGTGGCGGTGCAGGTCTGTTTTGGGTTCAATCATGATCAATCAGCCCTGAACCACGCGGCGTAAAGTGCAGGCAGAAACAACAGGGTCAACAGGGTCGCGACCAGCAGTCCACCCATGATGGCCATAGCCATAGGACCCCAGAAAGTGCTGAAGGTCAGTGGGATCATTGCCAGCACAGCGGCTGCAGCGGTGAGTGCAATGGGACGCATACGCCTGACTGTAGCTTCAATAATCGCTGTTTTCAATGCCGCCCCGTCACTCCGGTCTTTTTCAATCTGATCCACCAGTATGAGAGAGTTGCGCATGATCATGCCGAACAGGGCGATCACACCCAGGTTAGCGACAAAACCAAAGGGGGCGTTAAAGGCAATCAATGCCGCGACCACGCCAATCAGTCCCAGGGGTGCTGTGAGTATGACCAGGATGGTGCGTTGAAAGCTTTGCAGCTGAATCATCAATAGTGTAAAAACAGCCAGTATGACGACAGGCATGACCGCTGCAATGGATGCTTGACCCTTGGCGCTCTCTTCGACAGAACCTCCGGTTTCTATGCGGTAGCCCGGAGGCAACTGCTCGCGTAAGGATTGCAGCAGGGGAGAGATTTGACTAGTGACTTCGGGAGCCTGTATATCTCCCTGCAGATCTGCTTTTACCGTAATTGCAGGCAGCAGATCTCTCCTCCAGATCAATCCCTCCTCCAGTGCAAAGGAAATTTTGGCCAGCTGGCTCAAAGAGACAAAAGAGCCGCTGTGTGTCGGGATGCGGATATCCCTGAGATTCCCCAGCCCAAGGCGTTCACTCTCCTCGGCGCGCGCCAGCACTTCGATCAAACGGTTATTTTCCCGGTAGCGGGTAATACTGTATCCGCTGAGAATAGAGTTCATCACCACTGCCAGCTCCTCCGAGCTGATTCCCAACACCCTTGCCTTGTCCTGATCGATCTCGAGTTTGACGACTTTGGCCAGTTCATTCCAGTCAAGATGTACATTGTTGGTATAAGGGTTTGAACGCATCACTGCCGCAACTTGCTGCGCGATCTCCCGGATCTTGTGACGATCCCTGCCGACTACCCTGAACTGTATGGGATATCCCACAGGCGGGCCGTTTTCCAGTCTCTGCACACGCCCTCTGAGATTATAAAAGCCATTTTCAAACACCTTGATCAAGCGTTTCCGGACAATTTCCCGCGCTTCATTGTCCCGGGTCATGATCACGAACTGCGCCAGGTTGCTGTGTCTTAACTCCTGCTGCATGGGTAGATAGAAGCGTGGAGAGCCGCCGCCAATATAGGCGACATAGTTGACGATGTTTTCATCTCCGGCCAGCAGCTGCTCCAGTTTTTTGCTCTCTGTCTGGGTTGCCTTGAATGAACTCCCCTGGGGCAGCCACAGATCCACGATCAATTCATTGCGATTGGAACTGGGAAAGAACTGGTTTTCGATGAAGCGGAAAGAGTAGAGTGAAAAAGCAAATATCAGCAGGGTGACGATGATGACGCTTTTACGCCAGTTGACGCACCAGCTGACGATGCGGCGAAAGCGCGCATAAAATGGTTTTTGATAGACGTCAGTTTCCTCTCCTGGTGTGCTCTTGATCGCCGGCAGCAAGTGATAGCCCAGAAAGGGCACAAAAAATACCGCTACCAGCCAGGAGATCAGCAGTGCCATGCCGACCACGATAAAAATTGAGCCGGTATATTCACTGGCGGAAGACTTGGCCAGAAACACAGGTAAAAACCCCGCCACTGTGATCAGAGTGCCGGTTAACATCGGAAATGCGGTATTGGTATAGGCAAACCCTGCCGCCTTGAAGCGATCCCATCCCTGTTCCATCTTTATCGCCATCATCTCTACTGAGATCATCGCATCGTCGACCAGCAAGCCCAGTGAAATGATCAATGCGCCAAGAGAGATTCGCTGTAGATCGATACCGAACAGTTCCATTCCCAAAAAGGTAATGGCCAGCACCAGTGGGATGGATATAGCCACCACCAATCCGGTGTGAAGCCCCAGGCTCAAAAAACTCACCAGCAGCACGATGACCACGGCTTCGATCAGCACCTTGAGGAATTCATGCACCGAGCTTTTGACGATGGCGGGCTGATGCGCCACATCATGCACCTCGATGCCAATCGGTAGATTCGCCTGGATTTTATGCATGGTTTTTTTCAGATTATCGCCCAGTTTCAGCACGTCGCCCCCTTTAGACATACTCACCGCCAGGCCGATGACCTCCTTTCCCATAAAATGCATTTTAAATTGCGGGGGATCCACATAGGCGCGGTATATTTTGGCGATATCTCCGAGGCGAAACAGGCGCTCATTGGAGCGAATGCCCACCTTGCTGATCTCTTCCACCGATGCCAGACGACTGACGCGAATATAGATCCGGTCAGTGTCTGTATTGATATCACCTGCAGGAGTGAGGAAGTTCTGCTGGTTGAGGGTGTCAAAGATCAGAGTGGGATTGAGGCCAAGCTTGGATAATTTGACATTGGAAATCTCAACATAAATCTTCTCTTCCTGTACGCCGATCAGGTCTACCTTGGCAACATCAGGAACACCCAATAAGTGCAAGCGAACCTCGTCGACATAGTTGCGCAGGCTGGCATAGCTGAAACCATCCGAGGTAAAAGCGTAGATAATGCCAAAGGTGTCACCGAACTCATCATTGGGGAAGGGCCCCTGCACGCCTGCCGGAAGGGTGTGTTTGATATCACCGAGTTTTTTTCTGACCTGATACCATGCATTCGGTACTTCGTCGGGAGGAGTGAAATCCTTGAGATTCACAAACACCATGGACTCGCCGGCTTTGGAGTAACTGCTGAGATAATTCAGCCAGGGGGTCTCCTGGAGTTTTTTCTCCACCCTGTCGGTAACCTGCTGTTCAATTTCGAGTGCGGTCGCACCTGGCCAGAGGGTACGCACAGCCATGACCTTGATGGTGAATTCCGGATCTTCGGCCTGGCCCAGTTCCAGATAAGAGAACAGGCCGGCAATAAAAAATGCCAGCATAAAATAGATCGTCAGGGAGCGATGTTGCAGCGCCCATTCTGATAGATTCATGTGGCTCACAACTGTTTCCCTTGCAGCAGGCGGACTTTCTGATCCGGCGCCAGTTTATTCACGCCGGCAGTCACTACCCGCTCCCCCTGTTTAAGACCGCCGCTGATCAACACCGCATCGTATTGGTATTCCGCTACCTCTACGGGCTGCAGATTAACCCGGGAAGTTTTTTCCGAGTATATCCATACCGCTGGCTTATCCTCTTTCTGAAAGATGGCGGAGAGAGGCAGCTGAGCGACCTTGCCCTCTCTTTTCTGCATCACCACAACGGATGCAGTCATGCCGAGCTGCACCACATCGTCCGCATCCAGCAGGGTGATTTTTACGGAATAGGTTCTGGTGACCGGGTCGGCTCCGGGAGAGACTTCCCGCACCCGGCCCTTATACAGCTTGTCCGGATTCATCCACAGGTTGATTGATATATCATCGGCATGACGCAACTCATTCAGTCGATTTTCCGCAACGGCGATGACGACCTCCTTCTCCTGCGGCAATGCCAGGTTTACAACCGTCTGGCCGGCAACAACAACCTGCCCGACCTCCATCTCCAGCGCGGTAATGACACCGCCTTTATCGCTATGCAGCGAGGTGTATTCGGTCTGATTACGCGCCACATCCGCCTGCGCCTCGGCCTGCTTGAAACGCGCATTGGCTACAGCATCGGCATTGCTGTATTTCTGCCATTCAGTGGCGCTGACGATTTTATCTTTATACAACTGTTCATAGCGCTTGAGGTCAGAGGCTGCTTTTTTTTGTTCCGCCCTGGCTGCCGCCAGACCACCTTCTGCTTCCATCAGTTGCAACTGGTAATCCTGGGGATCGAGCCTGGCCAGCAGAGCGCCCGGTTCAACCACTTCCCCGACTTCCACGAAGCGTTCAATAATTTTACCCTTGATGCGGAACCCCAGCGCCATTTCATAACGCGCCTTCACTTCGCCGGCATAACGTGATTTCCGCCAGTAGTGTTTTAGCTCCACCACCTGGGTCAGGACAGGGCGGACCAGAGGCTCGGCCGGTGGTTCCCGCTCACAAGCGGACAGAAAATAGCCGCAGAGCAGAACAATGAGCAACAGTAATAATTTTTTATTCATAGTCTCTTTTCACTGTAAATATAATGCTTGATAACACAAAAATTGCGTTTCAACTTCGAGAACACCTCGCTGTTCAAAAAAAACATGGATAGTTTTTAACATCAGTACTCTATCCAGCCCAATCGTGGTGCTTGCTTTCGTGCGCCAGTGCGTTTTAGACAAGACAATTTATTACTTCAATACGTCCACTTTTCTGGATTTTTGCCTTTGTTGGATCATCGGTTTCCGAGCTTGTGATGTACAGTTTTTCGCCATTGTCGCCACCAGCCATGCAGGCGTAGGGTCGGCCACGGGTGAATACCCGGCTAATAATTTCGCCACCTTCGCGCAACTGTAATAGCTGACTAATATTTGGTGCTGCTACCCACACTGTGCCATCAGGGTTAAGGCACAGACCATCTGGACAAGCGCCATTGAGGTCAGCCCAGATACGGGGCTGACTGAGCCCACCATCATCAGCGATATTGAAAGCAGTGATACGGGCGGCGAAGGTTTCGGCGACTAACAGGGTGCTGCCGTCAGCGGTGATGGCCATGCCGTTGGGAAAGATTAAATTTCGGGCGACAATGCGTGGCTGGCCGTTGTACGGGATCAGGATGATCTCGGCGCTTTTCACTGCCTCGCCAGCATGCAGATCATAGCCAAAATTGCCAACCCAGGCATTACCACGAGCATCAACCAGCATATCATTGCAGTGAAAGCTGGCAAGTTCTGATAGATCAGCGTAGTCCTCAAGCCGGCCATTGGCAATGCGGCAGACGCGCCGCCCGGTCATCAGTACCACCAGTGTGGAGCCATCGGGCAACCAGCCCAGACCACCAGGCAAATCCGGTGTCTGAATAACCTCGACCAGGCTGCCATCAGAATGCATTTTCATCACACTTTGTGCATGCTGGTCGGTGAACCATAAGGCATTATCATGCCAGCGTGGGGCTTCGGGGAACATGAGTCCATCAGCCAGTGTGGTGCAGTGAAATTGAGTATTCAAATTGAGTTCGACGATAATCTGCTCAGTAATCGCCGCCGGTGTTTGGTCGATGCTGATAACCACCCCGTTTAAACATGGCTCCAGATCAGCAAACTGGCTACGTAGCAACCCGGCTGGCATGAAGTGCCCGCTACGTTGCTGAAGGCGGGAGTGAATCAAATCATAATCACCCTGTAAATGAACAAAATGCAGGTTGGCCGGGTCACGGTTGAGGCGTTGACGATAACGTTGTTTTAATGCCGAGCAGGCGAGTATTACCGATTCACGCCGCCCGGTATATTGCTGTAGCTCATCAGCCAGTCTGTCCAGCCAGTGCCAACGATCGTCATCATTCAACGCGATACCACTGCCCATCCTGGCGATATTTTGTGCCGAGTGAAAATCATCCGCGTCCAGAAACGGCCAGCCGAGCCGTTCAGCGAGCAACTTGCCAATGGTGCTCTTGCCGTTACCGGAAACCCCCATGAGTACGATGATCATGATGTATTCTCCCTGCCACGAACCGGAATATCGCGCTGATACTGGCGCATGATTAAATTGGCGATTAACCCCGTCCAGCCAGTCTGATGAGCGGAACCAAGCCCCTGACCGGTTTCGCCATGAAAATATTCGTAGAAACTGTAGAGTGGCTCCTCGTTGTTGGTAAACGGGGATTCACTACGCATGGCAGGAATGCTACCGCTGTCATCTTTGCGATACAAATCGACCAGGTGTTTTGCAATCATGGCAGCAATCTGGCGCATATTGAGTCGCTGACCATCAAACTGCGGGACTGGCATGGTAAAACCCTCACCCAGGAAGTCGTGATATTTCTCCAGTGCCTGAATCAGCGCATAGTTGGTTGGCATCCAGATTGGTCCACGCCAGTTGGAGTTGCCGCCAAATAAGCCTGAACTGGATTCACCCGGAACATATTCAATATGTGTTTCGCCAAGGCCGGGAATATACCCCAGATCCCGATGCTGCTGATGTATTTTGCTGACACTGCGAATGCCAAAGGGTGAGAAAAATTCATCTTTGCTTAACAGGCGTTTGATAATGCGCGGCAACTGTGAATGATCGGCCAGCGCCAGCAGATGCTCACCGCGGTCATTTTCCCATTCCGGGCAGGCACAGATGGCATTGCCACGGAACAGCCCGCCCTTATGTTCACGCAACAGTTGCCGAAAGCGGGGCGCAGCTTTCAATAGACGCTGATCAATGACCTCGCAGGCAAATAACGGAATCAGACCAACCCATGAATACACATCGATACGGTGAGCTTCACCCTGCGGAGTAATTAACAGGTCTTTGAAAAAACCGGCATCATAATCCCACAGTGATACGCCGCCATCGTCGCTGCCGGCAATGGTATCGGCAATGGCGATAAACTGCTGATAGCACTGGATAGCGATGTCTTCATACTCTGCATGATATCGATTAATCTCCAGTGCCATGACTACCATATTTGCGGAGAACATCGCCATCCAGCCTGTTGCATCAGCCTGTTTCAGGCAGTACCCCGGGGGCAGATCACGTGAACGGTCATACACCGAGATGTTGTCCAGACCAAGGAAGCCACCTTCAAACAGATTGTGTCCATTGCTGTCTTTACGATTAATCCACCAGGAAAAATTGAGCAACAATTTATGAAACACCCGTTGCAAATAACCGACATCGCCTTCACCGCGTTGCATTTGCTCAGCACGAAATACTTTTAATGCCCCCCATGCATGTACCGGCGGATTGGTGTCGCCAAAAGACCATTCGTATGCAGGTATCTGACCATTGGGATGCAGATAGCGTTCATTCACCATCAATTCAATTTGCGCTTTGGCAAAGTCAATGTCTATATGCGCCAGCGTGGCAGCCTGGAATGCCAGATCCCAGGCCGCAAACCAGGGGTATTCCCAGCAGTCCGGCATCGACACGATGTCAGCGGCTTTTAACTGTTGCCACTGATGATTGCGTCCATGGCGACGCGCCGAAGGTGGTGGCATCTGATCGCCCTGTAACCAGCGTTCGACATCGTAATGGAAAAACTGTTTGCTCCACACCATGCCGGCGAAAGCCTGACGCATGATGGCATGATCCTCCGCAGTGGCATCGGGTACTAGCGAGGTATAAAATTCGCTGGCTTCATCACGACGCTGTTTAAATAATTTGTTTCCGGCGGCAAAGGGTTTATGCAGTTCTTGATTACTCAGTACCAGTTCGATGCTGACGGTTTCACCAGCTGCGGCAGATAGAAGGTAAGCGGCAGCAAACTTGCTGCCGCAAGATGCCGGATTCACTGCCTGTTGCTCACCGTCAATCAGGTATCGGTGAAAAGCATCTTTCACCCAGGGTGAAGGGTTCGGCATGCCCCATAAACGTTGATGGTTGGATTCATTCTCAGTGAACAGCAGATTGGCGTCACCACGACCATACAGATACATATTTTCGAGACTGCGATGCTCGGCAATTACGCCCCAATGGTCAGCCGCTGCGTTTGGCTTGAGTGTGATTTTCGGACGCAGCAGAGCCTCTCCGTTTTCGTCCTTGTCACCCCATGACCAGTCATTGCGGAACCACAGTTGTGGTAATAACCACAGCTGGGCCGACTGATCGCCCCGGTTGGTCGCGCGAATGCGTAGATGAATTAAGGTGGTTGATTGTTTGGCGTATTCCATACGCACATCCCAATAGCGACTGTGTTCAAACGCCCCCGAATCGACCAGATTGTATGGCGGCTCAAGGCGTGAGCGACGCTGATTTTCTGCCACCAGTTCGGCATAAGGGTATGGACTTTGCGGATAGCAGTAACGGTAATCCAGATAGCTGTGTGTCGGGGTGGCATCCGCGTAGAAATACACCTCTTTAACGTCTTCACCACGGTTACCCTGATTACCGGTCAGACCGAATGCACGCTCCTTCAGAATCGGGTCACGCCCGTTCCACAGTGCCAGCGCCAGACACAAACGTTGCTCACGATCACAGATGCCTCCAAGACCATCTTCATTCCAGCGATAACTGCGTGAACGGGCATGGTCGTGCGGGAAATACTCCCACGCAGTACCATGTTCGCTATAGTCTTCGCGCACCGTACCCCAGGCACGCTCAGACAGATAAGGGCCCCATTGATCCCAGCTATGCCCGTCCTGACTTTGTTTCTCACTGAGGCGTTTACGCTCGGCGCCCGGTTTGACTTTGGGTTCGACATTTGAGCCATTTTTCATAACGAATCCCGTTACTGTAAGTTTGCTTTATTAAAAACCGGCATCAATGATGTGTTACGAACCGGAGTGGCCCCTCTATCAAGCACCATGCTTCCAGCACCGTTGCCACTGACCAGGCTTGTGATGGCGCACCACGCGGTTGATGAGGCGGGTCACCATCAAAAATTTCGCTAATGCTGCCGAGTCCGGCGTCAAGCAGATGGTCACGCATCGGTTCCATCAGGGCAAGTGCGGCATCGGCATCACCATGCAGGCGAAAATGCGCCATAGCATAGTGCCCGGACAACCAGCCCCATACTGGACCATTGTGGTAGGCGGCATCACGCTCGCTCACACCACCCTGATAGACACCACGATAGGCCGGATCCTGTGGAGAGAGTGACCTCAGTCCATAGGAAGTATACAGGTGCTGATGCAATTCATTCAGTACGCCATTGGCTGCTGTTTTATCAAGTAAAGGCCAGGGCAGGCTGAGTGCAAACACCTGGTTCGGGCGGATGCTGGCATCGTTGCCGCCAGGCGCATCAAGTACATCATACAGCCCACCGTCAGCTCGCAGGTATCGCTGAAAGCCAGATCGTGCTCGCTCTGCCAGAGCTGTTAAATTGCCGGCATTTCCGCTGAGGCGCTCAGTGATGTTCTGCATGGCCATCAGTGCGTTGTACCACAGCGCATTGATTTCCACCGGTTTGCCGGTGCGCGGAGTTGCTGCGATACCATTCACCCTCGCATCCATCCAGGTTAATTGTGTTCCGGTTTCGCCGATATGTAACAGACCATTGCTTTCATCCAGATGAATCTGATAGCGGGCGCCATATTGATAGGCATGAATAATTTGTTCGAGTACCGGTAGTACCTCACGCAACGCAAGCTCTTCTCCCCCTGCCTGCAGATAGGCGTACCAGGCGAGAATAAACCAGAGTGAGGCATCGACGCTGTTGTATTCAGGAGTTACGGTTGATGTTGCTGATTCCGGAAAACGGTTTGGAATCATGCCCTGATCTACATAAGCACTCCAGGTTTCCAGAATTCGACGCGCCAGCGGTAGCTGGCCGGTGGCCAGCGTCAGGCCGGGCAAGGCAATCATGGTATCGCGTCCCCAATCAGCAAACCAGGGGTAGCCCGCGATGATTGATTCTGCCTGAATCCCTTCTTTAGCTGAGCGCTTAAACAGGAATTGCCGGCTATTGAGAGCCAATTGCTCTATCCAGTCGGGTGCTTTTTTGCCGCACGTAATTTGATCCCTGTTTAAAAACCTGTATTGATGAAGCTGCTCTTGCTTTAGAGCAACCGCAGTGTCGGGATTTGCACCTGGCTGCAGTCCGGCGCGTATACCATGCCAGTTTTTATTGTTGAGTGTCAGCCTGGCGTTGGCAACAGCCAGGTGGTTATCCATTTCGGGCAGACCACGTTGCTGTTCCAGGGGCAACAACAAACCATTGATCCAGTTGTGTTCAAGCTGCAATTCACCTGAATCAAGCTGAATAAATAACGCACTGCTGTCAGCATATTTGAGCTTTAGAGTGCGTTTGTTCAGCAGCCGTGATTCAGGGTGAATGCCGCCACTGGACGTTTGGCCGTGGTGGTCACGGTGATTGACCAGCAGACGCAGGTGGAGATGTATGGATGACTCAGGCACTGAATCGATTAATCGAAAAGCAACCCATGCCGCTGCTTCTCCCTGCAGCATGAAAATGCACTGTTCCAGACGCACGCCAGCCACAGAATATATCCATCGTGGTAATTGTCCGTCGAGGCGGAAGGATTCTATATGCACATATCCGCGGGGCGCAATGGCGCCGGACTGCCAGCGGTTACAGCTCAAGGGGTAGAGCTGACCATCAACTTCCAGAGTGGCTTCGGCCCTGGCAAACATCAGGTGACGATCCAGTGCGCCAGCTAGCGGGGTGATGAACAGGCCGTGATAACGGCGGGTAAGTGAGCCAGCTATGGTGCCGGCGGCATAACCTCCCAGACCATTGGATATCCACCATTCACGTGATTCAGCCTGCGCCAGATTACCGCAAACGGCACGCCCGAAGCGTATCACCCGCCCTCCCTGAAACCGGGATACAGGGTCATGCCTCCATCGACAAACATGCTGGTGCCGGTAACATAGTCTGAATCATCCGAAGCCAGCCATACTGCGGCGCGGGCAATATCCTGCGGTTTACCAACGCGTTGATACGGGATCAGTTTAAGCAGTTCGCTTTCTGCTTCGGGCGTGTTCCAGGCGCTGGTGTTGATCGGTGTACTGATCGCCCCCGGGGAGATGCTGTTGACGCGAATCTTTTTTCCTGCCATTTCCTGTGCAATGCTCTGCATCATCATGTTGACACCACCTTTTGAGGTGGCGTAGTTGACATGACCTGCCCAGGGGATGACTTCATGCACCGATGACATACAGATAATTTTTCCCGCTGAGCAAGACAACTTAGGGTCAACGCCGCGGCGCACAAACTCACGCGCTGCCTCCCGGCAACACAGAAACTGGCCTGTCAGGTTGACATCCATAACAAACTGCCATTGCTGCAACGTCATATCGATGAAATCTGCGTCACGTTGCACGCCCGCATTGGCGACCAGAATATCAATGCTACCCCAGGCATCGATCATCTGCTTAAACATCTGCTGTACCTGCTCTTCCTTACTGACATCTGCATGAATGGCTATCGCATCGCCGCCATTTTTTTTGATGGTTTCCACCACCTTGTTAGCACGCTGTTCACTACTGACGTAGTTCACCACCACCTTAGCACCAGCTTCAGCGAGTGCAATAGCGACAGCTTTACCAATACCCGAGTTTGCACCTGTAACCAGCGCACGTTGACCCTGCAAAGTTATGTGAGGCATTCATTTCTCCTTTGAATAAAACCAATGAATATTAAAATCATTGTAACTTCTCAATAATCCCGTGCATTAGTAGAGTTTACGCAGGGTCAGGACCAGCTTTTCAGGGACGCGTGAATACATCCCTGTAAGCTCTGATAAAACATCCCTGTTTTATACAGCCCTGAAAAGCAAGTCCCAACCCTGCTTTTCTGCACGGAGTTATTGAGAAATAACAATCATTGTAACTATTTGATGTCTGTATTCATTGCTTGTGTTGGGATTTCGCGGCTGCGGCGGGATGTTCCTCAATGAGGGAAAGGCAATGAATACAGGTCATAATTATAGGCTTTTTCATTGACCGGTTTATTTCTTCTTGTTGAGCATGGCTGCCAGATCAGTGAGCGGGTTATGGGTAGTGATACTGCTTTTCACGTCAGTTGTAGCATCGCTAAATTCTGAGTCGGTGTAGCGTGAATGCTCGTTGTCATGACAATAGAGACACAATAATTCCCAGTTGCTGCCATTCTGCGGGTTATTGTCATGATTGTGATCCCGATGATGCACTGTCAATTCGCGAAGATTCTCGCGGTTGAACTCGCGTGAACATCGCCCGCATACCCGGGGATACATCTTCAGTGCTGTTTCTGCGGGTCTGTGCAATGATTCGGTCGAATTTATCAGTGGTGTTTTCTGGTGACATGATCGTGATCTGGTTAAGTGTTCATCTGGGATCAGAATTCGTTGAGCGGGGCTTGTAAGCAGTATACATAGATGGTCTAATCTTGGCCAACGGCCAACTTCTAACAGGGATTACTCTTTTGAAATTCATCCATGCCGCTGACATCCACCTCGACAGCGCCCTGCGCGGATTGGAGCGCTATGAGGGTGCTCCCGTGGAGGAGATTCGCAGCGCCACGCGCCGCGCTTTCGAAAACCTGGTGCAACTGGCGATCGATGAGCAGGTGGGTTTTGTGCTGCTTGCGGGCGACCTCTATGACGGAGACTGGCGGGATTACAATACCGGCCTCTACTTCGTCGGCCAGATGCAACGCCTGCATGCAGCCTCTATCCCGGTATTCATCGTTGCCGGCAACCATGATGCAGCCAGCCAGATAACAAAGAGTCTGCGTCTGCCGGACAACGTCACGCTGTTCTCCACGCGCAAGCCGCAATCAATCATCCTGGAAGATTCTGGCATTGCCATCCACGGCCAGGGTTTTTCTACACGGGCAGTCACTGAGGATCTCTCGCTGGGCTATCCGCAGGGTGATGCGCAGCTCTTCAATATCGGACTGCTGCATACCTCTCTGGACGGCAAGCCCGGGCATGAACCTTATGCGCCCTGCACGGTCGAGGGTTTGCGTTCAAAGGGTTATCAATACTGGGCGCTGGGTCATGTGCACAAACGTGAGGTCATCAGTGTGGATCCATGGATCGTCTTCCCGGGGAATATCCAGGGGCGGCATATCCGTGAGTCCGGCCCCAGGGGGTGCACGCTGGTGAGTGTCGATAACGGAGCCGTCAGTCGCGTTGAACATATCGATCTCGATGTCATGCGCTGGGCGCGTTGTGAGGTGGATGTGAGTGCCTGCGACAGCCTGGATGATCTCTACGAGACTGTACGATTACGGCTGCAGCAGAACCTCGACGAGGCAGACGGGAGGCCTGTGGCTGTGCGCATCGTGCTGCACGGAAATACATCGCTACATTCGCAGTTGCATGCAGGCATGGAGAATCTGAAGCAGGAGCTTCGTGCACTGTGCAATGGTTTTGGCGGAGCGGGCATGTGGCTGGAGAAGCTCTCATTGAAGAGTGCTCCTGCAGCTGGCGGCGATGACATCGTGAACAATGATGAAGCGCTCGGTGGTTTGCTCGGCATCATCCGCAATCTGGAAGTGGATGGCGCGGCCGCCGCCTCTCTGCTCGAGGAGGTTGCTGCGCTTGGCAGCAAGCTTCCTGCTGAGCTGCGCAGCGGCGATGACAGCTATGATCCGGCAGATCCGCAACAGCTTGGGGAAATTCTCGAGGATGTGAAGGAGTTGCTGGTCACCAGGCTGCTGATGACGGAGGGAAGTGACTGATGGAACTGTGCAAACTCGATCTTGCCGCTTTCGGCCCCTTCACGGATCATCATTTGGATTTCGAAAGCAGCGGCACCACGCTGCATATTGTCTATGGCGCCAACGAAGCGGGGAAGAGTTCTGCGCTGCGCGGTTTCAAGGCACTGCTCTATGGCATACCGACACGCACCAGCGATAATTTTATACACACGAATCAGGAGATGCGTGTTGGCGGTTGCCTGCGTTCACAAAATGGAGAAGAGCTCGATTTCATGCGCCGCAAAGGACGCAAGGATACGCTGCTCTCCGTGGAAGGTGATCCCCTTGATTCAATGCTGTTGAAGCCATTTTTGCAGGGTGTGTCGGCAGAGTTTTTCGAGTCGCTGTTCGGCATCGATCATGGCGCACTGGTGCGCGGAGGAGAGGAGATCCTCGATCAAAAAGGGGAGGTCGGGCAGGCGCTTTTTTCTGCAGCGCTGGGGAGCCAAATGCTGCATCAGCTGCTTGATGAACTCGATGCCGAGGCCGACGCCCTATTTCGTCCACGAGGTTCGACACGGCAAATCAACATATCGGTGAAAGCGTACAATGAATTGCAGCGGCAGATCAGGGAGAAGTCACTGTCGTCGACGCGCTGGAAAAGTAAATGCACTGATGTCGAGAGAGCAAGCAGCCGCTTGAATGATGTGGCTGCAGCGATAGCTACAGCCGCCAGTGAGCTGAACCGGCTGCGGCGCATCAGGCGTGTACAACCAAAATTCGCCCGCCGCAGTGAACAATCGCTTCAGCTTACAGCGCTCGGAGATGTGGTTGTTCTCTCTGATGATTTCACGAAACGACGCCGACAGGCAGCCGGGAAACTGGAGATCGCACAGGAGATAAATCGAGAAAAAGAGAATAACTACAATGAGTTGAAAGAAGAGCTTAAAGTTATTTCTGTTAACAAGGTTCTACTGGATCTAGGTGAAACCATTGCAGAACTGCATCAGAGAGTCGGTGCGCACCGCAAGGCGATGCAGGATAGGCCGGATTTGCGGGTGAGATGCAGCCAGCTCCTCTCCGACGCCAACAAGCAGTTGCAGGAGATCCGACCTGATCTTGAACTGGATAATGCGGAACAGCTGCGTCCGGTCTATGCGAAACGACATCGCATCGCCGGGTTGGTTGTCAGTCAGCAGCAGCTGATTGCTGCACGAAAGGGCGTTGAGAGGGGGCTGCATGAAACTAAAGCCGCCCTGCAGGAGTGTCGTGACCAGCGTCAGCAACTTGCGGAGACAGGCGCTGCGGATGCGCTTCGCAGTGCGATGAATACCGCTAAAAGGGAGGGCGATCTTGAGCGTGCGCTTCATACCGGCCGCAAGGAGCTGGAAATGCTCGAGCAGCAGGGAGTCGCCGGACTGGCGCAGCTGGCGTTGTGGGAGGGAGATCTGCACGATCTTGTGTTGCTACCGCTGCCGACGCACGAGAGTATCAACCGTTTCGAAGAGAGTTACCATCGGGTCGTCGGGCAGCTGCAGCGTTTCACGGAGAAGACGGAGGAGTTGACGGAGAGTCGCTATGCGGCGGAGAGACAGATCGGAGAGCTGCAGGGTGCGGGTGAAGTGCCTAGCGAAGAGCGTCTCGATAAGAGTCGTGATGAGCGCGATCAGCTGTGGGGTTTGCTGCGGCGTCGCTGGATCGATGATGAAAACATCGACTCCGAGCTCAATGAACTCGATGCCGAGAGTCCGCTTCCTGATCAGTTTGAACAGCGCATTGTCGCAGCAGACGAGGTCTCGGATCGTTTGCGTCGTGAGGCGGATCGCGTGCAGCAACTGGCGGCATTGGCTGCGCGCCAGCAGGAGGTGGAAAGCCGCTCAACCCGGGTGGCGCAGCAGCTTGTTGACTTTAGCGACGAGCAGCAGCAGATCGACCATCGCTGGCTACTGTTGTGGCAGCCTTGCTGCATCGAACCTCTGCCTCCGCGAGAGATGCGTGAATGGCTGGGCAGAGTGGAAAAATTGCAGGAGTTGGAGAATAAAACAAAAGAAAAAAAATTAAATAACAAGGAGATAAAAGAGAAACTTAAAAAAAACATCAATGGTGTTGGTGTGGAGCTTTCTGCGTTGGACAAGATGCCTGCAGAACAGAGGATGTCGTTTGAGAGGCTGTTGGCTATCGCCGAGGAAGTAATCACTGCAACTGAGCAGATGGCGGAACGGCGTCAGATGCTGCTCGCGGATGAGACCAGGCTCAAACAGAAACTGCGCTCTCTCGGCAGTGACAAGCATCAGCAGGAGTGTGAGCTCGAGACCTGGAGATCGCAATGGAAGGAGGCGGTCGAGGGGCTTGGTCTAACGCTCGATGCTTCGCCATCAGAAGCGAATGTGCTGATTGAGAAGTGTGGAGAGCTATTTGGCAAACTTGCTGAAGCAGGCGTACTGCAGCAGCGTATCGATGGCATCGACAGGGATGCCGCGAATTTCCGTATGCAGGTTCAGCAGGTTGTCGGCCAGGTATCGGAGGATCTTTCTGAACTCGCCGAGGAGGACGCGGTGGTTCGACTCAATGCGTTGCTGTCGGGCAACCGTGAACGCCAGTCCAGATGTGAGATCCTGGAGAAGCAGTCGTACAAGCTCCATCGGGATATGCAGAATTCTGCAGAGACTATCAGAAGTATGCAAGATAGGCTGCAGGTGCTCTGTGTCGAGGCACAGTGCAGCGCACACTCTGAACTCGAAGCTGCCGAGCGAAGCTCTGAGAGCTATCTGCAGCTAAAAAAAGGGCTGGTCGCTATGGAGCAGCAAATTTTAGAGGCTGGCGAGGGAGCAAACCTTGCAGATCTTGAGAGTGAAGCGGAGCACGCAGATGCGGACAGCTTGCCTGCAGAGATCACGGCCCTCGAGCGCAATATCGAAGAGGAGTTGCAACCGCAGCAGAGAGAGCTGGCTGAGGAAAAAGGGCGCTTGCAAAAGGAGCTGGAGTTGATGGATGGCAGCGACACTGTCGCACGCCTGGCGGAGGAGAGCCAGTTGCTGCTGACTGACATCCGTTCACACGCCGATCGCTATGTGCGTGTGAAACTCGCTGCTCGGGTCTTGCGCGATCAGATCGAGGAGTATCGCAAGCAGAATCAGGGGCCGTTGATCAGGCGGGCCAGTGAGCACTTTTCGGTGTTGACAGGCAACTCTTTTGCCAGCCTGCAGACAGATTTCAACAGCAGGGATGAGCCGGTGCTGGTTGGCATACGGCCCAATGACGCCAGGGTGCATGTCGAGGGAATGAGCGCCGGAACCAGGGACCAGCTCTACCTGGCGCTTCGCCTGGCGTCACTCGAAAAATACATAGAGAACGCCGGCCCTATGCCCTTCATCGTCGACGACATCCTCGTCGACTTCGATGATCAGCGCTCCAAAGCCGCACTCGAGAGGCTCTCACAGCTCTCCAGAAAAACCCAGGTGATTCTCTTCACCCATCACATGCGGCTCGTCGAACAGGCAAAAGATCTTGGTAAAGTGCATGTTCAGATTCATGAGTTGTAATGGTGACTTCTCAATAACTCCATGCATACGAGTAGAATGCTATCGCATTTCAATCGTGGTCAGACGACCACTCCTACATTTGCACTCTGCAATTGTTGTGGGAGCGGTCATCTGACCGCGAAATGCACGGGATTATTGAGAAATTGCTTGTATTCATCTTGAAAAATACATCAAGGGAAACGGATTTTTCTGTGTCAGAGGGTAGCGAGAGAAATGGCAACTTGATTTGTCCCCGTTGTATTATTCTTGGACACCTCCTTCGTGCGCAGCTTCAAGCAGCATCTGTTCGATCTCTGGCGCAAGCCAGAGTCCCACGATTTTGAGTTCACGTAATGCGTCCGCTACCGATGGAATGATGACCTCCTGCCAAACTGCATCCGGCGCCACTATATGCGGACAGAGGGCGGGAAGAATCTCCTCCAGGCCAGATCGAAACAGAGTGATCAACGGTGAAGCATCGATCACAAACCGTTCAATCGTCATCACTCAATTCCTTTTTTGAGCTCCTCGACGGTGTATTGAAAGGGCGATACTCTGGCATCGGAAAGCGCTGTAATAAAAGCTGAGTGGGATACCCCTGCGATCTCTGCTCCCTTAGCCTGAGAAACCCTGCCCAGTTCGTACCACTTGATTGCTGCAGCAATACGCATCTCACGGGCGAAGCCCCATGAATTGTAGTTATGGCAATAGCAGAGATTACATTATGATATGTGTATCATTTCCATGTGGACTCGACATGAAAACGCACCCTGAGCAACAAACCACCCGCACCAATATTGTTCTTGATCCCAAGTTGGTTGAAGCAGGACTGAAAATAACCGGACTCAAAACCCGCCGTGAGCTGGTCGATTTTGCTCTGCGTGAACTGGTTCGTCATCAGCAACAAAAAAAAATACTCGACCTCAAGGGTAGGGTGCAGTGGGATGGTTGATTCAGAGGGAAGGATGCTTATAAGGCTGAACTCAGTCCTCAATTAGGAAATAGGTATACTGTCCCCTGAATCCCAACAAGTTACCCGCGCCAATATGCTCTTGATGCCAATCTGGTTAATTACGAGCTTATGGATATGTTAAAAATACATTAAATAACAAATAGTTAAACAATAAAATAAATGTTGTATCTATTACATAGCAACAAAATGGAGTCACTGCTGCAGGCGCTGCTGGCGGTGATCGAACAGCCGTTGGATAATGTTTTTACCCCTGAGACCATCCTGGTGCAAAACCAGGGGATGGCACGCTGGATCACACAGGGGATAGCTGAACGCCAGGGGATTGCGGCCAATCTGAATTTTCCTCTTCCCGCCACTTTTATCTGGCGTATTTTCGAACTGCAGCTGGAGCGGGTTCCCGACTCCTCGAGCTTTGACAAGGAGTCTCTGCTGTGGCGCTGCATGGCGCTGTTGCCTCGATATGCACACACCGAGGGTTTCGAGGAGATCGCAAACTATCTGTCAGGGGGTGATGCGACTCTCAAGTGTTATCAATTGAGCCGGCGAATTGCTGATCTGTTCGATCAATACCTGGTTTACCGGGCGGATATGATCAGCAGATGGGAGGCGGGAGAGGAGACGCACTGGCAGGCGAGATTGTGGCGCGCCATGCGTGAGAACTCTTCGGAGCCGCATCGTGCGGCGCTGATCGAGGAGTTCCGCACCAGTCTCGACGCACAGGGGGCGGCGGCAGAGATGCCGCAGCGGATCACGCTGTTTGGCCTTTCGGCTTTGCCGCCCCTCTACCTGGATATCATTGCATCGCTGTCGGAGCATATCGAGGTACATCTGTTTTTGCTCAATCCCAGCCTTAACTACTGGGGGGATATTGTCGCTGAAAAGGATCTGGCGCGCCTGCGAGGCTTATGGCAGCAGCATGATCGTGCTGACGTTAGCGAACTCTACATGGCGGGAAATCCGCTGCTGGCTTCGATGGGCAAGCAGGCGCGGGATTTTCTCGATCAGATGCATGAGTACCAGGCTGAGGATTTCGATTTTTTTGAAACACCCCGACTGGGAACCCTGCTGGCTGCAGTGCAGGAGGATATTCTTAATCTGCAGCAGCGGAGCACAGAGGAGCTTCCTGTTTGTACCATCGAACCCGCTGACAGATCGATCCAGATCCATAGCTGTCACAGTCCAATGCGTGAGGTTCAGGTGCTGCATGATCAACTGCTGTCGCTGTTCGAATCATTGCCGGGACTCACGCCGCAGGACGTGGTAGTGATGTCGCCTGATATCGACCAGCTGGCTCCCTATATCGAAGCGGTTTTCGGCGGCGCGCCAGCACAACGCTATATCCCTTTCAGCATCGCCGACCAGGCGGATGCTGCGCAGGATCCACTGGTCGAAACATTGCTTGGATGGCTGGAATTGCCCTTTGATCGCTTCGAAGCGCCAGCGGTGCTCTCATGGCTGGAGTTGCCTGCAGTTCAAAGGCGACTTGGACTCGACCGGGAGGCTGTGGAACGCATTCGAGAGTGGGTCTCGGACAGTGGTATCCGCTGGGGCATCGACAGCGAGCACCGCGCACAGCTGGGTATCGATGAGGCCGACAATAGCAATAGCTGGGCATTTGGCTTCGAGCGGCTGTTTGTTGGTTACGCACTCTCTCCTGGAAGCGGTCTCTATCAATCCACTGCACCCTTCACCGATATCGAGGGCAACGAGGCGCAGTGGCTTGGCGAACTGCAGGCGTTTATCGAGATACTCGATGGGTGGCGGAAAGAGCTGGCCAGTCCTGCGAACATTGCGCAGTGGCAGCGCAGAATCAATCGCATGATTGAGCAACTCTTGCAGCCGGATGAGGACGAGGAGCAGGTTCTCAACTCAGTCAGGGATGCGCTGGACAAACTGGTCGAGCATGCGGCGCGGGCTGGATATGATGGCAGGATCGATGCATCGGTACTGTGCCAGCATCTGGCTTCACAGATTGGCTCGGGTTCGGGGTCGCGGCGGTTTTTAACCGGCAGAGTCACCTTCTGCAACATGGTGCCGATGCGCTCTATCCCGTTTCGCGTCGTTTGCCTGCTGGGGATGAATGATTCGGACTATCCACGCATCGACAAGCCACTCGGATTTGATCTGATTGCGCAGCATCCACGCAAGGGGGATCGTTCCCGGCGCGAGGATGACCGCTATCTGTTTCTGGAGTCGATCCTCTCCGCCCGCGAGGTGCTCTATATCAGCTATGTCGGTCACAGCCAGCAGAACAACAGCGTCAAGCTGGCCTCGGTGGTTGTTTCGGAACTGCTCGACTACGTGCAGCAAGGGTATCGGCTGGCCGATGGCGATCTGCGCCAACAGCTGCTGACAGAGCATCCGTTGCAGCCGTTCAGTGAACGAAACTTCAGTCTGGGAAGCTATGCGGCGGAATGGCTGCAGCGCGGCGATGAGCGGCAGCAGTTTATCGATGACGCTCTCCCTATGGTGGATGAATTCACTGAAGTGATCGAACTGAGCGACCTGAAGGCTTTCTTCGTCAATCCCGCCCGCTCTTTCCTGAAGCGGCTGGGAGTTGGAAACGCAGAGTATGATGAGGCGCTTGCAGAGAGTGAACTGTTCGAGCTGGATTACCTGCAAGCCTATTTTCTGAAAGATGAAGTGCTCTCCGAACTGCTGCATGGTGGTGATAGCGAGAGCTGTTTGAAGCTTTCCAGGGCGCGTGGAGAGCTGCCGCATGGCAGTTTTGGTGAGATCGCCTTCACGCAGACAACCACGACGCTGGAGGAGTTTTCACAGCAGGTTGCATCCATGCAGGAGCAACTGGGATTGCCTGTCGATATTGGCATTGCCGTCGAGTCAGCGACGATCAGTGGAAGAGTCTCTGCGCTCGTCAGCGGCGGATGCTTCGGCTACCGCCCGGCAAAACTCAAGCCGAAGGATCAGCTGCTGCTGTGGATCGATCACCTCGCGCTCTGCGCTGCCGGCAACGGCGGCGAGAGCACGCATCTTGCTCAAGACAAGCTCTTCAAGCTGGATGCAGTAGAACAGGAAGCAGCAGTCTCGCAATTGGACGGGCTGGTGAGGCTCTTTCGCCAGGGGCAGAATATGCCGTTGTCCTTCTATCCGGCGACTTCCTTTGCCTATGCGAAAAAGATTGCCGATGGTAAAGATGAAGGCACCGCGATTTCATCTGCCGGCTATGCATGGGAAGGGGGTCAATACTCCCGTGGAGACCTCCTTGACCCCTGGTTCGAGCAGGCAATGCGTGGACGTGATCCGCTGGATGTGCAGTTCCAGCAGATCGCACAGCAGGTTTTTATTCCCATGTTGAATGTCGTGAGCAAGGGGTAGCTTCGGATGCAAACACTGAATATCAATAGCTTCCCGCTCGATGGCATGCGCCTCATCGAGGCCAGCGCCGGCACCGGTAAAACCTTTACCATCGCAGCCCTCTACCTGCGGCTGCTGATCGAGAAGGAGCTGAGCGTCAGCAGTATCCTGGTGGTGACATTTACTGAGGCGGCAACGGAGGAGCTGCGTGATCGTATCCGTACGCGCATCCACGATGCCCTGCAGTGGCTGGAGGGGCATACGGATGAAACCGATCTGCCTGAGCTGTTACAGCCGTTGCGAGCCAACACAGATGTGATTCAAAGGCTGCATGATGCGCTTACCTGCATGGATGAGGCCGCGATCTTCACCATACACGGGTTTTGTCAGCGCACCCTCACCGAGAGCGCCTTCGAGAGCGGGGTGCTGTTCGATGCCGAGTTCATTACCGACGAGTCGCTGCTGCGCCAGCAGGCGGCCAGGGACTTCTGGCGTAACCACTTTGCTACAGCACCACCACAACTTGCCGAGTGGCTCTCTGCTCAGTGGAAAAGCCCTGACGTCTTATTGAAAGATGTGGAGTTGCTGGTTGATAACCCGCAGGCGGTGCTGCTGCCACAGGTCGGGAGAGAGATGCTTGAGCAGTTGCAGCTGCAACGCAGCAACTGCTTTGCCGAACTGTGTGAGCTATGGCGTACTGATCGCACGACAGTGATCGATCTGCTGGGTTCTGCGAAAGTTTTGAGCCGTGCGGCTGGTAATTACCGGCAGGACAATCTTGATTCCGCAGTGACAGCGCTCTCCACTATGGTCTCCTCAGGTGTCGAAATTTCGGTGCTGCCCAAAGGATTCGAGCTGTTTACAACGGACAAGCTGCAAAGCTCTTTGTTGAAGAGCATGGTCAAAAAGGGAGAGATCACTCCATTTCATAAATTATTTAATAAAGCACAGCAACTCTATGATATATCATTAGAAGTAGATAAATTACAGCGTATTTTAATGCTCTCTGAAGCTGCGGCATCCATCCGCGCTTCCATCGACCAATATAAGTCGCAGCAGCGCGTGCTGTTCTTCGATGATCTCCTCAACAAGCTCGACCAGGCACTGCAGGGCGAGGGGCGGGATAAACTCATCGAGCGTATCCGCAAGCGCTACCCGCTGGCGATGATCGATGAGTTTCAGGACACTGACCCGGTGCAGTACCGCATCTTCAAAACCATCTACAGCGGCTGCTCCGATTGCGGCCTCTTCATGATCGGTGATCCCAAGCAGGCGATCTACAGCTTTCGCGGCGCCGACATCTTCACCTACATGCAGGCGCGGCGCGATACTGCGGCACAAGGTGGGCGCTTCACGCTGGGGGTCAACTGGCGTTCACATGCAAACCTTGTCGGCATCATCAACCGGCTGTTCGCGCGAGCGGACAGCCCTTTTATCTATGACAGGGATATCGCCTTCCAGGAGGTGGCGTCGGCCGGCAAGGCTGACAACAACGCACTGACAATCGACGGCGCCGAAGTTGAACCGCTGGTTGCCTGGTTCGTGCCGCTCGATGAAGAGAACAAGCATGGTGCTACGATCACCAAAAAATGGGCGAACGAGCATGTCGCCAATGGTTGCGCCTATGAGATTGCCACACTGCTGAATCTCGGCCGGGAGGGGCATGCACTGCTCGGCGACACGCCACTGGCTGCGCGGGATATTGCAATTCTGGTGAGAGATCGCTACGAGGCAAATGCGATTCGTCAGGCGCTTGCACGAGTCGGGGTCAACAGCATCACCATCAGCCGTGACAGCGTCTTCGCTACTGACGAAGCGCGTGATCTCAACCATCTGCTGCGCGCCGTTGCCGAACCGGGTAATGCTGTGCTGCTGCGCACGGCTCTGGCAACGCATCTGCTGGGGTGGAGTGCAAAACACATTCATGCGCTGGGCGAAGATGAATCAGGCTGGGAAGAGAGGGCGGCAGCTTTTCTTCGCTACCATACGATCTGGCGCGAGCAGGGCTTCATGCAGATGCTCTACCGCTTGATGCGTGGCGAAGGGATTATCGGCGTGTTGCTGGCCCGCCCGGAAAGTGACAGAAAAATGACGAATGCCCTCCAACTTGCTGAATTACTACAAGTTGAATCGTCAAGATTCCCGGGCATGGAGCATTTACTGAGTTGGCTGGCTGACGAACGCAAGCTCGCGGCAGAGGAGAAAAACTGCTGCGACGAACAGCAGTTGCGCCTGGAAAGTGATGAAAACCTGGTGCAGATCGTCACTATCCACAAGAGTAAGGGGATGGAGTATCCGCTGGTATTCCTGCCCTTCATCTGGTCATCGAGGAGAACCAAAGATGAGGGGATCATCAAGTTTCACCATGAAGAGAGTCATCTGCTGCATGCAGACCTGGGATCTGAACAGCGTCAAGAGCATATGCAACTGGCGGAGCAAGAACGCCTTGCAGAGGATCTGCGCCTGCTCTATGTGGCGCTGACGCGGGCGCAGCAGCGCTGTTATTTCTCCTGGGGGCAGTTCAACGGTGCTGCAGATTCGGCTATGGCATGGCTGCTGCATCAGTCAAAGTTCGTCGATGGATCGATACAGTGCAACATGGAACAGCTGGAAAATGAGAACATCAGGTTGGCGCTGCAGTCATTGAATGATAGTGATGAAAATAGCGCAGCGGGAGCATACTTGCAGGTCACAACGCTGCCGCAGGAGCCGGTCATTTTCCAGCAGGACGATCACCTGGTAGAGCAGTCACAGGCATCGAGGTTCAGCGGCAAGATCGAGCAGAGCTGGCAAATGACCAGCTTCAGCGGTCTCACGGGTGGCATGAAACATGACTATCGCATCGACATCCCGGACTTTGACTCGCTGGATGTCCAATCGGACGAAGTACAGCCGCAGCCGGCAGTGGCTTCACGTTTCAGCTTTCCGCGTGGAGCCCTGGCCGGCGAGTGTCTGCACTGCATCCTCGAGGAGCTGGATTTCACACAGGCCATTGGAGATTCTGCCGGAGAGATGATTGCACGCAAACTCGAGCACTTCGGTTTTGACGAAAGCTGGACTGGAGTGGTGTGCGAGTGGATGCAGTCGATACTGGATACGCCTCTCGACAACGATGCCTCGCTGAATCTGGGCATGATCGGCAATCGGCAACGATTTGTCGAGATGGAGTTCCACTATCCGCTGGTGGGACTAACGACTGATGGTCTCGATAGTATCCTCGAGCAGCTTGCCAGTTTTCACTCCGATCAGCCGCGCTTAAACTTCAATCCCGTCAATGGCATGATGAAGGGTTTTATCGATCTGATTTTTGAGCACCAGGGACGTTTCTATGTCGCCGACTACAAGAGCAACCACCTGGGCGACCACTTCGATCACTATCAGTATGAGGCTCTGCAGAACGCCATCGGCGAGCATCGATATGATCTGCAGTACCTGGTCTACACAGTGGCGCTGCACCGTTATCTCAAACTGCGCCTGCCGGATTATGATTACGACAAAAATTTTGGCGGCGTCTACTACCTCTTTCTCCGCGGCATGGATCAAGAGTATGGCGCTGACAGGGGCGTCTACTACGACAGGCCGGAGAGTGCCCTTATCAGTAGGCTCGACCGCTTCTTCGCCGGGGAGGGAGCCAATGTTTGATGATCTGGCAAATTTTTCAGCGATAGATATTCAAGCATCGTTGTACGAGTACAGGAGTGTATAAATATCCATCATCAGATACGCTCGAAAAGCCTCGTCATTCCGGCAGTCTTTTAGCCGGAATCCATGCGCATCGAGTAACGTCTCAATAACCCCGTGCGTGATCGCGGTCAGAAGACCGCTCCTACAGCAGAATGTGGCGCCAGATGTGGGAGTGGTCTTCTGACCACAATTGAAATGCGATAGCATTTACTCGTATGCACGGACTTATTGTGATACTACCGTATCGAGCTGTAAGTGGTTGATTCTATGGATTTCGGCTACCGGATCAAGTCTAGAACAGGCCCCGCCGGGATGACGTGTCTTGGCATTGATTCTACTTATAGATATTGCTGAGGATCCTAAAATTGAAACCATATTGTATCGCACAGAGTGACGCAAACCTCCTCATTCCGGGCGGGCGAGGCGGGAGTATCTTCCCTGCATATTTTCTACGGCAAAGATCGGGAACTGTAGATGTTTGATAAGCTGAAAATGGCAGTTTCCCTGGGACTGCTGCGCAACCTCGATGTCTATTTTGCCAGGGAGATGTTCAGGCTCGATGCAAGCAGCAACGAGCTTCTGATGCTGCCTGCCGCGCTGGCCAGCCACGCCATCAGTGATGGTGATGTGTGTCTCGATCTCGCGGCCGTGGCTGGAACTCAGTTAAAGGATTTGAAACTCTCCGCCGAATATCGACTCGATATTCCCTCACTGGAAGAACTTAGGGAGATACTGCGCGACAGCGGGGTGGTGGGTTCTCCCGGCGAGACTGCGCCATTGATTCTCGATGCGCAGGATCATCTCTACCTGGGGCGCTACTGGTGGTTTGAAAAGCAGGTTGCGGATGCGTTGCAGGCGAGAGCTGTTGCACTACAGCCGGGAGAGGTCGATGCGAAACTCTTGAGCCAGGGGCTGCAGCGTATGTTCAGCAGTGGTCATGGTGAGACAGACTGGCAGAGAGTTGCCGCGGCTGTCGCTGTGCTGCGTCGCTTCTGCGTCATTTCGGGTGGGCCTGGTACGGGCAAAACCCACACTATAGCGGCTATCCTGGCGTTGTTGCTGGAACAGTCCCGGGGGCGGCATCTGCGCATTGCCATGGCGGCCCCGACAGGCAAGGCGGCTGCGCGTTTGAGTGAATCGATTCGCAATAGCAAGCCAAATATTGCATGTGATGACAACATCAAATCGCTGATACCGGAGCAGGCATTGACCATCCACCGCCTGCTGGGCATACAGCCCGGCCGGGAACATCCACGCTTCAATAAAGAGCATCCGCTGCATGTCGATCTGCTGGTGGTGGATGAGGCCTCGATGATCGACTTGCCGATGATGGCGCGCCTGTTGGCGGCACTTCCGGAGCATGCCAGATTGATCCTGCTGGGCGACAAGGATCAGCTGGCATCGGTCGAGGCGGGCAGTATTTTTGCGGATATCTGCGGCAGGGATTCCGCGGCGAACTACACCCCGGAGTTTCATCAGAGTTTGCAGCGCGTCAGCGGCGAGTGCATCGACAACCGGCAGCCGCGCAACGCCTTTGCAGAGAGCATCGCGCTGCTGCACAAGAGTTACCGCTTCTCGGGAGAGGAGGGGATTGGCAGGCTTGCTGCTGCCGTCAACCGGGGTGACAGCCAAAGCGTATTGCAACTGCTCGGCCAGGGAGTGGAGGATATTTCGCTCTACACACCACGCGAGGAGAGTATCGCTTTTGAACTGCAGAGCAGGGTGCTGCAGAGTTATGCAGAGTGCTTCAAAGCCGATGGCCCTGGAGAGGCGCTCAAGTGCTTCAATCAATTCCGCATCCTCTGCGCAGTGCGAAAAGGGCCCGCCGGAGTCGAGCAGGTTAATCGAACCATCGAGCAACTGTTGCGCGCCAGGGGACTCATACAGGGTGACGCGCAGCACTATAAAGGGCGGCTGCTGATGGTGACGCGCAACGACTACAGTGTCGGTCTGTTCAATGGCGATGTTGGCATCCTGTGGCCGGATCCGGAAGCGGACAACAGGCTGGCCGCCTGGTTTGTGCAGCCGGACAAACCCATGAAGCGGGTGCTGCCCAGTCGCCTGCCGCAGCATGAGACAGCCTACGCCATGACCGTGCACAAGTCACAGGGTTCGGAGTTTGACCAGGTTTTGGTGATGCTGCCGTTTGAAGAGGTCGGCGTGGTTTCGCGTGAGCTTCTCTACACTGGAATTACTCGCGCAAAGCACAAGGTCGAGGTGTGGGGAAATGAAGGCATATTAAGCAAGGCGGTAGAGCACAGAGTCAGACGCGTCAGCGGATTGAGCGACAGGCTTCACAAAGCACGAAAGTAGGGCGCAATAACCGAAAGGCATTGCGCCGCATGGAAGCTCATCTCTTTTGACTCCTTGATCTGTTTCTGTACTACCGTTACTATTCTTAAAAGATCAGTAAATGTATGGTTTTGGTGGGAGACGGGATTGTGAATTCAAAATTAGTTCAGGCGGTTGTCATCGCAGGCGGCGCATTGGTAGCGCTTGTTTTTGTAAAGCTGATGTATGACATGAGCACGAATATGAACGAGATGACCGGCCATATAGGCTCTCTCGCCAGGGATGTCACGGCGATGAATGCGAGCGTGGAGCGGATGGCGAATAATGTCACCTACATGAGCCAGAGTATGCTGCGCATCGAGGACAACATGCAGGAGATGGGGCAGGCGATCACCCGGGGAAGCGAGCAGTTCGAGCAGTTTCAGCAGTGGACACCGGCAGAGATGATGCGGCAGGTGATTCCGGGCGAAGGGAGTGATTTGCGTGGCAGGTGAAAATCTCCCGTCAACTATCATGCTCTACAGAGTAAATGCGTACATCATTGAGCCTCTAGCAAAACTTCGTCATTCCGGCAGTCTTTTAGCTGGAATCCATAGGTCTTGATCTGTGTGGTTGATTTACTGGATACCGGCCTTCGCCGGCATGACGTATTTGAGAGCTTTGCAAGAGACTCCATTTCACCCGCTTTGAATATGGTGCCACCGTGATTTGGGGGACAGTGATTTGGGGGACAGTATACCTATTCTATTCAGAGGCCAAGTTGGTCAAACAGGTCATCCGGGATATTCGGGGTCAGAGTAAAAACTCTTTCAAAGAGTAATAGACGTATCTGATAGGTGCCAATACATCGTTACCGTTTTTGCGTTGCCCGGGTATTCAGGATTATGGCATCGATAAAGTTGGAAGCAGTAAATGCTGCTTGCAATTTATGCGTTGCTATATACTATGTGTATAGAGGCTTTGT
>JAQYVP010000055.1 GCA_030145485.1 Chromatiales bacterium
AACGGTTTTGCCACGACTGCTGACGCTTACCGCGACATGCTCACGGTGGCTGGCGCCTGGGAGGGACTGCATGCGTTGCTTGATGACGTAGACAAGCATGATGTGCAGGAGCTGGCCCGGCGCGCACATCAGGCCCGCGAGATTGTTTACGGCGCTGGACTTTCGGACGAACTTCGCAATGAGGTTCTCGATGCCTACCATCAACTGCAACAGGAATACGGACCGGAACTCAGCGTGGCGGTGCGCAGTTCCGCCACAGCCGAGGATCTGCCGACCACCAGCTTCGCCGGCCAACATGAAACATACTTGCATATTTGCGGTGACGAGATGCTGTTCGATGCCTGTCGGCGTTGTTTCGCCTCATTGTTTACTGAACGGGCTATCGTCTATCGTATCGACCAAGGGTTTGACCATTTCAAGGTTGCCTTATCAATTGGTGTGATGAAGATGGTGCGTTCCGATCTGGCATCCAGTGGAGTGCTGTTCTCCCTCGACACGGAAACCGGCTTCCCGGATGTTGTGTTTGTCACCGGCGCCTATGGTTTGGGCGAGAATGTGGTGCAAGGTGCAGTAGATCCGGACGAGTTCTATGTACACAAACCGACATTCCGGCAGGGTTACAGTGCCGTACTACGCCGGGTATTAGGGAAGAAGAAGATCAAGATGGTTTACTCAAAGGTTCGTAGTGGGGAAACCACACGTAACGTGCCTACCCTCAAGGCGGATCGTGAGCGCTTTTGTATCAATGGCAAGGATGTGCTCACGTTGGCGGATTATGCCATCAAGGTGGAAGACCATTACAGCGCACGGACCGGTCATGCCATGCCATGCCCATGGATATGGAGTGGGCCAAAGACGGGGTCGACGGGTTGCTTTATGTGTTCCAGGCACGGCCGGAGACAGTGGCATCCCAGCGCCAGGGTTTGCACCTGGAGGAGTACCGATTGCAAAGTCATGGTGGTGAGGTATTGGCCACAGGTCGTGCAGTGGGGACCAGGATCGCGACCGGCCGCGCCCATGTGATTCCAGACGTCGCTCACCTCTCTGAATTTCGGCCCGGTGAAGTATTGGTCGCCGATATCACAATCCCGGACTGGGGACCTGTGATGAAGACAGCTGCCGCTCTCGTCACCAACCGTGGCGGGCGAACCTGCCATGCGGCCATTGTGGCGCGCGAGCTGGGTATCCCCGCTGTGGTCAGTACGGAGAGTGCGACTGAAGTCATTCGCAACGGGGACTCTGTAACCATATCCTGTGCAGAGGGCGACGTGGGCAAGGTCTATACCGGCAAGATCCCTTTCGACATCCATACCACCGATGTCACAGAGTTTCAGCGGCCGCGCACCCGTATCATGATGAACCTGGTCAACCCGGAACTGGCCTTCCAGAGCAGTTTCATCCCCAACGACGGCGTGGGACTGGCGTGCATGAAGTTCATTATCAACGAGTACATTCAGGTGCATCCGATGGCGCTCATACATCCTGAAAAGATCACTGATTCTCACGAACACGCTGCTATCGAACTCCTGACACATGGTTCTGCGACGCCAGCCGATTTTTTCATCGAACGCCTTTCGGAAGGCATCGGAACCATCGCGGCGGCGTTCTATCCCAAGCCAGTAGTGGTGCGCATGTCGGATTTCAAAACCAACGAGTATGCGAGCCTGCTGGGCGGGCGTTATTTCGAGCCAGTAGAGGAGAACCCCATGCTTGGCTTCCGCGGCGCCTCACGCTACACACATCCGAATTATGCAGAAGGCTTTGCTCTTGAATGCGCGTCTATGCGGCGTGTGCGTGAGACGATGGGGTTAACCAACGTAAAGCTCATGATCCCATTTTGCCGCAGGGTTGAAGAGGGAGAGCGGGTACTGGAAGCCCTTGGGCGGCATGGTCTGCGCCGTGGCGAGAACGGGCTCGAGATCTACATGATGTGCGAGATCCCCAATAACGTGGTGCAGGTCGATGCGTTTGCCAGGCTGTTTGATGGTTTATCCATTGGTTCCAATGATCTTACCCAATTGACTTTGGGTGTTGACCGCGACTCGGAGATCGTGGCGTTCGACTTCGATGAGCGTGACCCCGGTGTACTGGAGATGATCCGTCTTGCGGTGGAGGGCGCACGCCGCAACGAACGTCACTCCGGTATTTGCGGCCTGGCGCCATCTGATTACCCTGAAATAGCGGAATATCTCGTCAACATCGGCATCGATTCTATAAGCCTCAATCCGGATGCGGTGCTAAAAACGACGCTGCATGTACTGGAGGTTGAAAAGCGTTTGGGAATTCAATCCCGTGAGCTAGCCAGCCACATTTGAATTTATCAGCTACAATAAATTACTTTTTTTGATATTACAGGAGTAGATCATGACAACACAATTCAGCTGTATCGAAATTGAAGGGAGCAGTTGGGAGAATATCCTGACCATGCGCCTCTCCGGCAAACTGACCAAAGAGGATTACGAACACTTCGTGCCTGAAATTGAACGCATGATGAAGGCCTATGACAAGATTCGAATACTCGTGGAGTTGGACGATTTTCATGGCTGGACTACCGCTGCCGCCTGGGAGGATACCAAATTCGGCATGCGCCACTTCAGCGATATCGAACGCATGGCGATCGTGGGGGAGGAAACATGGGAAGAAGGTATGGCGCTGCTGGTTAAACCATTCACAAAGGCAAAAGTGAAGTATTTTGATGCCACTCAAATGGCTGCCGCCAAAACCTGGATTATGAAAGACCAGTAAAGCATGATGCCATCTCCCACAGCGCCTCAGGGTAAACCCATGACCGTTATAGCCGCGGCTTCTCTGGGAATTGGCTCAATGATCGGCGCTGGTATCTTTGCCCTGTTGGGTGAAGCCGGAGCTATTGCAGGCAGCGCGGTCTACCTATCATTTATCCTTGCTGGTATCGTTGCCCTGCTGAGTGGCTATTCACTGGCCAAACTGGGTGTGCGTTATCCTGCGGCAGGGGGTATTGTCGAGTACCTGGTGCAGAGTTTTGGTGTTGGACTCTTCTCCGGCGCCATAGGCATCATGCTCTATATCTCGGCGCTGGTGGCACTGGCTTTGGTAGCAAAAACTTTTGGCAGCTATGCGGTCACCTTCCTGAATGCTGGAAAAGATTCGCATCTGTGGGTCAATGGTTTCGCCAACGGGATTATCATTCTTTTTGTATTGATCAATCTCAGAGGAGCCAACAGTGTTGCCCGTTGGGAAAAACCGATTGTCGCCATCAAGGTTCTGATATTAATCGGCTTTGCTGTTGTAGGGCTGATCTTTTCCCAGCCGGAACTGCTCTCTCCGGCACTTTATCCTGACGCCAAAATGGTGATGTACAGTCTGGCGATCACCTTTTTTGCGTTTGAAGGCTTCCGGGTCATCACCAATGCAGCCGAGGATATGCCCGACCCGGCCAGAACACTGCCTCGCGCCATAATGCTCTCTATCATTCTGGTTATGCTGTTGTATATCGCGGTGGCGCTGGCCGTGTTTGGAAACCTGGATGTGAACCAGGTCATACAGGCCAAGGATTTTGCGTTGGCGGAAGCGGCCAAACCCGTTTTTGGCGCCACAGGCTTTACGATTGTAGCCATTGCTGCGCTCATTTCCACCGCATCATCCATCAATGCCAATCTCTATGCGGTGACCAACGTCACCTATCAATTAGCTAAAGATGGGGAACTTCCTTGTGAATTCGGTGAGCCAATCGGCCACTCCAGAGAGGGACTTGTGATCAGTGGCGGCCTGATTATATTGATGACGGATTTTATGCCGTTATCGGAAATTGCAGCGGTGGGATCAATTGCTATTCTGATTGTCCATCTGATCGTTCATCTGGGCCACCTCAGGGTGAGAGACGAGACCCATGCATCTCTTATCATCCTGCTGTTGGCGATAGCGGCTGTATTGGCTGCCATTGGTTTTGCAGTAACCTATTCGATTAAGACATCTCCTCACATCATCTGGTTTATCATTGCAGCACTGATTTGCGCCTTTGTCACAGAGTTTATACTCCATCAACTCACTGCAAGGCGCATTCAAACGCGGACACCGTAACTCTTTTGCCACCTGTCAATGAATCCTTACGATTTTCAGAAATCGTCAAGTGGCATTGACAGTGTATACGATCTGTTTCCTCGTATGCTTACCATGGAGTAGAACTGTGATTAATTCATACACGCTGCGTGACGGACGCTTAGTCACTCAACCTGTCACCCGCAAGGAGCAATTAACAGCGGATTGCCTTTGGATTGACCTTGAAAAACCTGCAGACGAGGAATTGCACTGGATCTGTGAAGTCTATGGTCAGCAACTCCCCACCATGGATACTCTGGTGGAGATAGAAGCCAGTTCCCGCTTCTTCCAGGACGAAAGCGGTCTGCATGTGCGATCTTACTTTCTACACGAGATCCCCGAGCAAGTATCTAACGTCACAGTGGCGTTCGTTCTGAATAAGGGGCGTCTGTTTACGCTCCGCGACGAGACGTTGAAGAGTTTCCATCATTACGGACAGCGTCTGGAAATGCAGAAGGGCCTGGTCATTGACGCCTTCGGCATTATGTTGGGTTTATTCGAAACCAAAGTGGATCGGCTCGCCGATCTATTAGAACAGTTGCATGTTGATTTGGAGGTTTTAAGCGCACGCGTATTCCACGCCGAGGAACTGGACTTTGATGAGGTGCTCACCATACTCGCTGCGAGCCAGGACAAGAATGACAAGGCTCGACTTAGCCTGATGGACAAGCAACGCGCGTTATCATACCTGTTACGTAGCAAGGGCAATTCTGAAGAAGAATTGTCGTTGTTACACGAGATCCTGAGAGATATTCGCTCTCTGGATGAGCATTCAACTTTTCTCTTCGAGAAGGTCCAGTTTTTGATGGATGTCACGATTGGCCGGATCAATATCGAACAGAACAAGATCATCAAGGTTTTTTCCATTGCCGCTGTCGTGTTCCTGCCACCGACCCTGATTGCGAGCATCTACGGGATGAATTTTCATCTCATGCCGGAGTTTTCCTGGTCGTTCGGCTATCCTCTGGCGCTGTTACTAATGATTGCAGCTGGAATTGCGCCTTATTGGTACTTCAATCGCAAGAAATGGTTTTAATCCTGAGATGATGAATTACACTGAAAGACTGCCGGCATAAAAAGTCCTGTTAATGGTTAGAACAAAAGCAAAATTAGGAGTGTGGAGATGCAGAAGAAAAAAGTCATCATTGCGATCATACCGCTGGTGCTAGTGATCATCTTTGCAGTGTTATGGTGGCAAGGTGACCATGAGGAGAGTAATGGAACGACATTGCGACTCTACGGAAATGTTGATATTCGAGAGGCGCAGCTCGCCTTCAACGGCAATGAGCATATTTCTGAAATACTCGTGCAGGAGGGTGATAGCGTCACCAAGGGACAGTTGCTGGCCCGCCTGCACACTGAGTTACTAAAAGCACAACTTGCCGAAGCGGAAGCGACTCTGCTCGCCCAGCAACAGGTTGTGGCCAAACTCGAAGCAGGCAGCCGCCCACAAGAGATCCTCAAGGGAGAGGCTGAGCTGGAGGCTGCCCGCGCCAGGGCAATCTCAGCGGCGGATAGCTACAAACGTACAGAGCGACTGCTGGAGAAAAAACTGGCTTCGCCTGAGGATGTAGAGAATCTGCGTTCTCTGGCTGATGCTGCCGAAGCTCAGATGGAGGCGTTCAAGCAGGCGCTGGCGCTGTTGAAGGCAGGCCCTAGAAAAGAAGATATTGCAGTGGCCAAGGCTCAGTTGACCGCGCGCAAGGCCGGACTCTCTCTGGCCCGGCAGCGTCTGGAAAACGCCAATCTCTATGCGCCAGCGGACGGTGTCATTCGTAATCGTATACTGGAACCAGGTGATATGGCCTTCCCGCAGACACCTGTTCTGACCCTTGCCTTTATCGACCCGGTGTGGGTGCGGGCCTACCTTCCGGAACCTGCATTGGGTCAGGTTGCCCTGGGCACCAGGGCGTTCATTCACACCGATAGCTATCCTGATAAACGCTATGCGGGCTGGGTCGGCCACATCTC
>JAQYVP010000062.1 GCA_030145485.1 Chromatiales bacterium
TAGTTTCGCCAGGGATATCGGTATCCGCTTTGGCGGCCTGGGGATACAGCAAAACGGCGATACCATTTTCGGCGCCAACGGCACCAAGAGGAATTCCATACTGCCCGGTACTGATGGTGGTGGCTTCTTTGGCGATCCTACGCGGGGACTGGCGCCGGATTCTCTTGGAGTCAATCTGCCCGCAGTTCTGGGCGGACCAGCAGGTGGAGCGCTCAACTTTTTTGTCGGTAAGCTGGGTTCCTACCTGATACAGCTGGAGATCTCCGCGATGGAGCAGGAGGGCACGGCCGAGGTGGTTGCCAGCCCCAGGGTGGTGACCACGGATCAGCATCCGGCGCTTATCGAGCAGGGCACAGAGATCCCTTACTCCACTTCGAATACCTTTGGCGGCACCAATACGCAGTTTAAAAAGGCGGTGCTGAGTCTTGAAGTGACGCCGCATATCACGCCGGATGACAATATCATCATGGATCTGGTGATTAAGAAGGACAGGCCGATCCTGGAATTTATCACCGGTGGCGAGCCTCCGATCGAGACCAAAAAGGTTGAGTCGACAGTGCTGGTGAGAAATGGCGAGACCATCGTCCTCGGCGGGATTTTTGAAGAGGAGAAAAGCCAGGGTACGGACAGCATTCCATACCTTGGCAAGATACCCGGTCTGGGGCGCCTGTTCCGCAGAGATAAGTCTGACAATCTCAAGCGCGAGCTGTTGGTGTTCGTGACGCCAAAAATTTTACGCCGCACTGAAGGCAGGCGATATTGATGCTGCTGCAGCGCTGTCAGAGACTCTCAATACCCTGTGAGATTGCCGCAGGCTCCTCGGCTCCTTCGCAATGACTTTGTAGATGCGATGTTGCTGATCCGCTGCATGCATTTTGAAATACAGTCTGTAGGCTGGATGAGCGCAAGCGAAATCCGGCGCCATCTCTGATAAACTAATTACATGAAAATACCAACAAAAATATTTCTTATCGGTCCCATGGGAACAGGCAAAACCACCATCGGCAAGCAGCTGGCAGCGACCTTGAAGCTGGGTTTTGTTGATAGTGACGCCGAGATTCAGCGCCGCACGGGCGTGGATATTCCGACGATTTTCGAGTTTGAGGGAGAGGAGGGGTTTCGCAAGCGTGAGGCGGCGGTGATCGAAGAGCTTTCGCAAAAAGATCACCAGGTGCTGGCGACAGGCGGCGGTGCAGTGACGATAGCAGAGAACCGCCGCAACCTGGCTGCGCGGGGTTTTGTCATCTATCTGCAGTGTTCGACAAAGCAGCAATTTGAGCGCACCGCGAAAGATAAAAACCGGCCGTTGCTGGATACGGATGATCCCATTGCCGCACTGGAGCAATTGATGGAGGTGCGAGCGCCTTTCTACAATGAGATTTCCGACCTGGTGGTCTCGACTGAACAGCGTGGCGCCTCCGGGGTCGTGCGTGAGATCATCAGCAAGGTCGAGGCATTGTAGTGTCGTCAGCAACAACAGTCAGGAGACTGGAAGTCGACCTGGGTGAACGCAGTTATCCGATTATTATCGGCCCCGGAATTATCTCCACTGCAGAGATCTATAACAATTCGATTCGTTCACAGCAGGTGATGGTGGTCACCAATGAAACGGTTGCTCCTCTCTATCTCGACGGGGTGCTGCAGGCGTTGCGCGGTTTTCAGGTCGAGCAGGTGATCCTGCCTGATGGAGAGCAGTATAAGACTCTGGATGTCCTTGACAGGATCTACGATGCGCTGTTGTCAGCGCGTTTCGACCGCAGTTGCACCCTGCTGGCGCTTGGTGGTGGTGTGGTTGGTGATATGACAGGTTTTGCCGCTGCGAGTTACCAGCGCGGTGTCGATTTTGTGCAGGTTCCCACCACACTGCTCTCCCAGGTCGATTCATCGGTTGGAGGCAAGACCGGCGTCAATCATCCGCTGGGTAAAAATATGATCGGTGCCTTTCACCAGCCGCGTTGCGTCATTGCAGACACCGATACACTGAACAGCCTTCCTCAGCGTGAGCTCTCTGCCGGCCTTGCCGAGGTCATCAAATACGGCGTGATCAATGACTTTGCCTTTTTCGAATGGCTGGAAGCAAATATCGAACATCTGCTGGCGCGTGACAACGAAGCCCTGGTTTATGCGATCGAACGTTCCTGCCGCGATAAGGCGGTGATTGTTGCGGCTGATGAAAAAGAGGCCGGGCAGCGGGCATTGTTGAATCTCGGGCATACATTTGGTCATGCCATCGAGTCCGGAATGGGCTATGGTGCGTGGTTGCATGGAGAGGCCGTTGCCGTCGGCATCGCCATGGCTGCCGATATGTCTTTTCAAATGGGGCGGCTGGATGCGGATCAGCTGGAGCGTATCCGTTCTCTGCTGCTAAAAGCCCGATTGCCGGTGGATCCTCCGGCAGAGATCAGTGCGCAGCGATTTCTCGAATTGATGTCTGTTGATAAAAAAATGCTGAATGGTGAACTACGTCTGGTATTATTGCGCGGTATTGGTAAAGCGGAAGTGACAGCGGATTATCCAGCGGCCGCATTGCAGCAGGCAGTCGCTGTGTAGATCTTCGTGACCCTGGTAATCTTTGAGTGGCCAATATCTATACAAAAATGACTCTCGCAAAGGCGCAAAGCTTCCGCGTCCTGCTTACGCCCCTGACCTACATCCATGTAGGCCAAGGCCGCCAAGAAAAACCTTTGCGATCTTGGCGTCTTGGCGAGAGAAAACAATCTCTTTCATGCCTTGTCAGTCTGAGACATGGTCTCGCTAGTTAATGACTAAACATCTATCCAGGAAAATAGCATGGCAATAATTCTTGCTGTCGCCAATCAAAAAGGCGGAGTGGGCAAGACCACAACTTCGGTCAATCTTGCGACGGCTCTCTTTGATGAGGGACAGCGCGTTCTGCTTGTCGATATGGACCCGCAGGGCAATGCCACCACAGGCGTAGGGATCGACAAGAATGGTCTGACGCTCTCCTGTTATGACATGCTAATGGGTGAGTCGTCACTGAGCGATGTGATCGTGCGTACGGAAGTTGCCGGCATCGATGTGGTGCCGGCAAACGGAGATCTGACGGCTGCTGAAGTTGGTTTGATGGAGGATTCATTGCGTGAAAAACGCCTGGATTCCGCTCTGGAAGATGTGCGCAGCCGCTACGACTACATTCTGATCGATTGTCCTCCATCGCTGAATATGCTGACGCTGAACGCGCTGGTCGCAGCTGACCGGGTGCTGGTTCCACTGCAAACCGAATATTATGCACTGGAGGGAGTGTCGGCCCTGAGGCAGACAATCGAGCAGATCAGGAGGAGCCGAAATCCCAAGCTCAAGGTTGATGGTTATCTGCGAACCATGCATGATCGACGTAACAACCTGGGTGCGGATGTGTCGGCGCAACTGCTTGAGTATTTTGGTGACGAGGTTTATCGTACGGTGATACCGCGCAATGTGCGTCTCGCAGAGGCGCCGAGTCATGGTATGCCGGTCATGCGCTATGACAGGTCATCCCGGGGTGCTGCTGCTTATTCGGTACTTGCCGGTGAAATTCTGAAGCGGCATGGCAACATTTAAGAGATGGGTTTGATTGTATGAGTACTGCAAAACGACGAGGACTGGGGCGCGGTCTGGATGCGCTTCTGGGGATGGCGCCTGCAACCGTGGATACCACTGAAACAGAAACCAAAGTTTCTTCTGCAGTGAAGATGGTTGCAGAAACTCAGAGTGCGGCTGAACCTGAAGCGAAATCATCTTCCGCTCCTGCAACAGCAGTGGCTGGCGAACAGTATCAACTCGATATCGATTTGATCAGGCGCGGGCGCTACCAGCCACGCAGAAATTTTGATGAAGAGAAACTCCGTGAATTAGCCGACTCGATAGCTGCACAGGGGGTTATACAGCCAATCGTTGTACGTCCGGTCAACGATCATTACGAAATCATTGCAGGCGAGCGCCGCTGGCGGGCTGCCCAGTTGGCAGAACTGAGTAAAATACCGGTCGTGATACGTGATGTCGATGATCAGGCTGCCATGGCTATGGCGCTGATTGAGAATATACAGCGTGACGATTTGAATCCACTCGAAGAGGCTGGCGCACTGCAGCGGTTGCTCCACGAGTTTTCGCTGACGCATCAGCAAATTGCCCAGGCTATCGGAAAATCTCGTACGACAGTGACAAATCTTCTGCGTTTGATGGAGTTGGAGGCGGATGCCAAGGAGTTGCTGGAACAGGGTAAGCTGGAGATGGGGCATGCGCGCGCCATTCTTGGTTTAAAGGGCGCCCAGCAGTCACAGGCGGCGGCCACCGTCGTACGCTCCGGACTCTCTGTGCGCGAGACTGAGAAGCTGGTGCGCAGAATGCAGGGACTCGATGCAAAGCCTGCGCCTGTAGCAGAGAAGAGCGTCGATCCGAATATCCGCTCACTGGAGCAGCAGTTATGTGACAAGCTCGGAGCTATTGTCAAGTTGCAGTCCGGCGCCAAAGGAAAAGGCAGGCTGGTGATCAGCTACAATTCGCTGGAAGAGCTGGACGGCATTCTGGAGCATATTCATTAGGAGGGTTTGCCGTCTAGAATCCTTGATTTACTAAAATGCTTGCAAATGAGTCAAGTTGTAAAAGAATCTCTCGCTAAGAACGCAAAGGACGCAAAGGTTTTTCTTGGCGAACTTGGCGTCTTAGCGAGAGAAAATTTTTTTCATGCTTTGTCAGTCTGAGACATGGTCTCGCTAGACGTTGCATTGATATGCCTCAAGAAGCAGGCATTTTGTTGTGCATTTGGTTGACCTCATTATAGCGCTCCCTTATACTCTGCCTGTTTTCAGTTGCTAGCCGCCTGCAGTGCAAAGTTTTTCTCCGAATACTGTTTGGCGGCTTGTTTTGATGCAGTTGGGGTTGTCGCTGTTGCTGGCTATGCTGATGTTGCTGCCCGGCCGGGTCTATGCGATATCCACACTTGCCGGAGGAGTTGCGGCAACCACTGCAAATGGCGCGGCTGCACTACTTGTCTTTCGGCGCTATACAGCGTCTGAGACAACAGCTTTAATGGGGCGTTTTTATCTGGCAGAGCTGGCGCGGCTGCTATTGACGATGGTTTTATTCCTGGCGATGATTCTGTGGCTTAAGCCACTCAGTATTGTTGCCATGCTGGGCGCATACCTGCTGATTCACCTCTCTACAGGCAGCCTGATGTCGATAGCGGATAACAGATCTAAGAGATAATATAAGAGAAAGAGATGTCAGCAGAGACGATCACTTCAAGCGAATACATCAGGCATCACCTGACCAATCTGACCTTTGGCCGCCATGCTGACGGACACTGGGGGTTTGCGTCGACCGATACCATCGAAGAGATGGGCTTCTGGGCGATTCATGTCGATACCATGTTCTGGTCGCTGCTGCTCGGTGCATTGTTTGTGTTTCTCTTCTCCCGTGCCGCCAAATCAGCTACCGTCGGCGTCCCCTCGGGTATGCAGAATTTTGTCGAGTGGATTGTTGAATTTATCAACGACAGTGTGCGCGGCTCCTTCTCGGGCAAGAATGATCTGGTGGCGCCGCTTGCGATGACTATATTCGTATGGATTTTTCTCATGAACCTGATGGATCTGGTGCCGGTGGACGTCATCCCCACGTTGGCCCAGATGGTGGGGATCCATTACATGAAGGTGGTCGCGACAACTGACCCGAATGCGACGTTCGGCATGGCGATTGGTATCTTCATACTGACACTCTACTACTCAATCAAGATCAAAGGTATCGGCGGTTTCATGGGAGAACTGACACTGCAGCCTTTTGAAGCCAAAAACCCGTTGCTGAAGTTGTTGTTCATCCCGATCAACTTTTTGCTCGAATTCGTTTCGCTGATTGCCAGGCCGATCTCTCTGTCACTGCGGCTGTTCGGCAACATGTACGCGGGCGAGATGATCTTTATTCTGATTGCAATCATGTACAGCACCGGTATCGGCATGGGGCTGTTCGCCGGTGGTCTGCAGTTTGTGTGGGCGGTTTTTCATATCCTGATTATTACTTTGCAGGCGTTCATCTTTATGACCCTGACTATCGTCTATATGGATATGGCGCACAACGAGCATTGATTGCTGCATAGACCCTCCCCTTTTATTAAAGGGGGATCGAGGGGGATTTACGCCGTACAGTTTAAACGGCTGGTTTTTTTTGAATTTGTTATTTTTTACTTCCTGACTGGAGATAAATATGGAATCTGGACTACTTTATATTGCAGGCGCATTGATGATGGGCCTGGGGGCTCTTGGCGCTGCCGTTGGTATCGGCATCCTTGGTGCACGATTTCTCGAAGGTGCTGCGCGTCAGCCAGAGTTGATTCCTATGCTGCGCACCCAGTTTTTTATCGTTATGGGTCTTGTCGATGCCGTGCCGATGATCGCTGTTGGTCTGGCAATGTATGTTCTGTTTGCCGTTGCATAATAGAAATTTCCTGAGACCTCATCTTAAATCCCAGGAATAACGGGGAAACAGTATGAATATCAATCTGACCCTGATTGGACAGTTGCTGGCTTTTATCGTCTTCGTATGGTTTACGAAGAAGTATGTGTGGACGCCAATCATCGCAGCTCTGGAAGAGCGCAAGGTAAAAATTGCAGAAGGTCTGGCGGCTGGAGAGCGGGGCCTTCACGACCAGGAGCGGGCAAAAAATCGCGCCGCGAAAAAGATTCGCAAAGGAAAGAAGCAGGCGGCGGAGATTATCAATCTGGCGCAGAAGCGTGCCGCGGAAATCGTCGATGAAGCCAAGGAGAGTGCGCGCACAGAGGGCGAACACATCTTGACGACGGCTAGATCCGAGATTGAACAGGAGAGCAATCGGGCGAAGGAAGAGTTGAGGGGGCAGGTTGCAAAACTTGCAGTCGCCGGTGCAGAGAAAATCCTTCGTCGCGAGGTTGATGCCGATGCGCACCGTGAAATTATCGACGCGCTTGCGAAGCAGTTGTAGGTTCAATCATGGCCCAGGAAGCAACAACCATCGCCCGCCCCTATGCTGAAGCCGTGTTTGCCCTCGCCAATGCGGATGGCACACTGGATCAGTGGTCGGAGATGCTCGATTTTGTCGCATCGTTGATGCAGAACAGCACCATGCGGCGACTGGTCAATGAACCCAGTCAGGTCAAATCTCAAATATCGGAACTGATCGTCGGCATTGGCGCCGACAAGCTGACGACAGAGGAACAAAACCTGGTGCGTCTGTTGGCGGAGAACGGGCGTCTGCAAATTGCCTCCGAGATAGCACAGCGCTATGAGTCCCTGAAGAATCGGGAGAGGGGTGTGCTCGACGTTGATGTAGCCACCGCATTTCCGCTTGATGAGAAGGAGCTGCAGTCGATTGCTACAATATTAAAGAACAAGCTTGGACGTGATATCAGGATCACAAGCACACAGGAACCGGCATTGATCGGCGGTGTAGTGATCCATGCAGGGGACCTGGTTATCGACAGTTCCGTGCAGGGGCAGCTGAACAAGCTTGCAAACGAATTGGAACATTAAGCGAGAAGCCACATGCAACTCAACCCATCTGAAATCAGTGAGCTCATTAAACAGCGTATCGAGAATTTTGATACCTCTGTCGAAGCCCGCAACGTAGGCACCATTGTTGGTGTTGCCGACGGCATCATCCGAATCCACGGGCTTGCCGATGTCATGTCCTATGAAATGCTGGAATTTCCCGGCAACACTTACGGCCTGGCGCTGAACCTCGAGCGTGACTCCGTTGGCGCCGTGGCTCTGGGCGAATTCAAGCATCTCAGCGAAGGCGACACAGCCAAATGCACCGGGCGCGTGCTTGAGATTCCGGTAGGGGACGCCATGCTCGGACGCGTTATCGACACCCTGGGCAATCCCATCGATGGCAAAGGCGATATCAACACCAGCGAAATGTCGCCACTGGAAAAAGTGGCTCCAGGCGTCATCGAACGTAAATCTGTTGACCAGCCGATGCAGACGGGCATCAAGGCGATCGACGCAATGGTGCCGATCGGACGTGGTCAGCGCGAGTTGATCATTGGCGATCGCCAGACAGGGAAAACCGCCCTCGCGGTTGATGCGATCATCAACCAGAAAGATACCGGTGTTAAGTGTATCTACGTCGCAATAGG
>JAQYVP010000085.1 GCA_030145485.1 Chromatiales bacterium
GGCGGAAAACCGAATTGATGCAGTACGAGAATGGCGGAGACGGACAAATTGCAAGCCACTGCCTGATGGTTATCCAGGGAGTGAAATTTAAGGATGGTGAACGCGTGGGAGCTAATCAATTGCCGGATACTGATGAAACAGCCATACGCCAGGTTTGACTATGCTCAAATATCGTATAGGTGGTGGAGGCGCGTCCCAATGCGCCCCCATTTGGTGATTAAAGAAAGCCAACCCAGAGCACCGTCGCCAGACTTACAACAGATATAATTCCCACTGCAATAACAACGCAGGAAATACAGATATCGCCAAAATAGTGGCCAGACATTTTGATCGTTTCATTCATTGCCATTTTTTTACCCTCTGTTTAAATAATCAGTTTCAGTGTGATTCAGTTTGACAGTCGATGGCCATGGTGTCTGTAGGGTAATGACCCTAGGGTAACAACCCTACAGACATTTTCATCTCCGTTCGTCAAACTTAGCCACAAATAACCCGCGCCTCTGTGGGCGTGACAACTTGAAGGAGTAGCGCAATGAAAAAAATCAGCACTATGAATGAAGGCGGGTATTTCCAGACAGCAGCAGATGCAATGGTGTTTATATTAGGCTTGCTGTTGCTCATTTTTCCCCTTTCTGCCGTCGCTGGAAAAGCCTCTGGTTTCGACATTGTCACCATGACAAACGGGGATATCCTTCAGGGTACGGTCGCCGTGGAGTCCCTCTCTATCAACACCGGATTTGGCAAAATATCCATTCCATACCATCGGCTGCACACCGTGAAAAAAGGCGCTGGCAAGCTTCCGGATCTGCTTACTACCCGCCAGGGCGAGCGCTTTTGCGGGCAGATCGTGGAGAGTGACATGACCATGCTACGCGTGCTTCACGCCACACTGACGCTGGCGACAGGCGATATCGCCGCTATCAGTTTCGCCTCGCGAGGCATTCGAACTTCGCGCCGGCAGACTCCTGATGTTATAAAAAGCCGCTTTGGCGACCAGTTTGTAGCGCGGGTTCTTACTCGGAATCTGTTGTTCAAAACCCCCACCTCGTTAGAGATCATCGATACTGGCGAAATTCGTTTCATCGATAGTATGATTCCCGACGAAGAGGACGCGCCATCAACGCAGATCACGCTGGTGGATGGCGCTATCCATCAGGGACAGCTCATTGTGGACCATTTTGAGGTTGAAACCAGCGATGGAGTGACACTCAAAATGCCAGTTGAAACGCTATCCGGTATTCGCTTTGGTGTCAGCACAGAGAATGGCCGGGCAGATTTTTCTCACCGCTGGGAACAGCCTCCGCCATCCCTGTTTCAGGATGCGATGGTCGATGGTTTGCTTGCCCCTGAAATGGTCATTATCCAGGGTCGCGAGTTTGTCAGAGGGGATGCGCAGGGCGACAGCGATGAGCGCCCGCCAACAGCTGTAACTCCCGGAATGTTTGCAATTGGCGTTTTTGAAGTCACATTTGACGAGTACGATCAGTTTTGCGCCGCTACCAATTGCAATATGCCAGATGATGAAGGCTGGGGACGGGGTAACAATCCTGTGTTCAACGTCTCCTGGCAGGATGCCAAAGCCTATACTGAATGGCTCAGCAATAAAACCCACAAGCGATACCGTCTGCCCAGTGATGCTGAATGGGAATATGCGGCACGGGCAGGCACGGAGACAAAATATTGGTGGGGTGATGAAGCCGGCGTAGCCAGGGCTAACTGCGAAGGCTGCAATTCACTCTGGGACGGCGCTCAAATCGCTCCGGTTGGAAAATTTGCAGCAAATTCACTTGGCTTGCATGATACAGCCGGCAATGTGTTTGAATGGGTGGCAGACTGCTACCATGACAGCTTCGCCAATGCGCCCGCCAATGGTGCTCCACTGGAAAAACCCGGCTGCGGCAAACGCGTTATTCGCGGCGGAGCATGGAGTTTTACTCCAAAAGAGATCCGCTCGGCCAACCGCTGGCGTGATTTTCCTTCGAGACGCAGTGACGATACCGGATTTCGGGTAGCAATGGATATGTAGCTCTCTGTGCCGTCCGGGTGGCATAAGCGGAGTTATCGCCTCGTTAGGTACACTACACATAGGAGGATGGACCGGTCATTCACAGCACCCTCCCAAATAGCCCGTCCTGCTCATTGACTGAATGACTGGTCGTCCATACCGGCCATTTTATTTTCGAAAAGAAGAGGGGCAAATGCTAATGACACATAAAAATGATGTTGCCAAAAAAAGGATGGCCGGACTGATGGAAGACACTGCACCTGCTGAAAGAAAGTCCTGTCCCTTATGACCATTTTGTGGGTAGTGCGGGAATTCGAAGAGAGCTAAATGAACAACACAACCCACCGAACCACAAAAGAGAGAGCTGCTTATGAAAACCACCAAACTCATCGGTAACGCCTTCGCATTGACCATGCTGGCTTTGACCGCACAAACTTCCTCGGCTGACGATAGTGGTCACCCCGGAACCTCCGCAGCGGATATGCGCTACGAGGGTGCCCCCACAGCCATCACCGGCGAGGCCACCAAAGACCTTATGACCACCGAGGGGCCCGCCATGACCACCGAGGAATTTGCCAGGGCCAAAAAGGTCTTCTTCCAGCGCTGCGCCGGCTGCCACGGGGTACTGCGCAAGGGGGCCACCGGCAAGCCCCTCACTCCCGATATAACCCGCAAAAAAGGCACTGCCTATCTCAAGGCCGTGATCACTTATGGCTCTCCCGCAGGAATGCCCAACTGGGGCACTTCCGGGGATCTCAACGAGGCCGAGGTGGACTTGATGGCGCGCTACGTGCAACACGAGCCTCCCATTCCCCCCGAGTACGGCATGCAGGATATGCGGGCCAGCTGGAAAGTAGTCGTCCCGCCGGAGGAGCGTCCCACCAGGCAGATGAATAATCTGGATCTGGATAATCTGTTCGCCGTGACCCTGCGTGACAGCGGCCAGATTGCCCTCATCGACGGCGGCAGCAAGGAAATCGTGACGGTTATTCCCACTGGCTATGCGGTGCATATCTCCCGTCCCTCCGCCTCCGGACGCTACCTATACATCATCGGACGTGACGCCAGGATCAATCTGGTCGACCTGTGGATGGAGGAGCCCGGAACCGTGGCCGAGATCAAGGTCGGCATGGAAGCGCGTTCAGTGGAGACATCCAAATACCAGGGCTGGGAGGACAAGTACGCCGTCGCCGGCACCTACTGGCCGCCGCAGTACGTGATCATGAAAGGGGATACCCTGGAGCCCATCAAGATCGTCTCCACCAGAGGCATGACCGTGGACACCCAGGAGTTCCACCCGGAGCCACGGGTAGCAGCCATCGTGGCTTCCCACAAACACCCGCAGTTCATCATCAACGTCAAGGAGACAGGTAAGGTTCTGATGGTCGACTATTCGGATCTGATCAACCTCCAGGTCAAGAGTATCGACGGCGCCCCCTTCCTGCATGACGGCGGATGGGACTCATCTATGCGCTATTTCATGTCCGCCGCCAACAAGTCCAACAAGATCGCTGTGGTGGACTCCGAAGAGGAGAAGCTGGTGAGGCTCGTCGATGTGGGCAAGATTCCCCATCCGGGGCGCGGCGCCAACTTCGTGGATCCGGAGTTTGGGCCGGTGTGGGCCACCAGCCACCTGGGTGACGAGAGCATCGTTTTTATCGGCACCGACCCTGTGGGCCATCCCGACAATGCCTGGAAGGTAGTGCGCACCCTCAAGGGCCAGGGGGGTGGATCGCTGTTCATCAAGACCCATCCCAAATCTCACCACTTGTACGTGGATACTGCACTCAACCCGGCTGAGTCCATCAGCCAGTCGGTGGCGGTGTTTGACATCAACGATCTGAGCAAGCCGTTCAAGGTATTGAAGATCGCCGAGATCGCCGAGCTGGGCGATGGTCCCAAGCGGGTGGTCCAGCCAGAATTTAACAAGGCTGGAGACGAGGTGTGGTTCTCAGTGTGGAATGGCAAAGACCAAGAGTCCGCCCTGGTGGTGATTGATGACAACACACTGGAAGTCAAAAAGGTGATCAAGGACAAGCGTCTCGTGACCCCCACCGGCAAGTTTAACGTCTACAACACCATGCACGACGTCTACTAAATATGTAAATCTGCACCACTCTGCCACAGGCGCTTCGCCGCCCGTGGTTCTTCCGAACTTGCTCATGAACGCCCGGAAGTGTTAGTCTCAACCAGACGCTCATTGATATTTGATGACTGACCGGAGCAGTTGGCAGTCAGCTCCCCTTTTCACCATCGAGATCTCAATGTCTGGTTTGAGTGACCGGCCATTCAGAATTGCCGCTTTGATGGTGAGTGGACTGCATGAGGATAGATGTTGAATGACAGCTCATGCAGCATGGACTAACAAAAGCTGACATTCGTGCAAGCGTATCGAAGTACTCAGTTCGGTATTTTTTGAATCCCCGACAAGGGGCCAGTTCATTGCACTCGCCTGCGGGTCTCTGACCAGGCCCCGCTTCTTCCTGAAAAATTGAGGATACGATCACTGGTAACCAGTGTCGCAGAATAATCTGCCACCTCCAGCGATTGTGGTTTTTCACCGGCCTTGATCCGTTTGCTCTGCCATCCTCCGAAAAGCACGCCATAGGCTGCAAAACGCCGGTTGGTGATCACCACTGCGATAGCATTCGCCACCTGGCAATCAAGAATATGCTCCTCGGCATGCAACTTCAGCCGGTCGAAGCGACCCGTCCTGGTATTGGAAGCAATCACTTCGCCACTTTCAAATACGAGGAAAAGGACTTTCTCGACTTCATACGCACAAGCCTGAAAACTCTGTGCTGACAAGGCTAAGATGAGAATTCCAATAGCGGTCTTCGCTCCTCGTCTCGACAGCCAGGAGAATTTTAGAGAGAGTGTGTCTCTGCGGAGCCGTGCTGCTGTAAACATTTGTCTGACAACTGACAACATATTGAGGTGTTCAATCATAGATCTCCTTCGAAAATCTCTTGTCAAAATAAACCACTGTATGAGCATTGTGCGTATTCATGAAACATCCGGGTTAAATCAGGTGCTTCGGCAGAATCATACCGGGATCAAACTGGCCGCTCTCCATGAATGCCTCTTCGTTGAGAATTGCGAGACGCATTTTTTGACAGCG
>JAQYVP010000088.1 GCA_030145485.1 Chromatiales bacterium
CCGTGCGCAACACCACGGCTTGCAGCTGACGCGGGAATCGATCCAGTTCCTGGTACAGCAAACCGAAGGCAACCTCATGGCGGCCGATCAGGAGATCGAAAAGCTGCGCATCACCCACGGTGTTGGCAATATCACCATGAAAGATGTCGCTACCTCGACTTCCGGCAGCGCCCATTTTACGATTTTCGAGTTGATGGATGCTGCCCTGGCGGGAGAGACTGCAAGAGCAATGAAGATAATCCGCACCCTCAAAGCCGAAGGGACTCCCGAACCCGTGGTGCTCTGGTCAGTGGCGCGTGAAGTGCGTCTTGCCGCCAGTGTTGCCGAAGCGCTCAACCGCAGGGAGCCCCCCGCAACCGTATTCAGCAGGCAAAAACCCCCTGTGTGGAAAAGCCGGCAGCAGCAGATTATCAGCGGTGCACGCCGGCTTCCGCTGCAGCGCTGGTACGGCTTGATCAGGAAACTGGCCGAGGCCGACCAGGCAATTAAAAGCAGCGGCGATCCCTGGATCGTGATGGAAGAGATTCTGCTGGGAATGCGAGGAGCTAGGAGCACCACATCTCTACTTCAGTCAGCCATCCGATGATCATGCATAACGACCCGATAGCTCCGGTTATCTTCGGCGTTACGCTGATTCTGATCGCCGCACTGATCGGCCGTTACAGCGCACGCTATTTTAACCAGCCGACGGTATTGGGTGAACTGCTGATGGGCGTAGTGATGGGAAATCTGCTCTATCTGCTTGGTTATGACCTGATTATCATCCTGCGAGAAGGCATCGCCTGCACAAATATTGTACAGATTGTGATATCGGGAACACCAGTTTCCGAAACCATCTCCTCGATCATGGATCCACAAACAGCCGCTCTCTTTCTTGAGATTGCACGCGGCCCCCATGGTCAGGAGTATCTCTCCATCGCACAGGCTGTGGATATCTTCTCCCGCTACGGGGTCATCTTCCTGCTGTTCCACGTGGGTCTTAACACCTGTGTTGAAGAGCTCAAACACGTCGGTATGAATGCGATCCGGGTTGCACTGATGGGTGTGCTGCTGCCATTCTCACTGGGTTTTATGGTGACCTGGTGGCTTACCCCTGAAGCTTCACATGCGATGCATATGTTTCTCGGCGCCACACTGGGCGCTACCAGCATCGGCATCACTGCCCGCGTACTCCAGGATTTGAACGCAACAGACTCCAAAGAGTCACATGTGATTCTCGGCGCGGCCGTGATGGATGATGTACTGGGACTGGTGATGCTCTCCATCGTTTCCGGAATCGTGGTGACCGGCAGCATGGAGATCAACAGCATCGTCCACACGATCCTGATTGCGGCCCTCTTCATCAGCAGCACACTGCTGCTTGGCCCGCATATCATTCGTCTGCTGATTCGCCTGCTTTCCATGCTCGATGTCATGGAGGCAAAATTGTTTGTCTCCTTTGTGTTCGTGATGCTGCTGGCATGGTTCGCCAACCTGGCGGGACTTGCTACCATTATCGGCGCTTTTGCCGCCGGATTGCTGCTGCATGAAAAACATTTTGCGGCATGGGGTGGGAGCCACCGCCGTCAGAAATACTCAATTCAGGAGTTGTTTGCCCCGCTTGAGAGCATACTGGCGCCGATCTTCTTTGTATTGATGGGAATACAGGTCAAGCTGGAGACCTTCCTCGACTGGAATGTCGTCTTCCTGGCATCCGGCCTGCTGATTGCAGCCATTGTCGGCAAGGTGGCTGCAGGCGCAGTGGCTGGAAAGCAACTCAACCGACTCTCCATTGGCGTGGGCATGATGCCGCGCGGTGAAGTCGGCCTCGTTTTTGCCGCAATAGGCAAAACACTCGGCGTCATCGACAGCGCCATGTTTTCCGCCGTGGTGCTAATGGTGATCATCACCACACTGGCAACACCGCCGCTGCTGAAAATCGCCATGAAGAAGGGCGTGCATGAAGAGAGTGATCAAAGCGGAAAAAAGATCAAGTTGTGTGAGTAGGGGAGAAAGTATTAAGTTTTAGGTTTTAGGGTTAGACGCTATCGATAGCTGAATCACCTAAGACGATATTTCTGCACAATCCCTTATCGAACATTAGCATTCGTTAATGCACCAATAGTGTGCGTTAAGAACGCTATTGACCTGATTTTCCTTCAGCCCCTCACAATTCGCATTGGCACGCTAATTGCTTGGTAATTACTAAATCGTTTTCATCACAACAATTCATAGTATTCAAGGATTAATCCTGGAGCTTGTTCTAATGAAAGAAAATCTGGTTCTTATCGGCAATGGTATGGCGGGTGTACGCACTCTCGAAGAGGTGCTCAAACTTGAACCTGAAAAATATAACATCACGGTTTTTGGTGAGGAGCCCTATGGCAACTACAACCGCATCATGCTCTCTCCGGTGCTGGCATCGGAAAAAACCATCGATGAGATCATGCTCAATGACGAGCAGTGGTACGCCGACAACGATATCACCCTGCTCAAGGGCATCAAGGTTACTAAAATCAACCGCGCCAGACGCGAGGTCATCGGCGAAGATGGAACGACCGCTCCCTATGATCGCCTGATCATTGCCACGGGATCGACCCCCTTCATGCTGCCTATTCCGGGCGCTGATAAGTACGGCGTTATCGGCTTTCGTGATATTGGCGATGTCGACACCATGCTGGAGGCCTCGGAACACTACCATAAAGCCGTCGTCATCGGCGGCGGTCTGCTTGGACTAGAGGCGGCAAACGGCCTCATGAAGCAGGGCATGGACGTTACCGTGATACACATCATGGACAGGCTGATGGAGCGCCAGCTCGACAAGCCGGCTGCAAAAATGCTGCAAAAATCGCTTGAAAAGCGTGGCATGAAATTCCTCATGGAGCATACCACCGAGGAGATTCTTGGCGAAGACCGCATTACCGGACTGCGCTTCAAAGACGGCACGCAAATCGAAGCCGATCTGCTGGTGATGGCAGTCGGCATCAAGCCGAACATTACACTTGCACAGGAGTCCGGCCTGCACTGTGAACGCGGCATCGTCGTCAACGACACTATGCAGACCTTTGATCCGCGCATCTACGCTATCGGCGAGTGCGTGCAGCACCGCGGTATCGCCTATGGCCTGGTTGCTCCGCTGTTTGAACAGGCAAAAGTCGCCGCCAACCACCTCGCTGAGCATGGCATCGGCCGCTATGAAGGCACTGTGACCTCGACCAAGTTAAAAGTGACAGGTATCGAACTCTTCTCTGCGGGTGACTTCAGCGGTGACGAGCACACCGAAGAGATGGTTTTCCAGGATATTGCCGGCGGCAACTACAAGAAACTGGTGGTGCGCGACAATAAAATTATCGGCACGGTGCTCTATGGAGATACCATCGACGGCACCTGGTACTTCCAGATGATGAAGGACGGAACCGACATCTCTGAATTTCGCAACACAGTCCTGTTCGGGCAGCATCACCTGGGCGATTCCGGGCATGGTGACGAGACACGTGTCTCTCTGATGGCCGACAGCGCCGAGATCTGTGGCTGTAACGGCATCTGCAAAGGCGACATCGTCAACGCCATTACCGACAAAAAACTCTTTACCCTGGATGACGTTCGCGCTCATACCAAGGCATCCGCCTCCTGCGGCTCCTGTACCGGTCTGGTCGAATCGCTGCTGGCGCACACACTTGGCGGTGACTACGAGGATGCACCCAGCAAGAAACCGATGTGCGGCTGCACCGATTATACGCACGATGAAGTGCGCAGCAGCATGATCCAGCAGCAACTCAAAACAATGCCTGCTGTGCGTGACTTTTTCGAGTGGAAAACACCCGACGGCTGCCCGGCATGTCGCAATGCACTCAATTACTACCTGCTGTGCGCCTGGCCTGAAGAGTACGAAGATGACAGTCAGTCTCGCTTTATCAATGAGAGAGCACACGGCAATATTCAAAAAGACGGCAGCTAATCGGTGGTGCCGCGCATGTTCGGCGGTCTCTGCACCCCCTCGGATTTGCGCGCCATTGCAGATGTCGCTGACAAGTATAATGTACCTGAAATGAAGGTCACAGGTGGCCAACGCATCGATATGTTCGGCATCCAGAAAGGAGATCTTCCCGCTATGTGGAAAGATCTCAGCGAAGCCGGATTTGTCTCCGGACACACCTATGGCAAGGCGATGCGCACCTGTAAAACCTGCGTGGGAGATACCTGGTGCCGCATGGGCACACAGGACTCGACCGGACTCGGTATCAAACTCGAAGAGCTCACCTGGGGTTCGTGGATGCCGCACAAATACAAACTGGCGGTCTCCGGCTGCCCACGCAACTGCGCCGAGGCGACTATCAAGGATTTCGGCGTGGTGTGCGTCGAATCCGGCTATGAGTTGCATGTCGGCGGCAACGGCGGCATCAAGGTGCGCGTCACCGATTTCCTCACCAAGGTTGAGACCGAGGAGGAGGTGCTTGAATACTGCGGCGCCTTCTCGCAACTCTATCGCGAAGATGCCCACTACCTCGAGCGTACGGCGCCCTGGGTCGAACGTGTCGGCCTGAAGAAGATCAAGAAGGCGATCATCGATGATGAAGAGAACCGCAAAGCGCTGCATGCACGCTTCCTGATCTCGCAGAAACCTGCTCAGATCGACCCGTGGAAAGCGCATGCCGAGGGCAAGAATGCAAATGAATTCATACCGATTACAATTGAATAAGATTTTTCGGTGCAATGCACGAAGCTTGTTGCCACTCTACGGCTCTTACGTAGGATGTGGTGGGCTTGCGAACCGCATCTGTCGCAATCGATGCGGTTCGTACCTCACCACATCCTACAAACCAGATGATAATTTGCCTTGAATGCACATACGCAGCAGGGCCAGTTTTAACAGGGAGAAAGATCATGTCCGACTGGATTGAAATTACACAACTCGATGAGATTCCCGTGCTTGGTTCGCGTGTCGTCAAGACCGCCGACGAAAATATCGCCATATTCCGCACCAGCGATGACCGCATCTTTGCCGTCAAGGACGCCTGCCCGCATAAGCAGGGGCCGCTATCACAGGGCATCGTACACGGCACAGCCATCACCTGCCCGCTGCACAACTGGAAGATCGATCTTGCCAGCGGTGAGGCATTGGGAGCCGATGAAGGCTGCACCAATGTCTACGACACCAAGGTCGAAAACAACATGGTCTATTTGCGTATACCGGTAGATTGATCATAGAGGTATGGGTCACATACTGCGAGATCAGATCTCAGACTGACGAGACATGAAAAACAATTTTTCTCGCCAAGACGCAAAGACCACAAAGGTTTTTCTTGGCGAGCTTGGCCTACATGGATGTAGGTCAGGGGCGTAAGCAGGACGCGGAAGCTTTGCGCCTTTGCGAGATATTTAAAAGGCTTTCATGCAATCTCAGCCTGAAGCTTGATCTCGCAAGAAAAAACACAGGTAACTGAAATGCTATTTGGTCGCAGTAAAAAAATCCGGTCAAAATTGCGGATAAAGGCATCGTCGAGTGGAAATACACCACCTGCGACTACTGCTCGACCGGCTGCTCCATCGAAGTTGGTCTGAATGCCGATGGCAAACCTGTCTCTTCACGCGGTGTCGGCGGCGCGGACGTCAATCGCGGCAAGCTGTGCGTCAAGGGCATCTTCGAACATGAAATCTTCACCGCGGACGGGCGCGGTGACAAGTCGCTGCTGCGCGATCATATCCATGAGGGATACGAACAGGTTGAGTGGCATCATGCGCTCGACAAGATGGCGCATGAGATCCTGCGTATCCAGAAAACCTATGGCCGCGACTCCTTTGCCATAGTCTCCACCGGACAGCTATTGACCGAGGAGTTCTATACCCTCGGCAAACCGGCGCGTGGCTGCATCGGCACCAACAACTACGACGGCAACACCACGCTGTGCATGTCCTCTGCCGTCTCCGGCTACAAACGCTCATTCGGTTCCGACGGACCTCCAGGCAACTACAAGGACTTCGAACACACCGACTGCCTGATCGCCTGGGGATCCAACCTTCCGGAGCAGCACCCGATCATCTACTGGCGCATGAAGGAGGCCCAGGAGAAGCGCAACTTCCCGCTGATCGTAGTCGACCCGCGTGTCACCATGCTGGCGCAGAATGCCGACATGCATCTAGCAATCACGCCCGGCACCGACGTGGTGCTGCAAAATGCCCTCATGCACGTCATTCTCGACGAAGGCCTCGAGGATCGCGACTATATTGCCGCCAACTGCGCCGACTTCGAACTGATGGAAAAAGAGGTGCAGAAATACGATCCGGTCAGCGCCTCAAAGATCTGCGGCATCGATGAAGATACCATCCGCAACGTCGCCAGACTCTATGCCAACGCAGATGCAGCCATGAGCATCTGGACCATGGGCATCAATCAGAGCACCCATGGCTCGGACGGTGTGGTCGGCATCAACAATCTCAACCTGATTACCGGCAACATCGGCAAGGCCGGCGGAACCAGCCTCTCTATTACCGGCCAGTGCAATGCCATGGGAACCCGCGAGTGGTCCTCCTGCTCCGGTCTGCCCGGCTATCGTGTACTGGAGAAACCGGAGGACAGTGAAGAGATTGACAAATTCTGGGGCATCGATGCAGAGTTCTTCCCCAAGCAACGTGGCCTCACAGAGACAGATATCTTTCCGGCTATCGAAACCGGGCAGATCAAGGGACTGTGGCTGATTGCAACCAACCCGATGACCTCCATGGCAAACACGGAGCGTATCCGCAAGACCCTGGAGAAACTCGACTTCCTGGTGGTGCAGGACTCCTACGCCGACGTGGAGACCACTCAGTATGCTCACCTCTATCTGCCTGCGGCGACCTGGGCGGAGAAAGAGGGCGTCTTCACTAACACAGAACGCCGCGTCAACATCGTGCGAAAGGTCACCGATGCACCCGGAGAGTCGCAGGCAGACCTGTGGATCTTCAATGAAGTGGCAAAGCGTTTTGAAAACGGCAGCAAAATTAAATTTCCGCAAGCGCTATCCGATGTTTTCGACGAGATGTGCGAACTCTCCAAGGGCCGTCTGCTCGATATCTCCGGCATGTCGCACGACAAGATCGAGGCACAGCGCGGCATCCAGTGGCCCTACACCAGCGAAGAGGCTGACAGAGGAGTCGAACCACCCGCCGGTGGCAAACGCCTCTATACCGAGGCAGGAACATTCCGCTACGCAGACGGCAAGGCCAAGCTGATTCCATTGCCGTTCATCGACAACAACGAAGTACCTGACGACGATTACCCGTTATGGCTCAATACCGGCCGCCTGGTGGAGCATTTTCACACCCGCACCAAGACCGGCAAGGTAGGCAACAACAAGTACAGCCCTATCCCGTTCATGGAGATCAACCCAGATGCCGCACAAGAACTCGGCATCGTGCACAGCGAGTATGTGCGCTGCATCTCCCGCCGCGGTGATGCCGTGGTCATGGCGATGTGCACTCAGCGGGTGCCAGAAAACATGATTTTTATCCCTTTTCATTTCCATGACTGTGTCAACCGCCTGACGCTGGGACTGCTGGACCCTCACTCCCGACAGCCTGCCTTCAAACAGTCTGCAGTGCGTGTCGAGTGCGTCGAAGATCAGCAGGCAACGGCTCAGATGAGCATGGAGATGCGGGGGTTCTAGGATGATCAATGTCAGAAGCGACGAACCTGAATACGCCTTCTTGTGGGACAAGCAAAGCAAAACCCACAACCGCTACGGCGCCAGCATAGAGACTGTCTTCGAGGCCGATGAACTGCGTGACAAGAGCCTCGATATCAATGATGATGTCGGCATTGGTGACAATCCCAATCGTTATAAGCAGCATGGATTTTTTCTCAATATCGACAACTGCATTGGCTGTCATGCTTGTGAAGCCGCCTGCAGTGAAAAGAATGACAACCCTGCACACATCGCATTCAGATCCGTGGGTTTCGTCGAGGGTGGAAGCTTCCCCGCCTATCAGCGGCTCAACATCTCCATGGCATGCAATCATTGTGACGACACCGTCTGCCTGAAGGGGTGTCCGACACGCGCCTACACCAAATTTGCCGAGTATGGCGCTGTACTTCAGGATCCCGACATCTGTTTCGGCTGCGGCTACTGTACCTGGGTCTGCCCCTACAATGCGCCGCAACTGGACCCGGTCAAGGGCCAGGTGACTAAATGCAACATGTGCGCCGACCGCCTCGAGGTTGGCCTCAAGCCAGCCTGTGTCGCCGCCTGCCTGGGTAATGCGCTGGATTTCGGCGTCATCGAAAATATCCCCGAGGGACGCAGCCAGGCAAAAACCGAAATCCCCGGATTCCCGCGCACCGACATCACCCACCCCAACATCCGTTTCCAGCAGACACGTTCGACACATCGTGAGATGACCCGTACCGACTCGACACCGCTGAAATATCACCGTGATGACAAGGCGGGGATGTTCAAGCCTGCGGTTGATGAGAAGCATGGCAGGGAGCGCTACTGGAACTGGAAAATCCTCTTGAGTTCGCATGAAAATGCACATGCCATCTTCACCCTCCTCAGCCAGGCGGTGATGGGCGCGTTTGTGCTGCTGGTGATCGGCTCACTGTTTGGCTCGCTTGCTGTGGCTGCCCCCCTGCAGCAGCTCAAAGAGAGCAGCGCCTGGCTGCCGTTGCTGGGAATCCTGGTCGCACTCATGGGCTTCGGACTGTTCAAGCTGAACATGCATCTGGGCAAACCACACCGTTTCTACCGAGGTTTTTACAACCTGCGACACTCGCCCGTGAGTCGTGAAATCGCCGGCGTATCGCTGTTTTTCGCCAGCCTCAGCGGCTTTGCGCTGATGTCGCTGTTCGATCACAAAATCGCACACTGGCTGGTGGTACTCTTCAGCATAACCGGTGTGCTTGGCGCCGCTCTCGGCTCCTGGTACATGTACAAACTCTATCGCATCCCTGCCCGCCCCTTCTGGGACCACTGGCAGACAGGCAGTGCATTCTATGAAACCATGCTGTCGCTTGGCAGCCTGTTGATAGCAGTGGTCGCCACGGCAATCAACGGAATCGACGCACCACTACTGCAGCTCCTGGCAGTCATTTGCGCCACCGGTGTCGCACTGGAGAATATCGCCCACTGGTTCCATGCCCGGGATTTAAAACAGGCTGGCAATGAAGGCGCTGCCGCCCACTATGAGCAGACCACCACCTTTGGAAAAACCTACAGGCTGCGCAATGCCCTGCTCGGCGTCAACCTGCTGCTGTTGATCACGCTAGCGGCTGCAGGCGCATCCATGCCCGGCTTGATTGCCACCGCACTGCTGCCTGCAATGCTGCTGCTGGCAGCCTATACAAGCCGCATTCTCTTCTATGCACTGGTGATTCCGACAACCATGCCAGGCGCATTCTTCTGGAAAAATGAAGGTTTCGTCGAACATGCGCGTGAGACAGGACTGGCGGAGATGGAGCAGATGGGTGTCGTCTATGAAGGGCATCACAAGTTCCGTCTCGATGAACTGCTGCAGACGATACGTGAGGCCAGTTTCAAAGAGATGCGCTCACAGTTTGCACGAATTTTTACGGGATGAGGTAAGTTTTAGGTTTTAGGTTTGTAACTATTCAGCATCTTCTTAAACCAGCAAAATAAGTCACTGCTCGCGGGTGTATCTGGAGAAAACGTCGGAGGCAGGGATGCCGAAGCGAGCCTACATGGATGTATTCACGGCATTTTCCGGAAGGTATACCCGCTAGCAGTGACGATCCCGTAGGTGCTGAATAGTTACTCAGGTTTTAGGTTACCACGCGGAATCGATGCCTTATCTGTGTGTATCTGTGTTCATCTGTGGAAAAGAATAAGAGATTCCTGAAAAAATGAAACAACGCCTCGGAAAACTGCGCGACTACCTGCTGCACGATCTCATCGAACGTGATACCGCCGTGCGCCTGGCGCTGCTGTCGGCCCTCGCGGGAGAACACCTGCTGCTGATTGGGGAGCCTGGTACTGCAAAAAGCATCCTTGCTCGTCGTCTGCACCTGGTATTCCGGGAGGGCGACTACTTCGAGCGGCTGCTGACGCGCTTCACTGTACCTGAAGAGCTGTTCGGCCCGCTGTCGATCAAAGCGCTGGAAAACGACCGCTACGAGCGCCTCACCAAATGCTACCTCCCTGGTGCAAATATTGCTTTTATCGATGAGGTATTCAAGGCCAACAGCGTCATTTTGAATGCGCTGCTGACGATCCTCAATGAACGAGAATTCGATAATGGCGACCAGCGCATCAAACTCCCCCTGATTGCCGTCATCGGGGCCAGCAACGAACTGCCGGACAATCCCGAACTCGATGCCCTCTATGATCGTTTCCTGTGCCGCTACAAGGTCAGCCCTGTCTCAGAAAAAGCCTTTCCACAGCTGCTGGCATTGAGTGATTCCGCGCAGCGGCCTGTACCTGAAAACGAACGTCTGAGTATGCAGGAAGTCAGACAGATCCAGCAACAGGCGCAAAGTGTCACACTGCCGCAAGATGTTATGCTGCTGCTGCAAACACTGCGCCTCTATCTGCAACAGAAAAGCCTCTATATCTCTGACAGGCGCTGGCGCAAGATCATTAAACTGATGCAGGTCTCCGCCGTCACCAACGAACGTACCAGCATCTCGATCTGGGACTGCTGGCTGCTGCAGCACTGCCTGTGGGATGAGCCCGGGCACCGCAAGCTGATTTCAGAATGGTATCAGTCGCACATGGGAATCGGCAGCGGCTTCAATCATGAGCGACTGGAGAAGCTGGTACATACCTGGGAGACCACACTGCAGAAGGAAGCCAGCAGCACCACACAAAGCAGGAACGCTGCTGGTGAGCCGCTCTACGAGGATAGTGATGGCCGCCCCACGACACTCAAGGATAAAAGCAAAGTGGCAACACGTGATGGTGAACCACTCTACCTGGCTCCACCGGATGAAGATGACCGCAGCAACAAAGGAACGGGTTACACGCGGGATGAACTGCTGGTGAGTTTTTTTGATGACATCTACCAGCAGTGCCACATCAATGGCAAATGGAAACACATCAATGCCTACATCAACAAATCAGCCAACCGGCTCAGCCATCATCATCAAAACACCCCGATAATGGAAGCGGCCCGTTATGCAGAGGTCTTTATCAACGCACGCAGCCGCGAAACGCAAGCTATTTTTGACGACATCAATCTCCTCAAGGGAAAGCTGCAGCAGCAACAGCTGTCGCTCGAGCAGACCATCGCCGAGCACCTGTGGATTCCAGCCGCTTTCAGCGAAAAAGCTGCACGTAGTCTAAGCAGGGCAATTGAGGCGGCATCCAGTCTCTCGAACAGAATGGAGCTGGTCACTGCCGGCTACTCAAAGTTGCAGCGTGAGTAGCCAAGATGCACAGCCTGCACGCTCTGGATCAAAAATTCGCCATCCTCGACGAATTGCCGGAATCGCTCTATGCACTGGTCATCACTCACTCGCATGGCGAGCTGTATCAGCGCGCAGCCGGTGTGATGCAGTGGCGCGAATCCCTGCTTGCCGGTGAGTTGCCTTGTGCACAACAGTTAAGCTGGCCTGAAGAACATATCTGCCTAACAATCCTCAAGCGCCTTGAAGCACTGGATATCGTTCAATATTGTCACCAACAGGAGGAGTTGACCGACTCGGTCGTGGAGAGCATTTTAGACGGAGTCAGCAGCGCAGAGGAGTTTTCGCGCAAGATCGCTGGAGTCGATAGCTTTGATGACAAACAGGCACAGCGGCAGAATATCAGGGACAGGGATTCTGCATTTGAAGACCATGATGGCCTGTCGGATCATCTGGACTCATCATCCGCAGCCTCGAATTAAGCTGGTGCAGGTCGGCCTGCTGATGAGCAGGAGCCCCCACCCCACCCTTCCACCTCAACGCAGAAGCAGAAGCAGAAGCAGAAGCAGGACAGTACCCAACTGAACGCGGAAAGTGAACAATCCACAGGCGCAATTTCCACTAAAACGCGCTGAAAGGACTCTTATGACCTATCAGCTGCAGGGTGTGCTCTCCGAACATACCCCGCAGGAGCACGACATCATCGAACAGCAGGAGCAGACAAAATCCACCAGGGGCCAGGGTCCGATAATCCTCTGTCTCGACACCTCCGGCTCGATGCAGGGAGAGCCAGAGCAGATCGCCAAGGCACTGGTTATCGAAGCCCTGCGCATCGCTTTTGAAGAACAACGCCGCTGCTATCTCTATAGTTTCAGCGGCCCTGAACAGATTCTTGAACATGAGCTGGATCTGACCACCGGGGGACTTGGCAGACTGCTGCAGTTTCTGCAGCAATCCTTTCATGGCGGCACGGATGTCACTCAGCCGCTGATCCAGGCGCTTCGCAAACAGCAGCAACAGCAGTGGCGGCAGGCGGATATATTGCTGATCAGCGACGGACGCTTCCCCCCGCAGCCACAGCTGCTGCAACAGCTCAGGCAGGCAAAATCAGTACAGGGACTACGCCTGCACGGTGTGATACTGGGTAACTGGCAGGGAAGAGCGCTCAGTGAGTTGTGTGACCCCGTGCATCGTTTTTCGGACTGGAGTTTTGCATAACGACACTGGAATTATTCAATAAACGACAACGTATTGGCGAGCTCAAATGATGCACTCGGTTATTGAGACGTTTGTTGCAAGCGGGCCAACTGAGCGTCATGCATGCGTCCCAGCAGGACAAGAGCGGCTATAGCTCCCAGCAGGGCATACGCCATATCACTCTGCGTATCCCACACATATCCCTGGGTGCCGAGAAATGCATCTGCACCACCGCCCATGATCTCAGCAGCGAGCCACTCCAACAGCTCATAAAAGGCGCTGAATGCCAGACAGACTGAGACCACGATGACATTCAACCAGCTGCGTCCATTGACAACCTCCTTGCGAATCAGAATTTCACGCGCTGCTATCGCCGGCACGAATCCCTGCATAAAATGCCCCAGCTTGTCGAAGTTATTGCGCGCATGCCCGAACATCTCACCGATCCAGTCAAACAGCGGCACTTCTGCATAGGTGTAGTGGGCGCCGACCATCAACAGGATGCTGTGCAGCAGAACCAACACATAGAGCATCGGGGTGAGGGGGAATGTACGGCGTGTCATTGCCATGACAAGCAACGCAATCAACGCCGGCAGAGTCTCAAGAATCCAGGTTGGATAGTCATGCGGGTTGATGGCAGACCAGATGAGGACGGCAAAAAAGGTCAACAGCCACAATAATTGCATCAAACAGCCTCTAAAATAATATCGTTGCAAATATCAATGTGTGCGGCGCAATGCGCTGTCGCTTATTGCGCCCTACGGATTGTTCGAGTCCGTGCCGACGTCTCTGCCAGTTGCAAGCTGGTAGATTTTCAGCAGGTCATCCTCAGTCACATCGATGAATGAATCGATCTGACTGAGAGCATACACCAGATCAGCATGATCGACAGGTGCATAATCCAACGGTGTCTGTGCTGTTTCCTGCTTTTGCTGCATCAGTGCTGCGGGATATCTGCGCCACTGAAACAGAGCATTGAACAGCACCGCCACAACAAGGATGGCAACAACATTGATCAGCACCGGAGTCAGCAGGTAATGATAGCCCAGCTGCTGAATGGATTCACCGCCAATCACGGCAGCCAGGGCTGTCGCGCCGCCCGGCGGATGAATACAGCGCAGATAGTACATAGCAGCGACGGAGACCCCCACAGCAGCAGCGGCGGCAAGAGTGATTTGCGGAATCCACTGGGCGCAGGCCACGCCTATCAGTGCTGAAATCAGATGCCCGCCAAACACGTTCCACGGCTGCGCCAGTGCACCATGCGGTACCGCAAACAGCAGTACTGCGGTCGCGCCCATCGACGGGATAATGTAAACAAGGGAGTCTGCGCCGGTAAACCAGGTGGTGACAAGGATCGCAACAAGGATGCCAAGAAAAGCACCAATGGCAGAGATCAGTTTCTCAAAATGGCTGGCGTGATCCTGGCTCACGCCAAGATAGTCGAGGGCTGTTGTGCGCATCATCGAGTGACTCACTCTTCAGGTCAGAAGATGAAGCCTAGCATATTCCTGGTAGACTAAATCTACAACAGCGAGATTAGCGCACTCCGCTCGCAATGACGGGAAACTATGAGAGATCCCGGGCCAGTGAGTCGCGGATGTTGCGAGGAATCGGCTCAAGGCTGTGCGTGTAACTGGAATGATCAATGCCGGCGTTGATATCGACGCCTGCGCGGACTGCCTCAACCATCTCTGCTGAGAGTTCAAAGCGCAGAAAGTGTACTGCCGATGTCTTCTCCTCATCTGCACGCTCGAGGTCTTCATCGGCAATGGCATAAACCCGATCACAACCCTGCACCTGCATCCACACCTGCTGCTCGATTCCGACCATCTGCGCCAATGCCTGCTGACGCTCTTCGACATTGGTATATTCGATCATGAAGGTTGCCTTCCAGTTGCTGCCGTCCGGTATCAGGGGGTTATAAGTATCCAGCTCCTCCTGTATGGCAGCGGCTTCAAAGATGCGTTCGACGCGCAGCATCTCCTGAATCTGGTACAACATGGTCTGTTTGTCCTCGAAATAGAGGGTCGCATGTGGACCGATGTGCAGCTGCCTGTCTTTTTTATGTTTCATTACAACGGTGCGCATCTCTGCACGGCGCTCTGCATACTGCTCCAGTGAATAGAGATCGTCTCGTGTTAATAATGCCATGGTCATATTCCGTAAGCCTTGCGAATCAGGGTCATGGGGTGCATCGCATCGGTGCCGTCATCAAGCCCGTGGGCAATTTGCCTGCCCGCCATGATGCAGTCGCTGGTCAGGTAGTCAGCTTCAAACTTGCGCACCCGGTTGACGACCGGACGGGCGATTTTCATCGAAATTTCGTGAAATTCCACTTTGACGGCATAGGTTCCGTCATGCCCTGAACAGCGCTCGATGGTCTCTATTTCGGTATCAGGAATCAGCTGCAGCAGGTCACGGGTCTTGAGTCCGATCTTCTGCACTCGCTGATGGCAGGCGACCTGGTAGGCAACCCTGCCCAGCGGGTTTTTAAAATCTGTTTTCAGCAAATCGTGCTTGTGACGCAGCATCAGGTACTCAAAAGGATCGAAAATTGCCTGCTGGACCTTGATGACATCCTCATCATCAGGAAACATCAGCGGCAACTCCTGCCTGAACATCAATGCGCATGAAGGAATAGGAGCTACAATATCCCAGCCTGCATCGACAAGTTTCGCCAGTACCGGGATATTCGCCTCTTTAGCCCGCCTCACGGCATCGAGATCACCCAGTTCGAGCTTGGGCATGCCGCAGCACTGCTCTTTCTCAGCCAGTGTTACGGGAATACCATTGTGTTCAAATACCGCCTTCAGATCGACACCCATGCGGGGATCATTACGGTTTCCGTAACAGGTGGCAAACAGAGCAACGCAGCCGGTTGTCCTGCCCGCAGGCGTGGCGCCCTCTCCACTATCGGGGATCATGCGTTGACGCATGCTGTTGCTGTAATATTTTGGTAAAACCGCGTCAGCACTGACGCCGAGAGTGCTTTGCAGAAGCTTGCGCATGCCTGCATTTGCATTGGCCGCGTTGACCACGCTCGATACCACAGGGAGAGCGGCCAGTTTGCCAACACTATCGGTACTGCTGAGCACCTTGTCGCGCAGTGAAGCACCCTGCTGTTTGAATTTAACGGCTTTGGCGCGCAGCATCAGATGTGGAAAATCGATATTCCACTCATGTGGCGGTACATAGGGACATTTGGTCAGATAACAGAGATCGCACAGGTAACAGTGATCGACGACACTCCAGTAATCCTCTTTGGCAACGCCGTCGACTTCCATGGTATCGGATTCATCAACGAGGTCAAACAGTGTAGGAAACGAGTGACACAGGCTGACACACCTGCGGCATCCATGACAGATATCGAAAACCCGCTCCAACTCACTGAAGAGGTTATCCTGATCATAGAATTCCGGATTGTGCCAATCGAGAGGATGGCGTGTTGGCGCCTCGAGGCTGCCTTCGCGAACTGTCGCCATAGCGAGTCTCCTAGTGTGTTCTGTTGCCTGTTGATGCGCCTAAAAATCAGCACATTCGATGGCAGTAACAATGGGATTGTTGACTCTCAACCCAAATCCATAGAGGAGCAGAGTTGAGAGATTGGACAGGCTACTAATCGTCCAGAGAGTCCAGCGCTTTCTGGAAACGATTGGCGTGTGAACGCTCGGCTTTAGCCAGCGTCTCAAACCAGTCTGCGATTTCGTCAAAACCTTCATCACGAGCGGTTTTCGCCATACCGGGATACATATCGGTATACTCGTGAGTCTCGCCGGCGATTGCCGCTTTCAGGTTATCGCTGCTACCGCCGATCGGCAGGCCGGTTGCCGGATCACCCACCTCTTCAAGATATTCAAGATGGCCGTGTGCATGGCCGGTTTCGCCTTCGGCTGTTGAACGGAATACCGCAGCAACATCGTTATAACCTTCGACATCTGCTTTTGCTGCGAAATAGAGATAGCGGCGATTTGCCTGGGACTCCCCGGCAAATGCATCTTTAAGACTGGTTTCGGTTTGTGAACCTTTGAGTGACATATGATTTCCTCCGTTATTGAATGAATTCATCCAGTAAATGACTGGATGAAGCAGAGTTTAATCGAGGAATCACAAATAGCAAAGTTAATTGTTACAACCGCATCAATAGAAGTTTGCTATTAGCAAAAAATAAAGGCCAGCCCGGAATAATCCGGGCTGGCCTTCACTGACCGCCAATCAATGATCAGTCAGAGCAGACTTATCGTACTACAGGCGCTGCCGGGGCAGGTGCTGCTTGTGGCGCAGGAGGAGCATATCCGTAAGGAGCCGGACCATAACCGCCGCCACCGCCACCGTAAGGACCTGGTCCCGGACCGTATCCACCGCCGTAAGGCATCGGGCCATAACCGCCGCCACCGTAAGGACCTGGACCATAACCACCCCCACCATATGGACCGCCGCCGCCATATGGGCCACCACGGCCACCACGGCCATAACGATAGTAGTCATCATCGTCATCGTCGAAGAAGTCTTCCATCTCGTCCATCCAGTATCTGGGGTCCCATTCATCATACTCGTCATCCCAGCCTCCCCTGTTGTCATTACTATTCCAGAAGGCCGAGGCGCTGGACGCCGCGACGAGTGTGATTGCAGCAAAAAGTGCTAATGCAACATGTTTTTTCATCATTATTCTCCCACGCAAGTAATTGCAAGTTTGTTGAAATGTACTGTTAAGTATATACCAGAATAGACCATATCTATAATAGTATTTCATCGATTAATTATATAGTAGTTGGCGGAAATTGCATTGATCCAGATCATAATCATGGCACTCTCAACGAAATAATGAATTGCGTCGTAACTTCTCAAATATCACGTGCATTATTTAGGTTTGCGCAGGATCAGGACCAGCCTTCCAGGGACGCGTGAATACAGCCCTGAAAAGCTGGTCCCAACCCTGCTTTTCTGTACGGAGTTATTGAGAAATTACATTGCGTCATGATTTCGTTGACAAAGCACTCGCTGCAACTTGTCTCTGAGCCTGTGATCTGAAACAATCACGCCCTGATTTAAATTTTTGTAGACGAAACGCTCTATGTGGATTGAAATTGTCGCCATTCTGGCTGGCCTGGTACTGCTGGTCGTCACAGCTGATCGCTTTGTTGCCGGCGCAGCAGCCCTGGCGCAGAATCTTGGCGTTTCAACACTGGTGATCGGCCTCACCATTGTCGGCTTCGGCACCTCTGCCCCTGAAATACTTGTCTCTGGCATGGCTGCCTTGAGTGGAAATGCAGGACTGGCTATCGGCAATGCGATTGGCTCCAACATCGCCAACATCGGCCTGATTCTGGGATTAACCGCTCTCATCGTTCCACTAACAATCGCCTCGAAAACCCTGCAACGTGAATATCCAATCGTTGTCGGCGTCACCATACTCTCTTTTCTACTCGTTATTGATGGTGTACTTGGATTCTACGACGGCCTGATCCTTCTGCTGCTGCTGTTTGTGGTGCTCTTCTACATGTGGAAAATCGCCTCCGGGGGGGCTGATGAAATCCTCGCAGCTGAGATCGAGGCTGAAATGCCGGATGAGATGCCGACGAGCAAAGCCGTCATGTGGCTTATTCTCGGTTTGACAGGCTTGCTGATTGCATCAAAACTACTGGTATGGGGAGCTGTCGGCATTGCCGAGGCGCTTGGCGTCAGTGATCTTGTTATCGGCTTGACCATCGTAGCACTTGGCACCAGCCTGCCCGAACTTGCCGCCAGTATTGCCAGTGCTCTGAAAAATGAACCCGACCTGGCGATTGGCAACGTACTTGGCTCGAACCTCTATAACCTCATGGCAGTATTGTCGATTCCCGGCCTGGTTGCGCCCGGCCCCGTTGCAGCAGAAGTTCTCACCCGGGACATGCCCGTTATGCTGGCATTGACTCTGGTCATTGCCGGTATCGCATATTCGCTGAAAGGAACACACCGGATATCCCGTGTTGGCGGTGTACTGCTGCTGTTTGCCTATTTTAGCTACCAGGGATGGGTTATTTCTTCAGTTCTCCATTAAGAAATATATACTCATGCCCGAGAGAGTTTTGCACAGCTATTGTAAAACAGCCGCTAACGAGCAGGTTTTAAGAATCACTATTTCAGAATCTTCTGATTTACCATATCCCTGAATTGAATCAGTCGCTTATAAAAAGCCATAAAACGCATGGTTTATTATGATTGTGCAGTAAAGCCGGTGCTTCAGCACCTGACATCATCACTTTTCCACAGAGTTATCCACAGCCTGCCAAGCATCATGCGATCATTGATACTCAATTCCGGTCAATTTCATTCATGAGCAATAGCCTGATCATCAGGGTTGCTGTGGCGGCGCCACTTTTCAACCTGTTTGACTACCTGCCGCCGGACGATACTTCGACTCAGGAGCTACTTCCCGGCTGTCGCGTACGGGTCCCTTTTGGCCGCAGCAAGCGCACAGGAGTGATCTGGGAGATTTGTGACCACAGCGACGCTGCTCCACCATCCCACTCACTGAAAGCCATCGCCGAGATCCTCGACAAGACTCCTTTGCTGGATGAGTATGAGCGTCATTTTTTAAGCTGGTGCGCCAGCTATTACCACCATCCGATTGGCGAGGTGGTGAGTGCTGCGTTGCCAACACGGTTGCGGCAGTCAAGACAGCCCGGCCCAACCCTCGAACAGGGATGGAAATTGACTGAAAATACAATCTCCCCGGATGATTTCAGGAGTGCGCCTGTGCAGCAACGCATTCTCAAAAGCCTGCATGACTGCAAACAGGGTATGTCAGACAAACAACTCAGGATTCTCGATGGGGAGATCCCCCCCGCACTCAGGCGATTGCAGCAAAAGGGAGTGATCGAGCGATGTGATATAACGCCAAAGCTTACGCCTCCCTCGAGTGACAAAAGAGTGATCCTCTCGCCGGAACAGCAACGGGCGGTTGCTACAATTCATGCTGCGAGCGGCTTCAGCACTCTGCTACTGGATGGCATTACCGGTTCAGGCAAGACGGAAGTCTATCTGCATGCGGCTGACGAGGCGATCTCCCGGGGCCGGCAGGTGATGGTGCTGGTGCCTGAAATTGCCCTGACGCCGCAACTGCTGCGCCGTTTTCAACGCGGAGTCGATGGTGTGGTTGCAATTTCCCACTCCGCACTCAGCGGCGGTGATAGAGAACGAACCTGGATGCAGGCGCACAAGGGCGAGGCAGATCTGTTGATTGGAACCCGCTCTGCAATTTTCACCCCCATGCCCCGGCTCGGTCTGATCATCATCGATGAAGAGCACGACATCTCCTTCAAACAGCAGCAGGGTTTTCGCTATTCGGCACGCGACCTGGCTGTCATGAAAGCCAAACAGAGCAACATCCCTGTGGTGCTCGGCTCGGCAACGCCTTCACTCGAGACCCTGCACAACGCTCTCAAAGAGCGCTATCAGTGGCTCAAACTGCGTCAGCGCGCAGGTAAAGCGAAGCCACCACAGATCGGCCTGGTCGATATCCGTGCTCAGCGTCTGCGCGCCGGCATCTGTTCCGACCTGGTTAAATCCATCCGCGAAGAGATTGACAGAGATCACCAGGTGATCGTATTCCTCAATCGGCGCGGCTATGCACCGCAACTCACCTGTCACGCCTGCGGATGGATTGCGGAGTGCAGACATTGTGATGCGCGTATGACATGGCATCAGAAGCTGCAGCGGCTATGGTGTCATCACTGCGGCAGCCAGCATGTGAAACCCGAGAAATGCCCCGACTGCGGCGCCACGGAAAGCCTGATCTACCAGGGCCAGGGGACAGAACGTGTGGAGGAGTATCTCAGCGAGGTGTTTCCCTCCACCCCGGTTATCAGGATCGACCGTGACTCCACAAGGCGCAAAGGATCACTTGAAAAAGCGCTGCATCAGGTCAATCAAAACGACGCCTGCATCATGGTCGGCACACAGATGCTGGCGAAAGGACATGACTTTCCGCGCGTCACACTTGTTGGCATTCTCAATGCCGACCAGGGATTGCTGAATCCCGATTTCCGCTCACCTGAACGCACCGCACAGCTGCTGCTGCAGGTATCGGGGCGGGCGGGGCGGGCAGAAAAACCCGGCAGGGTGTTGATACAGACACGCCACCCCCACAACCCCCTGCTGAAGACACTGCTGCACAAGGGCTACGAGGCTTTTTCCCGCGATGAGCTGGAACAACGCCAACACGCCCAACTGCCGCCCTTTGCTCACCAGGCTTTGATCCGCGCGGAAGGAACCGATTCGAAACAGGTTCAGGAATTTCTGCAATTTGCCATCTCCCGCTCACCGCAGTTGCTCCCCCATATTGAATTGTGGGGTCCTACACCTGCGCTGATCGAGCGTAAGGCCGGCTATTTTCGCTGGCATCTGCTGTTGCAAACAAACAACAGGCAGCTATTGCATCAACGACTCGATGCATGGCTGGAATGGCTGCGTCAACAACCTCAGGCGCGACGCATTCGATGGAGTGTGGATGTTGATCCGGTGGAGATCCTTTGACCAAAGCGCTGGCACATCGATCAAATTATCATGCAAGCGCATGATCGCGGCCAGAAGGCCGCTCCTACAGTGCTATGTGGCGTCAGACATAGGAGCATTTACCGGCTGACCACGATTGAAATGCGATAGCATTATTCACACATCCACGGGGTTATTGAGATGTTACGCGCTTTTTTCTGGCGCTTTTCTTTTTGCTGACTTTTTTCTTTGCGACAGACTTTTTCTTTACCGCTGTTTTTTTCTTCACAGCTGATTTTTTCGCCGCACCCCTCTTCTTTGCCACGATTTTTTTCGTTACGACTTTTTTCTTTGATGCAACCTTCTTTTTGGCTGCAGGTTTTTTCTTTACCACAACCTTCTTCGTCACCACTTTCTTAGTGACTGCTTTTTTTGCCACCACCTTTTTCTTCGTGGTCACTCTCTTTTTCGTAAGCGTCTTTTTAGCCACAGACTTTTTCTTTGCAGCCACTTTTTTAGCAACTGCTTTTTTCTTTGTTGTGACCTTCTTCTTTGCCGTCACTTTTTTTGCTACTGATTTTTTTGCCACCACTTTCTTCTTCGCAGCGGATTTTTTCCTCACCACTCTTTTTGTCGTGGCTTTTTTTCTGACGACCCGTTTCTTGCGAGTGCGCTTTTTGGCAGCTCTTTTTTTCTTTGCTTCACTCTCAGCCCGAAGTTTCAATATCTCAGGATCAGTCAACGGGATACGTGGTGCGTCATCAACCAGCTTGCAGGCTGCCTGATATGCTTTGGGTTCATCAGCCAGGCCATGAATGACCTGCAGAATCCCCTCCTCCTTGTAGCGTGAAATCAGCTCGTTCTGATTCGCTTCACAGACACGCAGTCTGTTCGATATTCCCTCTTCATAATCAGCAGGCCGGCGGGAGATGCGTCCGCCGCACATATCGCAGACACCCTCTACCATGGGTGGGCTCGTATAGATGTTGTAGTCTTCACCGCAGGCATTGCAGTGTGATTGTCCTACAAGACGCTCCATGATGTCGTCATTCTTGACATTGATCGCTATCACCAGTTCCAGTGAGGCGCCAAGGCTTAACAGTAACTGGTGCAGCATCTCTGCATGCACCAACTCCCGTGGGAAGTCGTCAAGTATGAAACCTTTTTTTGCCTCGTCACAAGGCTCTTTCAATGCAGAATAGACCAACTCTTCCGGTATCGGAGCACAGGCAAGCAACAATTCGCCCACCAGTCTTCCCAGCTCGGTATCTTCATTCGCCATCGAGGACAAAATTCGGTGCATATTGAGAATTGGAAGTTTATACTTGCGTGAAAGTTTATCCGCCAGTACGCTTTTGCCTGACCCGGGCGGGCCTAATAATATGATTCGCATGTTGTAATTTCACCTGTTTTCCCTTACCCAACCGGATAATATTTTTATAGCCGCATCCAATTTTTGGATTGCGAACCACTCTCCAACCCACTAACCTAAATCTATTTTCACCGCAAGTCAAATCCAGCGAGTTCATCAATGCCTGAAATAGCTGATATCAATGCCACTGAAAAGTGGATTATCGAGACCACCCTGAAAGAGAGATATGGAAAAATCATCGAGTATCAGCTCGCTGATGCGGATATTCGCCTGCACCTCTCTGATCGTGAAACAACCTCATGCCCCCTCATCTACTGGGAAATGGGTGATTGTCATTTCACCATCTTCAAAACCGGTGAAAACACCTACAGGTGCCAGTTTTTTTATCGCGGCTACCAGCAATATGGCACCGGTGTGTATGAATATGACGATCTGGCCGAGTGCGCTGTCTCACTACTGCAGGCACAAGCTGATCATGAAGCCAAGGAGAAGGGTGAAATCGAGTCAAGCACTGTGCAGGCAACAGGCCTCGCCCAGCAATTCTAAATCTTTTTATGATATCGGCATTTTATTGGTACATTGAGAATAGCCAGGCCTTGACAATAGTTACTGCATCCGCAGGGTTAAAAGAGTAAAATATGGCAAAATTTTTTTCGATGTGATCTTTGGAGAGTGACAACATGAGTGCCAAGAATGCTTTTTATGCACAATCCGGTGGTGTAACCGCCGTCATTAACGCTTCAGCCTGTGGTGTTATAGAGACTGCTCGCAAACACCCTGACAAGATTGGCAAGATCTATGCCGGGCAAAATGGCATTATCGGCGCTTTGACCGAAAACCTGATCGATACCAGCCTGGAATCGGACCAGGATATTGCCGAGCTGCGCAACACCCCATCCGGTGCATTCGGCTCCTGTCGATATAAAATGAAGAGCCTCGAAGAGAACCTCAAAGAGTATGAGCGCCTCATTGAAGTCTTCAAGGCGCATGACATCGGCTATTTTTTCTACAATGGCGGCGGAGACTCCGCAGATACCTGCTTCAAAGTTTCGCAGCTCTCGGAAAAAATGGGCTACCCGGTACAGGCCATCCACATACCCAAAACCGTGGATAATGATCTGCCGATTACCGATAACTGCCCGGGTTTCGGTTCAGTTGCAAAATACATCGCGGTTTCAACCCTTGAAGCCAGCTACGACGTACGCTCGATGGCCAAGACCTCGACCAAGATCTTCGTTATCGAGGTGATGGGACGCCATGCCGGCTGGATCGCCGCTGCCGGCGGTCTGGTTGAGGACTACGACATCCCCGTTGTGGTTCTCTTTCCTGAAGTCGAATTTGACCAGGAGAAGTTCCTCGCCACAGTCGACGCCAAAGTCAAGAAGCACGACTACTGCACCATCGTCGTCTCAGAAGGAACCCACTGGCCTGACGGCAGATTCCTTGCCGAGCAGGGAACCCGTGATGACTTTGGCCACGCGCAACTGGGCGGAGCCGCTCCGGTTGTTGCCAACATCATCAAGGACGCACTGGGTTATAAATTTCACTGGGCCGTTGCCGACTATCTGCAGCGTGCAGCGCGCCACCTCTCATCAAAATCCGATGTCGAGCAGGCTTATGCGCTCGGCAAAGCCGGCGTCGAGATGGCAATTGCAGGCGACAACTCCATTATGCCAACCGTGGTGCGCACCTCCAACAACCCCTACGCATGGGAGATTGGCAAGGCACCTTTGAGCGAGGTTGCCAACGTCGAGAAGATGATGCCGATGGAGTACATCAGTGAAGACGGCTTTGGAATTACCGCTGCCTGCAAGGAGTATCTCTACCCGTTGATACAGGGTGAAGACTATCCTGATTATGATGACAATGGCATGCCCAAATACGTCACCATGAAAGGTATTCTGGTTGATAAAAAGCTGCCTGAATTCGAGATGTAATATATTTAAGATAGCGGACATATGGAATATCAGAAGTAAGCGCTATCGCTTACCCCCTGGTATTCTTTGAGTGACCTACATCTTTACAAATGAGTCAAATATCAATGCATGACTCTCGCCAAGACGCCAAGCTCGCCAAGAAAAACCTTTGCGGTCTTGGCGTCTTGGCGAGAGAAAATGATTTTTTTCATGCCTTGTCAGTCTGAGACTTGCTCCCGCTAGTTAATGTCATGCAATTCAGCGATCGGCACTTATTTCCACCTCAAATTTATCACTATGACTCCACAACGCGCGCTGGAACTTATCGAGCAGCAACTGCAATTTGGCAGCGGCTATAATCGCAATGCTGTGCGGCTTATTCTTGCCGAAGTACAGCGTGAACATGGCCAGGCGCTGGTTGACAGCCTGATTCGCACCCTGGAACTCGATGAAAAATTTGATCTTGCCCAGGGCACTGACTTCTCCACTCTCAGCAAATGAAAAATCACCTTATTTCCCTGCAGCGCCTGGCACGACTGTCGAACAATGACAGCGATGAACTCGACGATGACTTTATTCAATTCCTCGTCGATGAACTCGATCAACCGATCTCCCCCGTCGGCAGGCTCGCTCCACTGCTGCTGCAACGTCTGCAGCAACTTGATCAGCAACCCGCTGAATTACTGCGGCGCCTCCAGTTTGCCAGCCCACTGATCCAACAACTGCATCAACTGCAGCAACAGTGGCTAGGAAAAGCCGTGCAGGCTTTATTGGCTGAAAATATTGCAGTAATCCCGTTGCAGGCGGCTGCATTCAATGATCGTCTCTATCCACAGGATACCCCGCGTATCGGAGCCAACCTTGATCTACTCATCAAGGAGCTGGATATTAACAGGGCCAGTCAATGCATTGATGGTTTACTGACGCCTGTCAATTTGACGACCAGCAGGCGCGAAGCGAATGCCAAACCATGTAAGAACGGCTGGAAATTACCGCAGCAGATTCCCGGCAGACTCTATCTGCACCATACAATTACTCCTGCAGAGAATTTCCCGCAATTCACACAGCAGCTATTCGAGCGCAGTCAGCCCTACACTGACTCCCCGGGTGCACTGATACGCAAACTCACCACCGAGGATCATCTGCTCTATCTGGCAATCCGGGGAACCTGTGATCTATCCGTCATCAATCACAACCTGCTCGATGCACATGAAATCTGGAGCCAATTGCAACCGGATCACTACAAGCTCATCAAAACGGCCCGCCAGGCCGGCGCCTCGAACGCCCTTTACATGCTGCTCGATACATGCCGCCGCAGACTCAACACAGCTGTTCCCGAACGGTGGCTGAAACGACTGCCGCAAAGCACTTTGCGCGCCTCCATCGGGATGCTGGCTTTTGAACAGGGCGCACTCTACAAACGGGATGAGATAACAAACGGCCACAGAATCCGGCAACTGCTGGGTTACGCGCTCGTTCCGGACAAGCCGGGTAAAATAACAACAGTCGCTCGCAACTGCCTGAGCCCATTACAGTCCAACAGCTAGAGAATTAGGAAACGCATTTGTCGAGATGTGCTCCTGCTCGAGCACAGCTTTCACAGCAGCGACACGCCACACAGGCTATACTTCCCTCACAACAATCCGAATTGAAAACAGATGAATCTAGACAGAGTCCCGACAGGCAAAAAAGCCCCCGATGAATTTAATGTCATCATAGAGATCCCGGCACACTCGGATCCAATCAAATATGAAGTCGACAAGGAGAGCGGCGCCATGTTCGTTGACCGCTTCATGGTCACCTCGATGCACTACCCCTGCAATTATGGCTATATCCCGCACACACTCGCAGATGATGGCGATCCAGCTGATGTGCTGGTCATCACTCCAATCCCTTTGATCACTGGCTCCGTGATCACAGTGCGTCCCATCGGCGTACTGCAGATGGAAGACGAGGAGGGCTCGGACGCCAAGATACTCTCGGTTCCCATCGAGAAGCTCTATAGCTCCTACAGCAGCAGGCGCACCCATCACGACCTGCCTCCGGAACTGCTCGATCGCATCGCCCATTTTTTCCAGCACTATAAAGACCTGGAAGAGGGTAAATGGGTCAAGATTACCGGTTGGGGTGATATCGATGCAGCAAAGGCCGAGGTTGCAAGCAGTATCGAAAATTTTCAGAATGCTCCGGTCCAACCACACTTTTGATGAAAATCGCAATTCTCTCTGACAGCCATGACCACATTCCGCTGCTGCGTGCAGCAGGCTCGGATGCGATTGCGGCCGGTGCTGAAGTTATTATTCACTGCGGCGATCTGGTTGCTCCAAGCACACTCAACTGTCTCAAGGAGATGCATATTCCCGTGCATGTCATCCATGGCAATAATACCGGCGACCTGGTGACTCTGTCGCGCCTCACGGCTGAACCTGACAACCACATCCACTACTACGGCCAGGATGTTGCTCTCACTCTCGGCGGCAAACAGTTTTTTCTGGTGCACTACCCGCACTATGCCAGGGCAATGGCATTGACAGGCGATTATGACATCGTCTGCTGCGGACACAGCCACAAGGTCTCGATAGAAACGCTCACTGATATTCATGGCGATGCTGTCCGCTGCATCAACCCCGGCACCGTTGGCGGCGTCGGTTCTTCTCCTGCAACCTGGATCCTGGCGGATCTCGAGAAGATGACTTTTGATGTACACAATGTCGACAAGGCGATTGAATTCAGGAGTGCGATAGGATAGTCAACGTAACATCCCAATAACTTTGCGCAAAATATCTAACAGTAGACAGTCTTTTTGAAAAGTTACAAATCAACAGGGTATCCCAATGCCACAACTGACACATTTCAACCAGGATGGTGAAGCGCACATGGTCGACGTGGGCGCCAAAGATGAGACCCACCGCATCGCAGTGGTCGAAGGCCGCATTCGTATGCGGCCGGAGACTCTGCAGATGATCCTTGCGGGAGACCACAAGAAAGGCGACGTTCTGGGAATTGCCCGCATTGCCGGCATCATGGCGGCCAAAAAGACTTCTGAGCTGGTTCCTCTGTGCCATCCACTGGCTATCACCAGGGTTGGCCTGGATCTCACATCATTGGAGGATGGCATTCATTGCCGTTCGCAGATCGAAACTCGCGGCCGCACCGGTGTCGAGATGGAGGCGCTGTGCGCAGCCCAGGTCGCATTGCTGACCATCTATGACATGTGCAAGGCTGTCGATCGCGGCATGATCATCGACAATGTTTGCCTCATGGAGAAACAGGGTGGCAAGTCGGGTCACTGGAAACGTGACTGAACACTGACAGGATGAACACATTTTTCTTTCAGGCGCATTTCTTCAAAAGCGCAGCAAAACTCAAACAACTTCCAGCTTGTGAAGATCTTGTCGAGGTCGCCTTTGCCGGTCGTTCCAACTCCGGAAAATCCAGCGCCATCAACACTCTGTGCAACCAGAAATCGCTCGCCCGCACCAGCAAGACCCCGGGGCGCACGCAGCTGATCAATATCTTTACGCTAGATGAGCAGCGCAGCCTGATCGATCTGCCTGGTTACGGCTTCGCAAAAGTTGCTGCAAATATCCGCCAGCAGTGGCGCGGACTGCTATCTGACTATATCGAGCAGCGCGAGTGCCTCAAAGGTGTCGTCATGATGATGGACTGCCGCCACCCGCTAAAACCGCTGGATAAGCAGATGCTGCAATGGTGCACACATCTCGGCCTGCCTGTGCATGTACTGCTCACCAAGTCAGACAAACTCAAGAAAGGCCCGGCAAAAAACACCCTGCTGAAGGTACGCCAAATGCTGAAAAAGTATGATAATGTCTCGGTGCAACTCTTCTCCTCCCTGAAAAAGAGCGGCATCGATGAAGCACACCAGGTACTGGGTGAGTGGTTCGGTCTGGAAGATATATAATCTCTTTCAGCCTACTTTACTATTCCTCCCAACTGATCCGGATACAATTTTCCGATATCGCACGGATCCGTAGCGTGATATAAGTGGTACGCATCCCACCATGACATTGGCTGGTGCAATGCACAAAGCTTTATAGCTGACTACGGGTCTACACAACATCAAGATACCATTGGAGATCAACTATGTATAAACTGATAAGCACTTCGTTTCTGCTGCTCTCTTTGCAGCCGGTGCTGGCCGAAGAAACTGCTCCAACGCCTGCGGCAGCAGACGCTTCCGAACCGACCGGTGCCTCACTGACACAGCAGCACTGCACCAGATGCCATGGCGACGAGATGTATATGCGTGATGACCGCCAGGTCAAATCACTCGAATCCCTCAAGCAACGCGCGCATGGCTGCAACACCATGACAGACGCCAACCTTTTTGAAGAAGATGTCGCCAAGATCATCGATCATCTGAATACAGAGTTTTATCACTTCGAACGATGACCGATGGCTCAACGGCGTCTGACTGATCAACAACGTGCGCGCATTTCGCGCATTCAGGAACAACGCCGGCAGCGTGCCTCCGAAGAGGCTGAAAATGCGCTCTCCGCTGCTGATGACAAGGCGCATGAGGGCATTGTCGTTATTCGTCATGGGCGCAATCTGCTGGTCGCCGATGAACGGCAACAGCTGACCCCCTGCCTTTTCCGTCAGAACCTGGGACAAATTGTCTGCGGGGATCATGTCATATGGCATCGGACCGGTGATAACGAAGGCGTTGTCACCGTGCTTCAGCCACGCACCACCCTGCTCTCAAGACCTGACTACAGCGGCCGTGAAAAGGCACTGGCAGCGAACCTGACGCAACTGCTGATCGTTACAGCCCCGCAGCCTCCACCTACCGGATACCTGCTGGACCAATATTTTGCAGCTGCAGAAAACATCGGTCTTGAAGCCGTACTGCTGCTGAACAAAGCTGACCTGCTGACAGCTGATCATCCGCTGCGCCAAACAGCCGCTACCTATGCAGAGATCGGCTATACGGTCATCGAAGTCAGCAGTAATCAGATGAGCGGCATGCATAAGCTGCAGCAGCAACTGCAGCACCAGACCAGCATGCTTGTCGGACAATCCGGCGTCGGCAAGTCATCCCTGGTCAACGCACTGCTGCCGGAACTGGATATTGCTGTCGGGCAACTCTCTGCATCATCCGGTCTCGGCAAACACACCACCTCCTCGGCGACCCTCTATTTTCTCCCGCAAGGCGGCTCTCTGATCGACTCGGCCGGAGTGCGCAGTTTTCGCCTCATGATCACAGAACGCAGACAGCTTGAAAAAGGGTTCCGGGAGTTTCACGACTACCTGGGACTCTGCCGATTCAGTGACTGTAGTCATACGCACGAACCGGGCTGTGCACTCATAGAAGCTGTAAAGGAGGGATCGATCAGCCCCTGGCGGCTGCAGCATTTCTTGCAGATGGTGAAAAGTATGAAAAAGAAAAAATAAACGAAACGTTTAAGGAGATCTCTCAGCTTGGCCAGAGCAACCAATACTTCACGGCAAACACGGCCAGCCTGTGATGCGTTTCCTAGCTACCATTTATAGTACCTAAAGCATGTTATGGAATCTATATTAGCATGGGTGGGAAAGCCTCTCTTACAAGCTCATTCATCTGTGAGCCATATTGGGAAAAAAGTAGTCAGGACTCTATAACACGACCCCGTTCATGAGAAAATCGAATGGCAGCACCATACTCATACCATTCATGTCTCGGCAGTGAAAATCAGTTATCAGCCTACTCCTGTGGTGGATGAAAACCCATCCGACCCATGCACAGGTTCAGTCTGAAAGGAAAAAGCTTAAAAGGAAGAAGGGGAATCTGATGAACATTTTCAACTAAGTCGTTGTCCAAAAATAACTTCCCGATCCTGCTTGCCCTATTGTCCCTCTTCTGCGTTCCAGCAAGAGTTACATAACGCTGCTATGCGCCCCTTGCTGCGCCTTGAAGACGAACAACATTTCTGCGCGATATCGGGAAGTTATTTATGGACAACTCCTAAGTATCTTCTCGCAATATTGGTGGTCTTCCCTGACCAAGCCATGCAGTCCTTTGATTTCCTGTGGTGACTAGAGTGTCTGATGATGCAATGTCTGTGAATGGTTAGATGCATCCACAGTCCAGATCAGGATTTCTGCGACCAAGTGCATCAAGTGAGGTCGGGGTGTGTGATGGCATCACATGTCCAATCTCATCACCTGCAAAAAGGTCACTGTTTCCAGCATATGTTTCTGCAACAGGATCAACAGAAACCGTGGACTCCGTCGTATAACCCTGGTAATTCGCGGTAAGATCAGGATTCTGGAAAACATTTTCCCAATCGGCAGTAGCCGCAGTAGCGACAAGCATCAATGTTGCTGCAAGTATGGTTTTCATGGCTCATTCTCCTAGCTGTTAGTGAAAGGACGTAACACCCGCCCTTATACATATAGACACCCTAAATGAGAATTAATTACATTAAATTATTTTGGGTTGCTTAGATAACCAACTCTGCGACATTGTGTGTTTCTAAAATGGCTACGGTTTCTCACAGAAGCATCACAGGAGGTTCCAGTGCATCGGGAAGATGTGTAGCCGAGGATCAGGGAAGAGACGACTGAACGCCACCAACTTCCTCCCCACCGAGCCGGGTTTTCTTGCCACACAGTCACAGCGTATAGTTTTCCTCTGGTACTCTGATTCGAATCGCGAAACGGCTGTATGATGAACGGGAAACTCATCATCAATTTTCAAGTGCTTCGCTCTCTTCCAATTGCAAATACATTGGAAAGCGGCTATTTTCAATACAGCTAATGATATTTATCAAGCCGCTATAAAACAAGAGGGGGATTAGGTAGGTTGGCTGCTCGTTACGCAAACAAAAAGATCTGTTTTTTCCATCTGACACCACTTTACACAAAAACCGGATGGTATTTCAAAGCACGTACACAACGTCATAGCCGAGGCCCTTACCTGACGCTTCAAGATGCACAGAATGCAGCGAAAGAGCAGTTCAAGGGTAATACGCAATAAAATATTTAAAGAATCCCAGGTGGTTTTTTCGGATTTCAGGTCAGCGGCAGGATACATGCCTGGCTCACAAGCTCTGATGGAGAGTACACTCTGCGTCTTCCCAATTACCCAGTTTCGGCCAATGATGAAAAAACAGCAGCTGTTGACAAAAAGGCTGGCAGAGATAGAAATGCATGATATGAATCTGTGCCGGCAACACCTCCATCGAGCCGATCTGGAACCGCCGGTTTATCGACAGCATACAGATCAGGGTATCGAAGTACATCGATGTAGAAGGTCGCGGCGGCTACCATGTCCAGCCCGCTTCACTGAGTGAAATAATCCTGAATTACCAGCTGGCGGATTCGCCTGGAACACCAACATTAATTAAAAAGGATACGTCATGAATAACGATCCAGAGTCCAAAATACAAACCCTGCCCAGAGGGGTAATGCTGAACGCCTACCCTGACAGCATTGGTAAAAGACTGTCAGACACTGTGGAGTTACTCAAAAGATCCGAGTTCAAGGATGTATTTTCGCTGTTCTACATCCTGCCCACTTTTTTCAACAGCGACCTGGATCGCGGCTTTTCCATCATCGATTACAACATCAACAAAGATCTCGTGAACCCGGAGGATCTGGATGAGCTCAACGAGCTTGGTATCCATATCAAGCTCGACCTGGTGCTCAATCATCTCTCCGTACGCTCGCCGCAGTTCCTCGATTTGCTGGAAAACGGGAACGAATCACCCTACCGGGATTTTTTCATCGACTGGAATGATTTCTGGAAGGGGTACGGCGCCATGGGAGAAAATGACCACTTGGTACCGGACGAAGAGCATCTGGAAAAACTCTTCATGAGAAAACCGGGCCTGCCAATTCTGAAAATTCGCTTTCCTGATGGCAGCCTTCAGGCCTACTGGAATACCTTTTATCAAAAAGTGGAGTTCGATGAGATAACCGCACAGGATTTTATACACATCAAAGGGATGGATCCACAGGGTGCTTCGGATATCGCACACCACGTCAATATGGTCATCAGGGCTAAGGGGCAGCTGGAATCGGCAGATATGGAAGAGATTGTCCGGTGCAATGCCGGGATGAGCAAGGATGACCTGGTCGCGGCAGTATGTCACAAGCGTGAATTTCTGGGTCAGATGGATCTCAATGCCCGTTCCAAGCTGGTCTGGAAGTTCTACGATGAGACACTGCGCAAGCTCAGTGAGTACGGCGCCAGAATAGTCCGCCTCGATGCTTTCGCGTACCTGCACAAAGAGCCCGGCCAGCCAAATTTCTTCAACCGGCCCGGCACCTGGGATTACCTGGAGCGCCTACGGGGCATTGCGCAGAAGTACGGGCTGATCATCTTCCCCGAGATCCATGCCGAATACGGCGCCGGCATCCACGAAGAGATTGCGCAACAAGGCTACCCCATCTATGACTTCTTTTTCCCCGGACTTCTGATTAACGCACTGGAACGGGGCAACAACGAGGCCCTGTTGCGCTGGATCGAGGACATCCGCTCCAGGGGACTACAGACAATCAACATGCTCGGCAGCCATGACGGAATTCCTGTGCTTGATCTCAAGGGCAAACAAGTCAACGGCTCCTACAGACCTGGTCTGCTGGACAATGAGCAGATCGAGGCCACCATCGAGCGTATTATCAAGCGGGGTGGCCTGACCAAGAACCTGTACGGCGCCGACGGCAAGAAGATCGACTACTATCAGGTCAACGCGACCTTCTTCAGCGCCCTGGGGGAGGACGAGCGCAAACTGCGCCTGGCCCGCGCCATCCAGATGTTCATGCCCGGAGTCCCGCAAGTGTGGTACCTGGATCTGTTTGCCGGCAAAAACGACTATGCAGCGGTGGAAAAGGGACGTACCGCGGGACACAAGGAGATAAACCGCACCACTCTAAAAATTATCGACATCGAGGCCGGACTGAAACGCCCTATCGTACTGGACCAGCTTGACCTGATCCGGCTGCGCAACATCTCGCCTGCGTTCGCGGGTGAGATGAAAATCTTCGAGACCGAGCCCCACCTGTTACACATCTCCTGGCAACATCAGGAAGCCACAGCAACCCTGAAGGCCGATCTGCGCAATCACAGTTTCACTGTTTACCAGGGCGACGGAACGAACGAAGAAATCCTTATGTCCTTCGAGTCATAGGCCACCCGTGATTTACCCCAGTCGAATTTCGACAGTCACTGCTACGGAGAACAAAAATGAGAATCCTTGCGACCGATCTGGACCGGACGTTACTCCCGAACGGTAGCTGGCCACCGGATCCCGGCGCCATCGACCTCTTCAATGAACTCACAGAAAAACATGACGTACTGGTCGTCTATGTAACCGGCAGGAATCTTAACCTCACCGAGAGTGCGATCAGGGAGTTTGGCATCCGTTATCCCCATGTGCTCATCGGCGACGTCGGCACATCGATCCGGAAGTACGAACAAGACGGCTGGAAGCCCCACTGCGGTTGGGATACCCATGTAAAGCAGACCAGTCCCAGGTGGGATGCAGACGCGGTACGCAGCGCCGTAGCCGGGGTGGATGGCCTGACCGAGCAGGAGCGCGAGCATTGCGGCCCGTTCAAGCAAAGTTACTACGTTGACCATCACAGGAACGAGGCCATTTTGAAGGCCGTCAACGAACGGGTAAAAGAAAAGTTCGACGAGGTAGTCGTTTACAGCTTCGACTCCCAAACCGGCAAGGGCCTTCTCGACTTTCTCCCGCAAAGCGCAACCAAACAGACCGCACTCGAATACATCGCCGACGAATTTGGCGCCAGCAAGTCGGATGTCGTCTTCTGCGGCGACAGCGGCAACGACGTCTTCCCGCTCACGGCGGGCTTCTCTGGCGTCCTTGTGCGAAACGCGGACGACCAGCTCGTCGCCGGCGTCAAGCAGGCGGCTGACGCACACCCTGAACTTAAGCTTTACTTCGCGAAAGGCGGCTTCAGGGGCCTTAACGGTTTCTACACCAGTGGCGTCATCGAAGGCGCCTACCACTACGGGATATTCTGCGACTCCGTTTGAGACTCATTGGGGACCAGCGTCCGGTCGAGAACGGTGCAGACAAGGTGTCGACAACTCATGATGGAGCCTGGACCTTGCAGGTATTGAAAAAATCGTAGTATTCGAATGCTTCAAGAATACCCGCTGCATGAGGCTGGCCGGCGAAATAGAT
>JAQYVP010000014.1 GCA_030145485.1 Chromatiales bacterium
CCAGGTCTACAGTAAGGGCGCCGCCGGTGAAGCAGGTTTGCGTCCGGGGGATGTGATTACCCGCATCGATGAAACGCCGATCAACTCCTCTTTTGATATCGTCAACACGGTGGCATCGAAAGCAGTGGGCAGCGATGTCCGCATTCAGGGATGGAGGGGCTCTGTGCCTCTGGATCTCCTGGTCAGGCTACAGCAACGCAGAAAAGCAAGCAGTGAGGAGTGAGGAGTGAAGAGCTGCGCAATCCGTTGTGCGGCCATCAAACAGAGACGAGCAACTATACGCAGGCAGGGTAAGCAATGCATTAACCATAGATGCACGCGGATTCACACAGAGAATAAGGCGTCTCTTAATCTGTGTTTATCTGTATGCATCTGTGGAAAATATCTAAATGGAGGGAGAAAGATTGGAAAGCGGACAGATAATGATTACAGCGGTGCTGATCCTGGTGCTGCTGATGTTTGCCTGGGGGCGATGGCGTCATGACCTGATTGCCATGTCTGCGCTGGTGTTGTGCGCGTTGTTGGGTCTGGTGCCGATGGAATCGGCTTTTTCAGGATTTAGTCACCCTGCAGTGGTGACTGTCGCTGCTGTACTGGTCATCAGTCATGCCCTGAAAAATGCCGGAGTGGTTGATCTCGCCGCCTCCCGGCTGGGATCGGTGACGGGCAACCAGCTGGTGCATATCGGTTTGTTGACGCTGGTGGTGACTTTCGCTTCGGCATTTATGAATAATGTTGGCGCGCTGGCATTGATGCTGCCTGTGGCAATTGCAACGGCAAGAAAACAGCAGCGATCACCCGCGTTGATATTGATGCCACTTGCATTCGGCAGCATTTTGGGGGGAATGACGACCATGATCGGTACACCTCCGAATATTATCATCGCCTCGATACGTGCGGATATTCCCGGCAAGGAGGCTTTCGCCCTGTTTGACTTTTCTGCTGTCGGTATCCCGGTTGCTGTGGTCGGAGTTCTGTTTGTGATTCTTATCGGCTGGCGACTGCTGCCGAAAGAACGCCTCAAAAAAAATGCAGTTGATCAGCTGTTTGAGGTGGGCGAATATCTTGCCGAACTCAAAATTACCGATAAGTCGGAGTTGCCGGGAAAAGATCTGCGTTCTCTGGTGATGGATGAAGAGTGGGATCTGCTGCTGGTGGGAATAGCGCATGAAAACAGCAGGGCAAGACCGATGATTTCAGACTACCGTTTTGAAAAAGGTGACATCCTGGTGGTGCTGGGACGTGCAGAGGAGTTGCAGCCGCTGATCGATCGATATGGTCTTGAGATGTTGAGTGCTCCGGGTGCTGCTTTTGCGGATGTGGCCCCGGAGGAACTGACGCTGTTTGAGGGCATCGTCTCCGGTGACTCCCCGCTGGTGGGGCATGGCGTTCCCTACCTGCGTCGCAGGAGCAGTGGAACCCTTGCACTCTATGGGCTTTCACGACATGGTGAAACACTCAGAAAGCGTCTGCGCAGGGTCAGATTTCGCATTGGAGACATTCTACTGCTACAGGGAAAGCAGCAGCAGGTTGATGAGCAGATTGCGCAGTTCGGTCTGCTGCCGCTGGCTCCGCGTGCGCTGTCACTGGGGCAGCAACGGCAGGCAGGAGTGGCGCTGCTGGTGTTTGCAGCCGCCATTGCGCTTGGAATGCTGGAAATCATGCCCCTCTATATGGCGTTTCTTCTGGCAATCATGGCATACCTGATACTCGGTATTCTTCCTGTCAGACAGCTCTATGATGAGATCGACTGGCCGATCATTGTATTACTGGGGGCAATGATTCCTGTTGGTCAGGCGCTTGAGACAACCGGCACGACCACGCTGCTGGCAACAGCGATAGCAGCGTGGAGCAGTGGCTTCAGTTTGGTGTGGGTGCTGGCTCTGCTGCTGATCGTCACTATGTTCCTTTCGGACATTATCAATAATGCGGCAACGGTGCTGGTGATGGCGCCAATTGCGATAAGCCTTTCTCAGCAGCTTGAAGTTTCGGTGGATCCCTTTTTGATGGCAGTCGCTGTCGGAGCCTCCTGTGCATTCCTGACGCCCATCGGCCATCAATCCAACACCCTGGTCATGGGGCCGGGCGGCTACCAGTTCAGCGACTACTGGCGTATGGGATTGCCGCTGGAGATTCTCATCGTGATGATCTCATTGCCGATGATTCTTTTCGTGTGGCCTCTATGATGATTGGAATTTGACTCATTTGTGAAGATGCTGGTCACTCAAAGATTACTAGAATCCTTGAGCCAGTAAAATGCTTGCAAATAAATCAAATTTAAAAAATGACTCTCGCCAGGACGCCAAGATCGCAAAGGTTTTTCTTAGCGGGCTTGGCCTACATGGATGTAGGTCAGGGGCGTAAGCAGGACGCGGAAGCTTTGCGTCTTTGCGAGAGAAAATATTCTTTTTCATGCCACGTCAGTCTGAGACTTGGTCTCGCTAGGCCTGAACACACAGGAACCACAGAACACATGGAGAGAAAACTCTAATAATTCCGTGTGTTCCGTGGTTGAAATATTAGCGAGTGGGGGGTGTGGGCATCCATTGTAGGAGCGGTCATCTGACCGCGAAAAGATTCTCAGCTATCCTTTGCAGTTGCGCGGCAGCCACTCCACGGGTTGGGCTGCAGGTTGTCCGCCCCACACATACAGGGCAGTCTGTGCGCTGTCACACTGGTTGCAACTGCTGCCGCATGATGTCGTCAGAGTGGTTTTGTGGACTTTTCCCTTGCGCATCCACTGCTCCAGCATGCCTTCGACAGCTGCGGGGTCGGCATCAAAATGGAGTGCGATATCCGTCAATGAGGCCTGTTTGCGCTGCTGCAGATAATTTTTGATTTGCAGCAGCATCACACTTGAACCGGTGTGGCATGCTTGACCGTCTTGACCTCTTTGTGCGCCCACAAGCGCAGCCCGATGATGCATGCAGCCAGCGTTAACAGCGACCCGCTGATCCATAGCGATGAATAGAGGGGGTGCTGGGAAAAAGTGGCAATCTGGTAGAAGTTTGTGGAGGCGATATAGGCGACAGATGTTGTCCACAGAGCAACAAACCCGGCCCAGGCTCCTCCGGATTCACGTTTGATGGCGCCGATGGTGGCGACACAGGGAAAATAGAGCAGGATAAACAGCAGGTAGGCAAATGCGCCTATCCTGCCATCAAAACGCGATGCCATGGCGCCAAAGGTGCCTTCATTGACCTGCTGTGATTTTGCGGCGGAGAGCGTATCTTCGACATCGCCAACATCCATGCCCAACGGGTCGCCGAGCATCTCGCTGACACCTCCCAGATTTTCCGGAATCGAAGCGAAGGCGGCGTAGATGGATGCACGAAAATCAAAGCTCTCTTCCCTGGTTTCACCGGCGTCACTCATGGCGAGGTTGGAGTAGAGCGTATCGAGGGTGCCGACAACCACCTCTTTGGCCAGCACGCCGGAGATGATGCCAAGAATAGCCGGCCAGTTATCTTCATGAATACCCATTGGCTCAAACAACGGCACTGCAGACTTGCTGAGACTGCTGAGTATCGATGTCTCGCTATCCTCGTTGCCGAATGAGCCATCCGTACCGATGGAATTCAGCAGATTCAGCGCCAGCACCATGGCCACAATGATTTTGCCTGCCTCCCGCATAAAAAGACGCACACGATCCCAGGTGCGCAGCAGGATGCCCTTGATGGTCGGCAGGTGGTATGGCGGCAGCTCCATCATGAAGCCTGTGCTGGTTCCTGACAGCAATGTTTTTTTCATGATCATGCCGGTCAGAATGGCGACAATGATGCCGATCAGATAGAGCGCAAACACGATGTTCTGGCCGTTGGAAGGGAAAAAGGCGGCGGCAAACAGGGCGTAGACCGGCAGGCGTGCGCCGCAGGACATAAAGGGGTTCATCAATATCGTCAGTTTACGTTCGCGCTCACTCTCCAGAGTACGGGTTGCCATCACTGCAGGGACATTGCAGCCAAAGCCGACGATGAGCGGCACAAAGGCCTTTCCCGGCAGGCCAATCGAGCGCATGAAGCGATCCATGACAAAGGCGGCGCGCGCCATGTAGCCGCTGTCCTCGATGATGGAGAGAAACAGGTAGAGAGCTGTGATAATCGGGATAAAAGTTGCAACGATCTGGATGCCGCCGCCAATGCCGTCCGCTAGTACGACCTGTATCCACTCAGGGGCGCTTGCACTCGCCAGGATCTCTTTGAAGCCATCGACGAAAATAGCGCCGGCGATGCCGTCGAAGAAGTCGATGAAGGCGCCGCCGATGCTGATGGTGAACATGAACATCAGATACATCACCGCAAGAAATATCGGAATGCCAAAGATGCGGCTTAGCACCGTGCGGTCTATCCTGTCCGTCAGTGTGCGTCCGACGCGCCCCTTCTCCCTGATGACGCTCTGCGCCAGTGAGTGGGCGTGGCTGTAACGGGTGTCGGCTATGTAGATGTCCGTCTCTTCCCCGGTGCGTTTTTCGATGTGCTGCCGCCAATGGTCGACACGCTCCCCTAAGCCGCTCTCCATGTTGCCGAGAGTGCCGGAATCATCCTCCAGTAATTTAAGCGCCAGCCAGTGTTTATTGCGCTGTTCAGGATCCCGTATGAGCGGTAGCAGATCACTGATAGCCTGTTCAACGCACTCTTCATGCGCCAGGCGGTAACCACCGGTAGAGCTGCCATTGGTGACCGCAGCCATTTGTGAAAGCAGTGACTCGATGCCTTCACCGCTGATTGCGACGATGGCAACGACCGGACAGCCAAGCTCAACAGAGAGCTTGTGCGTGTCGATTGAGATTCCCCGTTTGCGCGCAACATCCATCATGTTCAGTGCCACTACGATTGGAACCCCCATTTCCAACAGTTGCACTGTCAGATAGAGGTTGCGTTCGAGGTTGCCGGCGTCGACAACGTTGATGATCAGATCGGCGTCATGGCTGAGCAGGTAGTCGCGGGTGACCTTTTCATCCAGTGAGCTGGCATCCAGTGAATAGATGCCAGGCAGGTCGATCGCAGTGATGCTGTTGTCGTCTTTTGAAAAGTGTCCCTGTTTGCGCTCAACGGTGACTCCAGGCCAGTTGCCCGTTTTTTGGCGGATGCCGGTGAGGGTATTGAAGAGGGCGGACTTTCCACAATTGGGATTGCCGGCGAGAGCGATGGTAATATCGGACGATAGCCTCGTGTCGAGTTCTCCATTTTCGCAGCAACCCATCATTTACTCCGGGGTATCGAGGCAGGAGATAAGCAGCTTGTCGGCAATGTCGCCGCCCAGTGCAACGCGGTTGCCACTGTTGGCTACAACAACTCCGCGACCGCGATGATGCAGGATTTCAAGCTCCGAGCCGACGCGCAGACCAAGACTGAGCAGCCGTCGGGAGGTTTTTCGATCCCCCAGGAAGCTGGTGATGCGCACATGTCCACCGACTGCGATCTGATTCAGTGATGCAGGATTGGGGTTGGTTGCAGTGGATGATTTTGCGTGCATATTAGTGAAACACAAGATAAGAATGATTCTTATTGGTATAATGCAGTATTTTTCCCCGATTGTCAATGAGTCCGCTCAAATTGATGTTGAATAGATCGGGGTTTATCTCAATAAAGTAACTTCTCAATAATCCCGTGCATTAGTTGGATGTGCGCAGGGTCAGGACTAGCCTTTCAGGGACGCGTGAATACATCCCTGGTCGCTTCCGGCATCCTGCCTCTGGCGACATTAATACATCCATGTATGTCATAAGCTCTGATAAAACATCCCTGAAAAGCAAGTCTCAACCCTGCTTTTCTGCGCGGAGCTATTGAGAAATTACTCAATAAACAGGTAACATACGGACATATTAATCAATAAAACCGAAATTTCCCATGAAACAAAGATCCATGATTCGCAGGCTCCTGACCCTGGGTCGCGGGGTTGTCACTGGCATGCCTGAAGACGCCGAGCAGCGCGATCCGTTGCAACTCTTTGGCGACTGGTTTGCCGATGCTGAAAACAGTGGTTTATTGTTGCCGGAAGCGATGACGCTGGCGACAGCGACTGACAAGGGGAAACCTTCTGCGCGCATGGTGTTGATGAAAGATTATGACGAGGATGGTTTTGTCTTCTACACGAATTACAGCAGTCGCAAGGCGGCCGAACTGGAGGCCAATCCGTATGCAGCCCTACTGTTTCACTGGTCTGAGCTACAGCGCCAGGTGCGCATCGAGGGACCTGTCAGCAGGGTTGCTGAGGAGGAGTCGAGGGAGTACTTCGAATCGCGGCATCTCGGCAGTCGTATCGGCGCCTGGGCATCACGCCAGAGCGAAGTGCTACCGGAGCGTGTGGAGCTCGAGCAGAGGGTGCGCGATTACGAGCAAAAATTCAGCAGCGATGTGCCCTTGCCTTCATTCTGGGGAGGCTATCGGCTCAAGCCTGAAACGATTGAATTCTGGCAGGGAAGAGTCAGCCGGCTGCACGACAGGGTCTGTTTTGAGCGCAGTGATAGAGGCTGGAAGGCATTCCGGATGTATCCGTAAGATATGCAGATATCATCATTCCAGTCGGAATCCGATATATCACCACGAAGGACACGAAGAGCACGAAGGAACACATGCCTCTCTTTGTGTGCTTGTGTCCTTCGTGGTAAAAAACGATGGGTCGACTGGTTTGCAGTTGCTTATTGAGTCGATTTTCCTCTATTTCCTGCTTAGAATAAATTTGTCTGCTGCAATTTTCAGGAGGCTATCTGTGCCTTGATTTTATTCATCGCGCTCTTTTCGATCTGCCGAATGCGCTCTGCAGAGACGCCGTACTCTTTGGCCAGTTCTTGAAGGGTTGACTTGGAGTCGCTCAGCCAGCGAGCCTGCAGGATAGCCCTGCTGCGCTCGTCAAGTTGCTGCATGGCATCGAGCAACAGCTGTTGCTGTGATGAAGTCGCATCCTGCTGCTCGACGAGTTCTGCGGGTTCGGATCTTTCGTCCGGCAGCCAGTTGCATGGGGAAACGCTACGCTCATCCTCATCAACTCCCGGGGGCAGGTCCCAGGAGAGATCACGGCCATAGAGACGTGACTCCATTTCAAGCACGGTTTCGGGCTTGACACCGAGATCTTCAGCAACCTCGTTGACCTCCTGCTGAGAAAACCAGCCAAGGTGTTTTTTCTTGCTGCGCAGATTGAAGAACAGTTTACGCTGTGCCTTGGTGGTTGCCACCTTGACGATGCGCCAGTTGCGCAGGATGAACTCATGAATCTCGGCGCGAATCCAGTGAACGGCATAGGAGACCAGGCGCACACCCTTGTCCGGGTCAAAACGACGCACAGCCTTCATTAGGCCGATGGTGCCTTCCTGTATGAGATCCTGTTGCTGCAGGCCATAACCTGAGTAACCACGGGCGATACGCACCACAAAGCGCAGATGCGGCAGCACCAGTGATTTTGCCGCGTCGAGATCATCATGATCCCGCAGTTGCAGAGCGTACTCTCGCTCCTGTTCGGCTGTCAGCATCGGTAACTTGAACGCACTGCTGATGTAGCTCTCAATATTACCTGAAGATAGTGTCAAAGCCATGGCTTCATTCATATAATTAAATCCTTAGTCATTTCCTGTGTAATAGTTTAGCACTCATTAAGTGAGAGTGCTAATCATCAAAAAAGTTCCATGGAGGGCGCAGGAGTGAGGGCTGAGGAGTGAGTAACTAGGAAGGAGAACCTAAAACCTAAAACTTCCCTACTCCGGATCAATCGAAGAGAGATGACGGCTGACGGCAAGCCAGGCTCCGGCAAGGCCGAAACTGATGCCGATCGGGATCAGCAGCAGCAACGCCTGCAGGCTGAATGTGGAGAGTGATATGGTGGTGTCGTAGAGCTCGGCGAGCCGTCCCAGCGGTCCACTGACGAGCATCAGCAGGATGGAAACCAGCAACCATGCAATCAGGGCGCCAAAGAGCCCATAGATAAGACCGATATAGAGGAACGGACGGCGAATAAAGTCGTCAGAGCCGCCAACAAGACGCGTCACCTCGATCTCTTCTCTGCGATTCATGATCTCCAGGCGAATGGTATTGCCGATGATCAGCATGACAGCCAGTCCAAGACCAAAGCCGAGCGCCTGGACTGCTCGTCTGATTGCCTGGGTAATGGCCTGCATGCGTTCTATCCAGCCCTGATCATATTCGATTGAATCAGTGACGGACTCCTGTTTGAGTTCGCTCGCCAGCTTTTTGATATCCATGCTGCCGTTATCCGTCAGCAGATGGATCAGCAGTACATTGGGCAGCGGATTATCATCGAGTGCATCGAGCGCATCACCAAAGCCGCTGTGGCTGCGAAACTCATCCATGGCATCGGCGCTGGTGAGTAGTTCTACATGGTCTATCTGAGGCAGGAGTTCGAGGTCTGCCGCCACCCGCAGCGCTTTTTCATTCACGATTCCATTTTTCAGAAACAGGGAGATAGAGGCGGATTGCTGCTGGTCGTCGGTCATGCTCTGGCTGATCTTCAACAGCGACAGCAAACTGGCGGGCAGCGCCAGGGTGATACCGATGACCAGCAGCGTCATCATGGTCGCCAGTGGGCGGCGGCGCATCTCCACATAGCTGCCATAGGCGGATCGCCAGTGCTGGTCAAGCCAGATCGAGAGGCGGCTGACAGGTGTTACTCTCATGTCAGCTCTCCCTGCTGCAGATTGATGACGGGACGGTCAAGCTTTTTGATCAGGTCGAGGTCATGGGAAGCAATCAGGGTGGTGATGCCCAGCTGGTTGAAGGCAATAAAAAGCTTCATGATCTCGTGCGAGAGCTCAGGATCGAGATTGCCGGTTGGTTCGTCAGCCAGCAGTATCGGCGGTCTTGATACAATGGCGCGGGCAATGCCGACACGTTGCTGTTCGCCGCCGGAGAGAGTGATAGGCAGAACCTTCTCTTTTTTCAGCAAACCCACCTTGTCGAGTGAAGCGCGCACCCGCTTGCCGACTTCACGCACTGGAAAGCCTCTCACATGCAGGGGCAGGGCGACATTATCGAATACGCTGCGGTCACTCAGTAAGCGGTGGTCCTGGAAGATTAGCCCGATCTTGCGGCGGTGTGCAGCCACCTCATTTTCCTGCAGGCGGCCGATATTACGCCCATCGATGAGCAATTGCCCGCGCGTCGGGCGCTCCAGCAGGGCGATCAGCCGTAGCAGGGTGCTTTTTCCTGCGCCGGAGTGCCCGGTAATAAAGGCCAGCGCACCACTCTCGATCTCCAGAGTGATATTACTGACACCATAATGGCCGCCGGGAAAGCGCTTGCTGACGTTCTCAAAGTGGATCATGTTTCAAACAGTGCATCGACAAACTGCGCAGCATCAAATGGGCGCAAGTCATCGATCCCCTCGCCAATCCCGATGTAGCGAATTGGAATCTGTAACTTGTCTGCAATAGCGAATAGAATGCCTCCCTTGGCCGTACCATCGAGCTTGGTGATGGTGATGCCACTGAGGTTCACTGCGCGGTTAAAATGGATCGCCTGCTGGAGCGCATTCTGTCCGGTGCCGCCATCGACGACCAGCATCACTTCATGCGGGGCATCGGGATCGATTTTTTTCATGACGCGGACGATTTTCTCCAGCTCATCCATGAGGTTGGATTTCGTATGCAGCCGGCCCGCTGTATCTGCAATCAGCACATCGACTCCCCTTGCTGTTGCGGCCTCGAGGGCATCAAAGATGACCGAAGCGCTGTCTGCGCCTGTATGCTGTGCAATTACTGCAACCTCATTGCGCTCTCCCCATGCCTGCAACTGTTCGACAGCGGCTGCGCGAAAGGTATCGCCGGCAGCCAGCATGACGCGCTGGCCATCATTTTGAAAGCGTTTGGTGAGCTTGCCGATGGTGGTGGTTTTGCCGGCGCCATTGATCCCCACCATGAGGATGACACGGGGCTTTCCGTGAGCAGGCTGTTGTTCTTCTCGATTGGCCTGGTGCAGAATCTGCAGCAGTTCGGTTTTCAATACACCCTGCAGTGCTTCGGGATCAGAGAGGGTGTTGCGTTTGACCTGTGCGCTGATGTCGTTGATGATGCGCATGCTTGTATCTATACCCACATCAGCCGTAATCAGCAGGGTTTCCAACTCCTCCAGCAGCTCATCGTCAATTTTTTTGCGCCCGCTCAGAAGCGAGGCAAGTCCGCCGGCGATGGAACTGCGTGTGCGCCCCAGTTTATCCCTGAGATTGGAGAGAAGGCCAGTTGCTGGTTGTTGGTGACCCTGGTTTTCGTCGGGGTGATCAGCATCCGTGCGTTCTCTTTTGTTGCCAAATCCAAATACCATGGGTGTTATCCAGTTTGCGTTGCCGGCAGGATTGCGTAGTATCCCTGTTCAAACCGGTAAAATAAAGTGCAATAAGAAATTATGATAGACATTGTATTCCTGAGAGACTTGCGAATCGATACAATTATTGGTATCTATGATTGGGAACGGCAGATTCGCCAGATTGTCGTGCTTGATATCGAGATGGCAGCGGATGTTGCCACTGCCGCCGCGACAGATCATATTGATGACACACTCAATTACAAGGCTGTCGCCAAACGCCTGATTCAGTTCGTCAGCGAGAGTAAGTTCCAGTTGGTCGAAACACTCGCAGAAGAGTGCGTACGCATCATTCGCGAGGAGTTCGATGTTCCCTGGGTGCGTTTGACGCTGAACAAAAAAGGCGCTGTGCGAGGCGCAGATGGGGTAGGTATCATCATCGAACGCGGTAGTCGAACCGCGTGACGAGATAGAAGCTGGAAAAATTTTTTATAACTTTTATGCACCATCAGGTTCCTGGTGCGGGAGTGCATAAATATCTATCAACAGACACGCTCGAAAAACCTCGTCATTCCGGCAGTCTTTTAGCCGGAATCCATGCGTATCGAGTAATATCTCAATAAGTCCGTGTATTATTCGAGTTTGCATAGAATCGGGATCAGCCTTTCAGGGACGCGTGAATACGTCCATGTATGCTCTGATAAAACATCCCTGTTTTCGACCGCCATGGATGGCGGAAGTGCCGAAAACGCAGGAGCATTTGTTCGGCAGAAGCCCTGAAAAGCAGATTCCCAATCCTACTTCCTGCACGGTGCTATTGGGATGTTACCGTATCGACCTGTAAGTGGTTGATTCTATGGATCCCGGCCTTCGCCGGGGTGACGTGTCTTGGTATTGATTCTACTTATAGATTTATAAGCATCATTGTATCAGGTGGTGCTTGACCTGATTATTTCAGCGATCAAGCGGTTTTTGCAAAACATTCTGTTGCGAGAATTCAGGATGGATCAGAGGGCTTTGTAGTACCGTATTAAAAGGTGGTGCCTTTCAATATCAATGGTGGCGGAATGGCAACATCAGTAAAACTTGACGACGATCTGAAAAATCGGATTCGGCGCCTGGCTGACGCGCAACATCGTTCATCGCACTGGATCATGCGCAAGGCAATAAATGACTATGTTGAGCGCGAGGAAAAACGAGAAGCTTTCAAACAGGATGCATTGCGCGCCTGGGATGCTTACCAGGAAATCGAACTCCACTTGACACTTGAATAAGCAGACGATTGGTTGGCGAAACTCGAAGCAGGTGAGGATGCGGAGTTGCCTAAGCTGCATCTCCCAGCACAGAGATGTTTAGCAGCGCCCCTCGCCACCTATTTCGAGGGGCATCCTCTTCAGGATTCACAAAGCGATATGATTTCAACGGCAGTTCTTGTTCCTGCCCGTGGAGCAAGTAAAACGCTGTAATTACCGATTTTATCGGCAGACAACTAACCTTTCCTGACAAGCTTGAATGGATTTTCCATTCAGGCAACCAACGCCATAATTTCAACGAGAATAATAATAAGATAGATTATCAATATTCTGTGCTAATCTATTAGATACCGGATGCGTATTTCCAATACTGATGAGAGTGGAATGACCATAACGAATCATCGCGATATTTCTAAAGAAGGATTTGCCGAGCGTATATACCTGTTGACCGCGTAGAGCGGTGCAGCTGCTGAAAGCAGATTCCTAACCCTTAATTTCTCAGTGAGACGCATTATGACAATACAATTCCAATCGACCTTAAAATTGAAAGCAAGACAACGAATTTTCCTTGTTACTAGCTTTTTGTTGATATTCTTTCTTTTCAGTGCTCCTGCTTCGGCCGCAAAAGTCCCCAATAAGGAAGCTGCCAGCCTCATGTCTCAATGCATGTTAGATTCCAAAGCCACGTATCCGGATATGAAGGTTGAGGGTAGAGCCAAGTGTTGCTCTAAATCACTCGGATATTGTATTTATTGCCCTGCCAACAAGGGCAGAAAATGCATAAAGACAGCACATTCATCTACGATAGATCGGGATTGGAACAAAATAAATTCCCCAACTACGGGTGGAGTTGTAGCACCAACTCCACGTCCTGCACCAAAGGCTTATGATTACCGCATGCAGGCTCCTCGCTCTGCACCGAATGTTTATGATCACCGATAGGCTGAATACAAAACTGGATGAAATGAATGATTAAGCAACTATCCCACCTAATTAGTTCTACCATACTATTAATAGTATCAAGTCATTCTGTTCAAGCAGCTACATATCAGGACGTGACGCTCGGAGGCGTTAATTTGACACATTGGTGTAAATCCCAATTTGGCTCAAACTTTACAGCTAAGCTAATTGGCAAGACTGCTGGTGATTGGACATGCCAGCAGAGTTCAGGAAATCGTAGGCCAATCTCGGTTAAATCGGCCTGTCAATTGCAGTATGGGAAAAAAGCCTACAAAGCAAAGGCACTAAATTGGAATGATCCATATTCATGGAAATGTTTTTTGAAATGATTTAACAGAAAAAGACTGCTTTAGTACTCCCATCTATCTCAGACGCCCATCCGTGAAAGTGAGTAGTCCAGCACACACAGGTGAAATTCGAAGGGGATAGGTAGTAAAGAAGACAGGCTTCCGTCCGGGAGCCTGCCGATGCCATCAAACTTAGTATGGCATTAGGGAGAGTGTGGATAACCGCCTTCAAGCCCACAGAGGCTGTGGACTTGAGGCTGTAACCAGCCTTTAGATGCTGTAGAGGTCTATGTTCTCAATGACGGCTATGAGTACTGACCGGTCATTCACAGCCCCCTCCAAATAGCCCGTCCCGCTCATTGACTGAATGACGGGTCATGCTCCAAACCATTCAAAGCTTTCGCAATCAACCCGTTATTGTGAACGTATTGGCAGGGGCTCTTTTTCTTCGTCATGCTCAGGAACACACTATACACAGGTTCCTGACATCGCTTGTGTGATTTTCCACTCAAGCAGTGAACAATCATTGTCTGAACGCCCTGTTGAGACTTGCATGTGCCCGCTTATTATGTGATTCTCAAACCTCAGATGTGGATTTCCGAAAATAGGAGAGAGAAATGGCCATGATACGTCATGCCTATGTTGCCAAAGAAGGATTTGCCGGCTTAATGGGCGTGCTGATGGCGCAAGGCGCTGCATCTGCTGAAAGCAAAATCATCCTAAGTCTCGCAGTTGATAGCGTATCGATACAGAAATCACAACGAGCACGTCTGTTAAAAAAATAATCAGGATACATTGTCAAACTAGATGCAGGGGGATCGTGGGCATCTACGGCCTTCCCATGCCCCCTGTTTTTGAAATATGGTGATATTTCCCGGATCAAGCTTGGAGAAACGATGACACATAGTAAAGCGCAAAAACGGTATCTGCTGCTGATCAGCGTTCATGGCCTGATTCGCGGCCGTGATCTGGAGCTTGGGCGTGATGCCGACACTGGCGGACAGACCAAGTACGTGCTGGATTTGGCCCGCAGCCTCTCCCAGGACGATGATGTCGAACGTGTGGACCTGGTGACGCGCAGGGTGGTGGATCCCGCTGTCAGCGATGACTACGCTGCACCTGTCGAGACCCTGTCAGACAAAATGCGCATCATCCGCATCAATGCCGGAGCGGACGAATATCTTCCAAAGGAGCAGCTGTGGGACCACCTTGACAGCTTCACGGACAACCTGCTCAATTGGCTCAACGACCAGCCCCGCATGCCAGAACTGGTGCACAGTCACTATGCCGATGCCGGCTACGTTGGAGTGCGGCTCGCCAACCTGCTGGCTGTTCCACTCATCCATACGGGGCATTCGCTGGGCCGGGACAAGCGCAAACGGCTGTTGGCCCGGGGGCTATCGCGCGATGAGATCGAGCATACCTACAACATTGCGCGCCGCATCGATGCAGAGGAGGAGGTGCTGGCCAACGCCGACCTGGTGATCACCAGCACGCAAAATGAAATCGAGGAGCAGTACGGGCTCTACAATTACTATGATCCGGAACGCATGGTGGTTATCCCACCAGGCACCGATTTGCAGCAATTTTACCCGCCAGGCGACGGAGAGCAAGTCGCCTTTGCTGAACAATTGGGTCGTTTTTTAAGCAAGCCCGGCAAGCCTCTCGTTCTTGCCCTGTCGCGGCCGGATGAACGTAAAAATATTCTTATCCTGCTGGAGGTATTCGGTGAATCCAGTGAGTTGCAGCAGGCAGCCAACCTGTTGATTATTGCCGGCAGCCGCGATGACATCGGTGACATGGAAGCGGGCGCTCAATCGGTATTGACCAACATCCTGCTTCTGATCGACAGCTATGATCTCTATGGCAGAGTAGCCGTGCCCAAGAGCCACCGCGCCGAAGAGGTGCCTGAGATTTACCGCCTGGCAGCGGCGCGTTGCGGCGTGTTCATCAATCCGGCGCTGACCGAACCCTTCGGTCTGACTATTCTGGAGGCTGCCGCCAGTGGTCTGCCCGTTGTGGCAACGGAAAATGGCGGGCCGGTTGACATTCTTGCCAACTGTCAAAATGGAAGGCTGGTGGATCCGTTGGATAAAGAGGCTATTACAAAAGCCTTGCTGACTTTTCTTGATGATCCTGAGGCATGGTCGCTGGCGTCTCGAAACGGGATCGAGGGAGTGCGGCAACACTATACCTGGCAGGCCCATACCAAAAGTTACATGGCATGTATCGGCAAACTGCATGGCAGGAATGTCCCTGCTCCGGGTGAACAACCCGCGCCGCGAGCAGTTCGCTACCGGGATCGTGCCATTTTCAGCGATCTGGATCAGAATCTGCTGGGCAATCAACAAATGCTGGAGCATTTTTCTGAGGTGATGAGGGAAAACCGCAAGTGTGTGGCTTTCGGCATTGCCACCGGCCGCCGTCTGGATTCTGCACTGGCCGTGATCAAGAAGCACGGAATACCATACCCGGATGTCTTGATCAGTAGCCTCGGGACACGCATCCACTATGGACGGGCATTAACGGAAGATGACTACTGGGCTGATCATATCGATCATGACTGGAATCCCGGCCGGGTGCGCAGGGCTCTCTCCGGCCTTCACGGTCTTGAGCTTCAACCCAGGCGGGAGCAGAGCCAGTTCAAGGTTTCATGGTACTACGATCCGGAGAAGGGGCCGTCTATTGACGAGATTATCGCCCTTGCCAGGCAGAAGGAGATCACCGCCAACGTACAATGCTCTTTCGGCCAGTTCATCGACTTTGTTCCAACGCGGGCTTCCAAGGGACAGGCACTGCGATATGTTGCACAACGACTCGATATCCCCCTCGAACATCTCCTGGTGGCGGGCGGTTCCGGCGCTGATGAGGATATGATGCGTGGTAATACACTGGCCGTGGTTGTGAGTAACCGCCATCATGAGGAGTTGTCGCAGCTGGAGGATCAGGAACGCATCTATTTCGCCGGCCAGCCTCATGCAGCGGGTATTCTTGAAGCATTCGAATACTACGATTTTTTCAATACCTGCAAGGTCCAGGCTCCATCATGAGTTGTCGACACCTTGTCTGCACCGTTCTCGACCGGACGCTGGTCC
>JAQYVP010000223.1 GCA_030145485.1 Chromatiales bacterium
CGCTGGCGGCAGCATTTGATGAAGTTGGGTCTCATCGGCCAGGACGATGCGCGTTACGAAGGTCTTGGTTTTGGCAATATCAGCCATCGCGTCAGCTATCAGGGAAACCCTGATGCCTTCGTCATTACCGGTACCCAGACCGGCCACTTGCAGCACATGGATGCCGGGCGCTATGCACTGGTGACGAACTGTGATCCGCAGCGTAACCGGTTGCAGGCGCAGGGAGCGGTCAAACCCTCATCCGAGGCGATGACGCATGCGGTGATCTACCACAGAGTTCCACAGGCGCAGGCAGTGGTGCATGTCCACAGTCCTGAACTCTGGCATCATGCGCCACATCTTGGCCTTGCGGTCACAAATCCGGCTGTCGAGTATGGCACCCCGCAGATGGCTGCTGAGATAGAGCGCATCATCGATGCCGGATTGCCGCGTGGAAATACCATCAGCATGGGTGGCCATGAGGATGGTGTCATCACATGGGGAGAGTCACTGGATACCGCCGGCAACGAAATCCTGATGCTGCTGGATGAAGTGTAGGAACGAGTGAGTGCTCTTTTCTGCTTACGCTATTGTAGGTTGGGCAAAGGAGGCACGACGTGCCCAACGAATGCATTGCTGTTGGGCACGCTGCGCTTTGCCCAACCTACAGCGCCTCATTCCTTACATACCCCGTGTTTTTAGAGCATTGATTTCAGCTACACTTTCAATATTATAATATCTGAGAGATACCATGAAAAAACTCATTCTATTGAGCCTATCGCTGTTGCTGTTCATGACGAGCGCCTGTGACAGTGCGACATCATCGAGTAGCAAGACGTCGGCCGGCGCCGCATCACTGTATACCAATATCAACAATACCGAACTGGCGAAGTTGCTCGAGGATAAGGTCACGCTTGTCGATATCCGCCGTCCCGAAGAGTGGCAGCAGACTGGTGTTGTGCCGGGTAGCAATATGATTACGCTGTTTACTTCCAGGGGAGGCGTCAATCCGGATTTTGTCTCTCAACTGCAGAAGGTCTCCTCTCCTGACAAAGCGGTGATCCTGATCTGCCGCACCGGCAACCGCACCCGCGCAGGATCGACGATGCTGGTCAAGCAGCTTGGGTATAAAAATGTCTACAATGTCACCCGTGGTATCACGGGGTGGATTGGTGACAAGCGCGAAGTGAGCAGATTGTAGAGCCTTTTATCTATATCCACTCCCGTGGTATCAAATACTTTTCGTAGAGTTCAGCTTCCGGTGATCCCTTCTCCGGACTCCAGTCATAGCGCCATTTGACCAGCGGCGGCAGCGACATCAGGATCGACTCGGTGCGCCCGCCGGTCTGCAGGCCGAAGATGGTGCCGCGGTCGTAGACAAGGTTGAACTCCACGTAGCGACCGCGCCGGTAGAGCTGAAAATCGCGTTCACGTTCGCCATATTTCATGCTTTTTCGCCGCTGCACGATGGGCAGATAGGCAGGAATGAAGCTGTTTCCCACGCTCTGCATCAAGGCAAATGACTGTTCAAATCCAGGGCTGTTGAGGTCGTCAAAAAAGAGTCCACCGACTCCCCGGGGTTCATTGCGGTGTTTGAGGAAAAAGTAGTCGTCACACCACTTTTTGTACTCTGCATAGCACTCTTCGCCGAAAGGGAGGCATGCCTGGCGTGCAGTGGAGTGCCAGTGGATCACATCCTCTTCGAAAGCATAGTAGGGAGTCAGGTCATAGCCGCCGCCAAACCACCACACAGGCTCCTCGTCCTCCTTTTCGGCGACAAAAAAACGCACGTTGGCATGGGATGTCGGCACGTAGGGATTGTGCGGATGAATCACCAGCGAGACACCTATGGCCTGAAAGCTGCGCCCCGCCAGTTCCGGGCGCAGCGCCGTGGCGGAGGCCGGCAATGCATTTCCGGAGACATGTGAAAAGTTGACTCCGGCTTTCTCAAAGGTCTCTCCCTCTTCGATGACGCGGGAACGTCCGCCACCGCCTTCGGTGCGTGTCCAGCTCTCTTCAAGAAAGCCTTCGCCACCATCCTCTAGTGCAAGGGCATCACAGATATTATCCTGCAACTGCAGCAGGTAGCGCTTTACTGCCTCGATATCAATCTTCACAACTTATCCTCTGATGATCTTTCCGGTGATGGCATTCCGAATGGTGGTTGGCTTGAGTGTTGTTCCGGTCTCGGCATGCAGA
>JAQYVP010000253.1 GCA_030145485.1 Chromatiales bacterium
GCGCTCGATGGCTCCGGTGAGAAGGAGGAGGGCTTTGTGGTGCGCGGCGGCAGAATGCACGAGAAGTATTATGTCTGCTACTGGGAGCTGTTGTCACACATCCCATCGTACGAAAACCCTGAAATTTCAGTCACAGATGAATCCTTTGAATTCAATACACGCTTCGTCTCCAATGCGCAGGCCCGCCTGTTGAAGAATGGCAAAAAAATTGATGTCTCCAGTTTCGGCCTCGACCTGTCAGATCAGGCAGATCTTCTTAAGCTGACATTTGTTCCCGAAAGTTCACTGGACAACAAGACCATCGAGGAGTGGTTTGACGAGGAGTTCTTTAAAACCAACTTCTGGTATATCTGGACCTCGATGTTTGCATTTCAGAAGTGGAGCAGCGTGGCCGAGATGCGGCGTTACATGAAACGCTTCATCCACCTTGTTGAGGGATTGCACCGACTCGGTGGTGTCATGCGCACAAAATATAACCAGTACCATTCCGTTGTCCTGCCGATGAAGCTTTATTTGCAGGAGAGAGGGGTGCACTTCGACATGAATACCCAGGTCGTCGATATTGATTTTAATCTCTCTGCTGACAGTAAAGCAGCGACGGCTATACAGGTCGTTGACAAGCATGGTGCTGAAGATGAGATCGTGCTGGGGGAGAGTGACTACGTCTTCATCACCAATGGCTCTATCACCGAAAGCAGTGATAATGGCTCATGGTCTAGGGCAGCGGTGTTAAAAAAGAAATCATCATCGGGCGCCTGGATGTTGTGGGAGAAAATCGCTGCCAAAGATGAAGCTTTCGGCAATCCGGGTGTCTTCAGCGATAACATCGATTTGCAAAAATGGTACTCCTTTACCGCTACGCTCAAAGACGACACCTTTCATGAGTACATGGAAAATTTTTCCGGCAATACGGATGGAACCGGGGGGTTGGTAACGATGATTGACTCCAACTGGCTGATGTCTATCGTCATCGCCCGCCAGCCACATTTCCCCAACCAGCCGGATGACGTGCTGGTATTCTGGGGATACGGCCTCTACCCGGACAGAGAGGGAAACTACGTCAAGAAGAAAATGTCGGATTGCAATGGTGAAGAGATGCTGGAAGAGCTGTGGTATCACCTCAAGATCCAGGAGTTGATGAAGCCGGTTGTTGATGCAGGAAAAGTCAACTGTATCCCGGTAGCCATGCCCTTTATCGACAGCCTCTTCATGCCACGCGCCGAGGGTGATCGCCCTGAAGTCCTGCCACAAGATGCGACCAACTTTGCATTTTTAGGGCAGTTTGCCGAGGTCGAGGATGACTGTGTCTTTACTGTCGAATACTCGGTGCGCTGTGCCCAAATGGCAGTCTACGGACTCTTCGAGACAGACAAAGAGGTGCTGCCCGTACATAACTCCATCTATAACCCAAGTGTGTTGATGCGTGCAGCAAAAGCCATGAGCAGGTGATGGGGGACTGGAAAATGAGAACCACTCAAAAGAGACATTGGAGCCATGTTAGTGAGCAACCAAACCAATGATTGAAAATGCACAGAAATGTTGTTCGTATTCAGGACGCAGCAAGGTGGTACTACAGCGTGATGGGATTAAAACCTGGTGATATTGAAAGGCTCTATCGGAAAGTTGCTTGTGCCGTCAACGATCAGTTCGGCGAGTATCCTGCCGATCAGCGGAGAGAGCTGAAAGCCGTGGGCTGAGAAGCCGAAGGCGTGATAGGCATCTTCAGCGGTGCTGCTTTTACAGATCACAGGAAGATTGTCAGGCATGAAGGCTTCGATTCCCGCCCACACACGTACGATGCGTACATCTTTTAACTGTGGGAACAGCGCCATAATGCTGCGCGCACTTACCGCCAGTTTCGGCCATTTGATTTCACTCTTCTCCTTGTGAAAATCGAGGCTTGCAAGGTGTGCGCCACCGACCAGCAGGGTGCCGTTTTGCATCTGTTTGAAAGAGAGCTTGCGGCTGGCCGAGCCGATGACCGGTTCGATGAAATGAGGCAGGCGTTCTGTCACCATCAACATCGGTGCAGCGGGTTTCAATGGAACCGGCTCACCCAGGGAGGCGGCGATCTGGCCTGCCCAGCCACCGGCACAATTCACCAGTACGGGCGCCTGGAACTCCCCCTTCCTGGTCGTTATGCGCCAGTTTCCAGCCTCCCGTTCTATGCCATCGACGATGGTGTTTACGCGGTATTCAACACCCAGTGAGCGCGCCTTGTGGCGAAAAGCAGTGAGCGCATGAAAGGGGCGTGCGTAGCCGTCTTCACGGCAGATCAGTGCGCCGACACAGTGTGGAGCCAGCGCCGGAGCCAGTTGATAGAGCTCTTTGCGGCCAATCATCTCTTCATGCCTATAACCGAGCGAGTGTAGCAGTGCGGCGCGCTGTTCCAGCAGGTCGAGGTCATCGCTGTTTTCCGCCACCCGAAGCTGGCCGGGAAAGCGGGCATCACAGTCCGAATCCACCAGCGACTCGATATTGCGCCACATTTTTGCCGCTTCCACTGTCAGCGGAATCTCCGCCGGATTGCGGTTAAGCTGGCGCAGGCCGCCGGCATTGACCCCCGAAGCGTGACGACCAGGGCTCTCTTTTTCCACAATGGTGCAGTGCATGCCGCGCATGGCAAGCTGCAGAGCAGTCGAAGAGCCCATCAGACCACCGCCGATGATGATGACATCCGTTTTCATTCTGTCTCGTCCGGGTAGAGGCTTGCCAACTGTCCCAGCGTCAGCGGCTTGAGCGGCGGACGAATGCGAAACTGTGTGCTTTGCTGCAGTGGGATGGATGTTTGATCTGCAACGATATGGGCTACTGCCTGCGAGCATTGGCGGCCCTGGCAGGGCCCCATGCCGCAGCGGGTATAAAATTTTACCTGGTTGCTGTCGCTATGCCCGTCGGCGATTGCAGCACGAATCTCCCTGGCTGTCACCTCTTCACAGCGGCATACGATGGTGTCGTCATGTGGAACTCTGAGCATGCTCTCAGGGATGCGGAACAGCTTTTCAAGAAATGGACGAATGCGCAGATCCGCCTTCATCCATTTTCTGTCCTGTTTCGCCTCCAGATGCATCTCTTGCTGATTCATAACCCCCAGGTTGTACAAAACCCTGAAGGCGGCAATACGCCCGGCATGCTCTGCCGTGCGTGCCCCGCCGATGCCGCCGCCGTCGCCTGCAATCAGGATGCCTTTGACGCTGCTGCTGCCCCACTCATCCAGCTCTGGTCTCCAGCACTGCTGGCGCTTGTGCCAGAAATGGTCGCAGCCGGCAGCCTGGCTGAGATGGATGTTGGGGATGATGCCAAAGTGGATCATCAGGGAGTCTGTCTCGAGGGTGTGGTTACTGCCTTTGTGGCGGTAGCTGATGGACTCAAGAGACTCTGCGCCATGTGCCTGCAAATCACGGATGCCATTGTGCAGTTCGACGCCTGCCAGTCGCAATGTCTGCTGATAACGCAGTCCCTGGGTAATGTGGTGATGCACCAGCAGTGCAGAGGGAAGTTTGGGCAGGGCCTTGATATAGTTGCCCCTGGAGATGGTATCCAGAACAGCCTTGACCCTGACTCCGGCGCGCAGATATTGCCACGCCAGCAACAGCAGTAATGGTCCGGAGCCCGCAAGTACGACACCGTCAGCGGGCACGATGCCGCTGCCTTTGAAGAGTATTTGCCCTGCACCGGCATTCATTACCCCCGGTAGCGTCCATCCCGGAAAAGGCACAGGGCGCTCGAATGCACCGTTGGCGATTAGCACCTGCTCAGCGGAAATCATGTGCGCCTGTTGTTGATGAATCACGCCGATATCTCGTTGTTCGGAGAGCGACCAAACCTTGGTGTCGGGATAATATCGGGCGGAGCTGTTGCGAAAAGCCGAGACCAGTTTTTCACCACGGAGATATTCAGGCCCGAGCTTGTCTGCGCGTTCATCAGGTGCGGCTTCGATGCCGCGAAAAATCTGCCCGCCTGGAGCAGGTTGTTCATCGAGCAGCGCCACCTCGACGCCGTGATCAGCGGCAACCGTTGCAGCGGCAAGACCGGCGGGTCCTGCGCCGATAATCACAAGCGGATAATTCTCCTTCACACGCCACTCCCATGCTGGCGTTCGATGCGCATACCGTCACGCACCTGCACCATGCAGGCCTGTTGATTGGGAATTCCATCGATGACCATCAGGCAGTCGAAGCAGACACCCATCATGCAGAAAGGTGCGCGTGGCTGTTGTTTGACCGGGGTGGTGCGGGTATGGCCGATATTTTCCGCCAGCACAGCAGCGGCAACGCTCTCTCCCTGAGGCACAACAACGCTGCGGCCGTTGATGACAACGGTGACAGTTGAAGGTGGTGATTCATCGAGTCGTTTGAACATGGGTAACTAATAATAAAGCTTTCAAGCGAAGCCCTATGCCTATCTTCTTTCCCGACAGGAGATTTGTATGAGAGAAGCTACAAGCGTACCCGGCTGAGTATATCAGCATGTTCGAATATCATGCATTGCTGCAGATCAAGTTCCGTGCCGATATGTGCAGATGTTGCACGTTGGTACATCGCCTGGGCGATTGCCACATCGATATAAGCGAGTCCTACGGCGTTGAAGTAGGTGCGTTCATGCTCATTTTCCCGTCCCGGTTTGGATCCGGAAACCAGTTCATGCAGATCTGCATGAATGTCTGCGCCTGAAAGAAGTCCCTCGGAGTACATGCGGCTCAGTGTCTGGGTTCGATGGGTGACGGTCTCCCAATCGTCGCAGACAATCTTGTCGCACTGCTGTGCAACAGCGTACTCATCCTCCCAGCCGCCGATATGGCTGTAGAAGGTGCCCTCCTTCATCCACTCAGCTTTCAACAGGGGGGCCTGAACGCTGGTCGCAGTGACAAGGATATCGGCCCCGTCCATTGCCGCCCGTCCATGAGTGTCTGCGCCGACAAATCGCATATCAGGAAACAGCGGTGAGAGTTCATCGATAAACTGCTGCTCCTCCGCTGCGGTTTTGGCGGCCACGCGGCACTCCTTTAGAGAGGGGCGCACCACTTTCATCGACAGCAGGTGCATCTTCGCCTGTTCTCCGGCGCCGATAAAGCCGATCACCTCGCTGTGTTTGCGCGACAGGTGTTTGGCGGCGATGGCTCCCATAGCGGCAACACGCATATTGGATGCCAGGGTGCCCTCCATGACGGCAATCGGAAAGCCCCTTTCGATCTCTGACAGCACAAAGATGGCGGAGAGGTTCTGCATTTGGCAACGGGAGGGGTTTTGCGGGAAAACAGAGATCCATTTGACGCCGCAAACCCGCTCATCAAGCAGCGTCGCAGGCAGGCAGTTGATGCGCTCCTGGGATGACTGGCTGAAAATCTGTACGATTTTTTCCGGAAACAGGATGCGATCCTGCTCAAAGGCGAGCATGTTTTTCTCGGCAACCTCGATCGCCATGCGAATATCGAAGCAGCCGGCCTCCAGCAGATCTTCCTGGGAGAGATAGGTGAAGGCGATTTGATGTTTGTTCATGAGTGAAAGGTCACGTTTTTGATCACCGTATCCGGCAGAGCGTCTGGTATAGGAGCGACATCGATGCGCAGTACATTTGTCAGCGGAATGACTGTCAGGATGTTCTCTGACTCAAACATCAGATAGCCTGTTTTCATGATATCGTCAAGACGTCCGGAAATGGCGTGATCGGGAAGTTGTCGCTCGAATCCAAATGTCTGGGTTTCGCCGTTGACATAGTAGATCGAGACATAGAGCTGGGGTTTTTCGTCTGCCATGTGGATATTCTCCTGTTTAGATGATCCGGCAAGGCCGAATGGAATTGCTGAAAGTCTCAGCAGGATAGAATGTACAATACTATCGTCATTTATTACAGAAACTTCTTTTTTTCACGCCGGGGCGCCTCAATGTTAATAAGAATTATCCTACTCCTGTTGTTTCTCTCGGTATTTGCTGGATTGGCTGCTGCCGATTCAGCCAAAAAATCTCCAGGCAAAGGTTTTGTCGATAGCAGTGAGTGTACAGAGTGTCATGCTGCCGAAGCGCAGGCATGGCAAGGCTCACACCACGATCTGGCGATGCAGGTCGCCAATGAGCAGAGTGTGCTCGGGGATTTCAACGATGTCGAGTTTACCCATGACGGCGAAGTGACACGTTTCTTCCGCAAAGCAGGGAAATACTACGTCAATACGCAGGGGCCGCAGGGTGAGCGGGCGAGTTTTGAAGTCAAGTATACCTTTGGCGTCGTTCCGCTACAGCAGTACATGGTGGAACTTCCAAAAGGAAAGATTCAGACGCTGACCGTTGCCTGGGACAGCCGCCCGGAGGCAGATGGCGGGCAGCGCTGGTTTCAACTGCTGCCGGAAGAGAAGGTAAAGCCCGGTGATCCGCTCCACTGGACAGGCAGGGCCTATAACTGGAATAACCGCTGCGCCGAATGCCACTCCACAGATCTGCAAAAAAACTACGATCCTAAAACAGATACATACAGCACAACCTGGAGTGAGATCAACGTCACCTGCCAGGCCTGCCACGGTCCGGGTGAGAAGCATCTGGCCTGGGCGCGCCAGGCGCAGCAGGGAGAAGATCACTCGAAAGCCGATATGGGACTGCTGGTGGACTACCGCAACAATGATGCCAAATACCAGGTGGAGAGCTGCGCCCGCTGCCACTCGCGTCGCCATCAGGTAAGTGCAAGCGACAGCCACGGACGTCCGTTTCTGGATGACTTCATGCCGTCAACCCTGCTCCCCGGACTCTACTATGCCGATGGACAGATCCTCGACGAGGTCTATGTCTATGGCTCATTTCTGCAAAGCAAAATGCATCAGCAAGGAGTACGCTGCAGCGATTGCCATGATCCGCACAGCAACAAGCTCAAACTGCAAGGTAATGCGCTGTGCGTGCAATGCCATTCACCCGCATCACGTCCTGATTTTCCGACGCTGCAGGCAAAAAACTACGACTCTCCAGAGCATCACTTTCACAAGCAGGATGGTGAAGCAGCTCTGTGTGTCAGCTGCCACATGCCTGCAACCACCTACATGGAGGTCGATCCACGGCGCGATCACAGCTTCAAGATTCCATCGCCAAAACTGACCGAAGCAATCGGTACGCCCAACGCCTGCAGCGGTTGTCATAAGGATCAATCTGTAAGCTGGGCGACAGCCGCCGTCGAGAAGTGGTATGGGGCCATAACGGAAACAGAAATTGCGCCTGCGGTAGTTATCGCGGCAGCACGCGCAGGGGATCCGCAGGCAGGGGGAGAACTCGCCAAACTGGCGGGGGATCCCCGGACGACTCCAATTCTGGCAGCAACAGCACTGGAGCATTTACGTCCCTATTTCCCGGCGCACGATGCCCTGGAGCCAACATTGGCGGCCTTGAAACACTCTGATCCGCTGGTTCGTGCAACAGCGGTCAGCAGTCTCGAGCAGATTCCGTTGAAGTACCGCCTCTCGATTGCCACCCCTTACCTCGATGATCCGATACGTGCAGTGCGCATCGAGGCGGCAAGAGTGCTGGCTGGCATGCCGGCGCTGGTTTTCGGTGAACAGCAGGCATCTTTTGAAAAGGCGCTGCAGGAGTACAAGGAGCTGCAGATGTCGCTTGCCGATACCCCGGAGGCGCATCTCAATCTTGGTGTGATGTACACAGACCAGAAGCAGATGGAGAAGGCAGAGCAGGAGTATAAGCAGGCAATTCGCCTTGCTCCAGAATTCATCCCGGCCAAAATCAATCTGGCCAATCTCTATAATCGCATGGGGCGCAATCACGATGCCGAGGAGCAGTTTCGTGCAGCTCTGGAGCTGGCGCCTGAGATGGGAGAGCTCTACTACTCATTTGGTCTGTTGTTTGGTGAGCAGAAACGCTATACGGAGTCGGCATCCCTGCTGGAGAAAGCTGCCGAACTGCTGCCGGGGCGTGTCAGAGTCCGCTATAACCATGCACTGGTGCTGATGCAGCTAAAACGTTATGGAGATGCAGAAGCAGCCTTGCAAAAGGTGCTGGCGCTGTCGCCGGATGATGCCGACATGATCTATGCCATGGTGACGCTGCATACACAGCAGCAGCAATGGCAAAAGGCACTGCCATACGCCGCCAGACTTGTCGAAGTGACCAAAGGTGAGCAAGGGCCTGAAAAAATTCTTGCTGATATCGAGGAGAAACTGAAAACTGTCGACAAGCAGCCTGCCAAGTAGCCTTATGGAATTCACCACAGCAGATGCGACACCATACTATCGCCTCGACCCGGAGACGATAATCCGCACCATCGAGTCAACAGGGCTATTGTGTGACGGGCGTTTTCTGGCTCTGAACAGCTACGAGAACAGGGTTTACCAGATTGGTATCGAGGATGGAGAGCCGCTGATCTGCAAGTTCTATCGCCCGGGACGCTGGACAGATGAACAAATCCTTGAAGAGCATGCGTTCGCTCTCGAAATTGCGGCGGCGGAAATTCCACTGATTCCACCGATGAGAATCCATGGGGAAACGCTGCATGAACACGATGGATTTCGATTTGCACTGTTCGAGCGTCGAGGCGGTCATGCCCCCGAACTGGATCGCAAGGCCACGCGTCTGTGGCTGGGTCGATTGCTGGGGAGGATGCATGCGATCGGCGCTGCGAAGCCGTTTCGTACACGCCCTCAACTGACGATTGAAAACTTTGGGCGTGAGGCAGTTCAAACCCTGGTTGACGGCCAGTGGCTGCCACCCCATCTGGAGATTGCCTTTTCCAGCCTGGCTGAAGATTTGTTGGTCTCGATTGAGGCTGCATTCGCTCGTGCCGGGGAACTCAGCACGATCCGCCTGCATGGCGACTGTCACCCCGGCAATATTTTGTGGCGAGACGGCCCGTTCTTTGTCGATCTCGATGACTGCCGCAGCGGCCCTGCTGTCCAGGATTTATGGATGCTGCTGTCGGGTGAATCCCATGAGATGGCGGTGCAGATGAACGATGTGCTGGAAGGTTATACGCAGTTTCACAGTTTCAACCTGCAGGAGCTGCATCTGATCGAGGCCCTGCGCACCCTGCGCATGCTGCACCACGCAGCCTGGCTGGCGAAGCGCTGGCAGGATCCGGCCTTTCCGCTCGCCTTCCCGTGGTTCGGCGAGAACCGTTACTGGGAGGATCTGGTGCTGGGTTTGCGTGAGCAGCTTGGACGTATGCAGGAGCCGGCTATACAACTGCATGCAGGGTGATAGCCGACTCCTGGTTGCTAGCTTAGTTGCTAACAGGAACTGCAGCAAGATTTACTCGCTGGTTGCTGCCTTGACTTTATCAGCGGCTTCTTTGGTTGCATCAACTGTCGCTGTCGCTGCTTTGTCAACAGCCTCACCAGTGGCTTGTGCAGCATCTTTGGTCTCTTTGACAACCTCTTGGCTTGCGTTCTGCACAGTTTCACCAGCGGCTTGAGCCGCCTCTTTGGTCTTCTCGACAGTTTTGTTTGCCGAATCTTTGGTATCACTGTCGCAGGCGGTAAGGGATATCGCGCCCAGGGCGATCAGAGCTATCAGTGTGGATTTTATCAACATGGTCAAATGACTCCATAATCTGTGATTGAATTTTCATCATACTACAGTTTTGAGAATACTGTAGTCATTGAATCAGCATGTAGCAATCCTCAATGTACCTATAAAGTGTCGATATTTTAAAAGACTATTACCACGAAGCACACGAAGCACACGAAAAATCAACTGTTTATAAAAATGCCTTCATGCTCTTCGTGGTGAATATTCTCTACATTTAGAGTTGCTGATCAGCATGCTTCACCATGGCAAAAAGAGGGATTGATAGGCAGGGACTTTCAGCTTGACAGTGACAATCAATTTTACAAATAACCATTGCTCTCCTAGCATCATAGTTAACCAATACCAATGCTTGGTTAGCACCCTAAAGAGAGTAAACAGGAGATCATAATGAGAGCAAAATCAAAGTTAACCATGACCAACGGTTGCCCTGTTGCAGACAACCAGAATGTATTAACCGCCGGGAAACGCGGTCCCATGCTGTTACAGGATGTATGGTTCCTTGAGAAACTGGCGCATTTCGATCGCGAGGTCATTCCCGAGCGCCGCATGCACGCCAAAGGCTCGGGGGCTTACGGAGCCTTTACCGTCACCCATGACATCACACAGTATACGAAGGCGAAACTGTTCTCCGAAGTTGGCAAGCAGACAGAAGTCTTTGCACGTTTTTCAACGGTAGCAGGTGAGCGTGGTGCAGCAGATGCAGAAAGGGATATTCGAGGCTTTGCCCTCAAGTTCTACACCGAGGAGGGCAACTGGGATATGGTTGGCAACAACACGCCGGTCTTTTTTTTGCGCGATCCGTTAAAATTCCCTGATCTGAACCATGCAGTAAAAAGGGACCCACGCACGAACATGCGCAGTGCGCAGAACAACTGGGATTTCTGGACCCTGCTGCCCGAAGCGCTGCACCAGATCACGATCCTCATGAGTGATCGCGGCAATCCGCGCAGCTATCGCCACATGCATGGATTTGGCAGCCACACATTCAGTTTCATCAATAGCGAGAATGAGCGCATGTGGGTCAAATTTCATTTCAAAAGCCAGCAGGGGATAGAGAACCTGACGGATGAAGAAGCGGAAGAGTTGGTTGGCAAGGATCGGGAGAGTCACCAGAAGGATTTGTACGAAAGCATAGAGAATGGTGACTACCCGCGCTGGGATTTCAAGATACAGGTGATGCCTGAAAAGGATGCCGACTCTTATCGTTTTCATCCTTTTGATTTGACCAAGGTGTGGCCGCACAAGGACTATCCGCTGATCGATGTGGGTGTGCTGGAACTCAACCGCAATCCTGACAACTACTTTGCCGAGGTAGAGCAAGCTGCCTTCAACCCCGGCAATATAGTTCCCGGTATTGGTTTTTCTCCAGACAAAATGCTGCAGGGCCGTCTGTTTTCCTATGGAGATGCGCAGCGCTATCGTCTGGGTGTCAACCATGCCCACATCCCTGTGAATGCACCCCGTTGCCCTTGTCACAGCTTCCACCGGGACGGGGCAATGCGAGTGGATGGGAACTTTGGCAGCACCAGGGGCTACGAGCCCAACAGTCTCGATGAATGGCAGGAGCAGACGGACTATAAAGAACCGACGCTGGCCATCAACGGTGATGCCGATCACTGGAACTATCGAGAAGACGATGATGATTACTATACGCAGGCGGGTGACCTGTTCCGTCTCATGAACGCGCAACAGCAGCAACTGCTGTATGACAATACAGCCCGTTCAGTTGGTGGAGCAGATTTCGAGGTGCAAAAACGTCATATCAGCAACTGTCTGAAAGCCGACCGGGCCTATGGCGAAGGCGTGGCCAAAGCCCTGGGTATAGCGCTGAGTGAGGTTGCAGTTTAAGAGCAATCATCCTGATTCTGAAGTGGTAGCCGTTGCAACAAGGAAGTTGCCAGTTGCCGCCGGAACACAACAGGATGGCTTTGCCTAAAACCTATCCCTACAGAATAACCACGCGTTTTTTATTGGATGATAATTATCAAGTCAGATAAAATACGTGGTAAAAAGTGGCCCTGTTCCCCTGT
>JAQYVP010000005.1 GCA_030145485.1 Chromatiales bacterium
CAAGCGACATCAGTTTATGTGAAGCATTTTATTGATGTGACAAGAGATGAAATAGAGAAATTTGCACCAGCCACAGCCCAGAAAAATATAAATTTAGGCATTATTAATATGCTCTTATTTCCGCTCCCACCACTCCCCGAACAAAAAGCCATTGTCGCCAAAGTCGAAAAACTACTCGCCCTGTGCGACCAACTGCAAACCCAAATCACCCAAAACCAGCACCATGCCGAACAACTGATGCAGGCGATGTTAAAAGAAGCCTTTAGTCAAGGTAATGAGCAAGCCGAACAAGTGGCAGTCCATGCTTACCAAGCCGCCAAGCTGACCCTTGTTGCCACCTAACTGGCGCCCATCTGCCTGACCCTCTGATTTGTGGAATTCAGCAAGGCATGGGACTGGCAAGCAGCCCACTGTGCCAATACAGGTGAGACATCCCGCATTACCGATGCCAGAATCGTCGCGCATCGTCACGATACCTGTGCAGGGATTGCATGCCATTTTTATCCCACTCCAGGCGCAGCGCGCCTGTTTCTGCTGTATTGTCAATTTCTGCACCGCTCTGTTGCCAGCGCTCTATGACATCTGCTTTGGGCAGGCCGTAGCGGCTTTTCCAGCCGGCGGAGACAATACTGTTTTTAGCTCCGACCCGCCGCACAAATGCGGGAGATGAGGAGGTGCGGCTGCCATGGTGTGGTGTGGTAATCACATCTGCACGCAATGTATCGCCATGCTGCTTCAGCAGCGACTGCTCGATGCGCCTGGTGACGTCGCCTGTGATCAGTATGCGCCCGGCGGAATGCGTCAGCAGTAGAATACAGGATGCATCGTTATCGTTGGCTGCTTGCAGCGGTGCTTTCAGAAAACGAAAGAAGACGCCATCCCAGCGCCACGGCTCGACTTCGTGACAGGAGGAATAGGGAATTACAAACTGTGGCATCAGCTGGCCAAAGAGTGTAGTACGTACCATAATGCGTTTGATGAATTGCGCTGCTCCGCCAGTGTGATCGTTGTCGTCATGACTTAACACCAGCATGTCGATATGTTGAAGGTCACGGCTACGCAGATATGGAATCACGACCGATTCAGCCGTGTTGAAACCACTCGGAAAGATCGGCCCGAGATCATACACCAGGGTATGGCGACTGGTCTCGACCACCACAGACTGCCCCTGTCCCACATCAAGAACGGTCACGACAAGGTGACCGACGCTGGCGGTGTGCGGATAGAACAACAGCAACAATAATGGCAAGCCAGATAATCTCCAGTACCAGCGGAGGGCCAGTAACAATAGCAGTGCACCACCTCCCGCCAGCAGCGCCATCCACCATACAGGCGTCGAGAGAGTGATGAGTTCGCTCTGTTGAGCAGCCATCTCCAATAGTTGCAGTGTCGCAGCTATGCATTTCAGCACTAGCGTCAATATCATCTCAGCCCCCGGAAAGGAGACTACCAGCAGTATAGCTGTGATCAGTACTGCGGGCACAATCACAAAGGAGAACCAGGGAACAACGATCAGGTTGACCAGCGGTGCGATCGGGGATGCAGGAAAATCCCAAAAAGCCAACAGTGGGATCAACGCCACGAACAGGCCGATTTGGATCGCAATCCACATCTTCCAGCGGCCCCATTGCGGATAGCGTTTGATCAGCAGCAAAATGACGCTCACCGCCATGAAGGAGAGCCAGAACCCGGCAGAAAGCACCGAACGAGGATCGATCATCAACACCAGCAGCAGCGCCAGCGCAACCGCATCCAGCGAACTGCTGTTGCGCCGGCAGATGATTGCAAATGAAAACACAGCTGTCATCAGCAGGGCGCGCTGTGTGGGAATGGAAAACCCTGCCAGCATTGCATAGGCTGCAGCAGCGAACAGGGCTGCCCAGGCAGCAGCAATCGGTGATGGAAGCAGCAGCGGCAATCGCCCTGCATGCCGCCACAGAAACTCAACCAGCATCCACACCATGAATGCAACCAGGCCGATATGCAGTCCGGAAATGGCGATCAGATGGCTTGTGCCGGTGGCGCGAAACAGCTGCCACTCCGTGTCACTGAGGCCACTGCGATCACCGATCAATAATGCATTCAGCACTGCCCTTGCCGGTGAAGCAGGCGCATGCTCTGCAATCTGCTCACGCAGGGTCTGGCGCAACACCAGCGGAGTCAAACCCCTGCGAGTAATCCTGATATTATCGTTAGAATCACGCACATAGCCCCTGGCGGCAATGTTATGCTGAAATAGCCAGCGCTCATAGTCAAACCCTCCAGGGTTTCTGAATCCCCGTGGCTGACGCAGTCTGACCTTCAGGCGCCACCGCTCACCTCCAAGCGGCCGCGCCTCATGGCTGTGCCAACTCAACTTCACGATACCGCTGAAATCGATCTGCTCTTCACCCGGCAGCCAGCTCTGTTCGACAGCAAAAAGAAAACGCGTCGATGCTGTTGTTTGATCAGGCAATGCGACCACCCTGCCCTCGACAAGCAGATCCTGCCGCTCCAGATCTTCAGGCAGAATGTGTGATAGATAGGCGGCGCCATCGACGGCGGCCCAGCAAAAACCGGCAGCAATCCACACACAGGCGGGATGAAAATATTTTGCGCAGATCAATCCTGTCATCATCGCCGCAACGAGCCATGGCCAGGAGGGAATTGCAGAGAACTGATCCAGTAGCAGAATGCCACAAAGAAAAGCGATTGAGATCCATCTCATGAGTAGTATCCGTGTATCCTCTTTAGAAGATAACCCCGCTATAAAAAAGAATCAAGAAGCAATATTGGGGTAACTTCAAAAAAACTCCATGCAGCCAAGCAGGGCTGGGATTTGCTTTTCAGGGCTGTCTAAAACAGGGATGTTTTAGCAGAGCTTATGACATACATGGATGTATTAATGTCGCCAGAGGCAGGATGCCGGAAGCGACCATGGACGTATTCACGCGTCCCTGAAAGGCGGATCCCAGCCCTGCGCAAACTATAGCTAAAGAATGGATTTATTGAGGAATTACCCGCCAAGGTATTTCTGGAAAAAGTGCTATAGTCATTTCATGCTGAATCTAAAAAAACAGAACCTCATCTATTTCGCTGCTTTCCTGATTCTCCTGATTCTCACAGGATTTAATACAGCCTGTGAAGCTGAAACAGAAACTGAAAACCCACCAGCCATCGAGTTTGACCCCGCCCTCCCGTGGCTGAATGTCTCACGTCCACTGACCCTTGACGATCTCAAGGGCAAGGTGGTAATACTGGATTTCTGGACCTATGGCTGTATCAACTGCATCCACGTGCTGGAGGATCTGAAGCGCCTTGGTCACAAATATGGTAACAAGATCGCCATCATTGGCGTGCATACACCAAAATTCGACAACGAAAAAAACATCGACACCCTGCGGCGTATCGTCGTTCGCTACGATGTCGACCATCCTGTGGTCAATGACGTGGATTCCATGCTGGGCAGGCTCTATGGCATGCGCGCATGGCCCACGCAGTATGTCATCGATCCTGAAGGCGGTGTACTCGGCAAGGTCGTTGGAGAGGATAATTATGACATTTTCGACAGCACGATCAAAAAACTACTGAAAAAACATGCCGCAGTCATTGACAAAACACCGCTGCCTATTGCTCTGGAAAAAGATAAACTGGAAAAATCCCTGCTGGCTGCTCCCGGAAAGATCGCCGTATCCGATCAATATGTTGCCATCAGTGACTCTCTGCATCATCGTATCATCCTTGCGACCCATGACGGTAAGATCAAGAAGATTATCGGCGGAAAAGCTTCCGGCTTTAGCAACGGCTCCTATGCAAGGGCGCGTTTCAAATCTCCGCAAGGCCTGGTCTTCTCCGACACAGGATTGTATGTTGCAGATACCGGAAATCACTCCATTCGTTTTATCGATCTTACCGCCGAGAAAGTCTCAACTGTCGCCGGAAATGGGAAAAACGAGGTTCACCGCGGCACACAGTATGCTGCCAAAAAAATCGGATTACGTTCGCCATGGGGACTCGCTCTGAAGGAGTCGCAACTCTATATCGCCATGGCTGGCATTCACCAGATATGGCGTCTGGATCTAGACAAAAAAACCATTGGACCCTACGCAGGAAGCGGCCGGGAGGGTATCAGCGACGGCTCACTGAAGCGCTCGAGTTTCAGTCAGCCCAGCGGCCTGTCGTTGATTGGAGATCTGCTTTATGTCGCCGATGCCGAAGACTCCGCGCTGCGCCGAATCGATATTCGTAAACAGCAGGTGGAAACTCTGGCCGGCACCGGCCTGTTCGATTTTGGCGACCGTGACGGACCATTGCACCAGGCAGAGTTGCAACATGTTCTCGGCGTCGCAGCTATGGACAGAAATCGTATTTTTATTGCTGATACCTATAACCATAAACTCAAACTGGCAGATCTGAAAAAAAGAACCATCACCACTGTCGCTGGCACCGGCAAACCCGGCAGCGGCGACGGGGTTGCGTTGAACGCCGCAATGAATGAACCCGGCGGCATCGCCGTACTGGGAGAATCAATCCTCATCGCCGACACCAATAACAATCGCATCATGCTATATCACTTAAACAGCCGTCGCCTGAGTGAGTGGAAGCTTGATAAATAGCGGCGCAGCCCACCCTGCCTGACACTTTGTCATGTTTTGGATTTCCCACACTACCCTCCCCCTGCAGCAACATACTATTTTTTCTTTATAAACATTATGTTATCTATTCTGCCATGGTCATGGCACAAACATTGCTTAATCCACTATAGATTCAGAAGCAGGCTTTGACATAAAGGTTCAGGTCTTATTTTGATGATGCTGACCGGACTTAAAATTGCCGGTAAATTAATCCGAATTTAACCATAAAGAGAGAATTAACATGAAATCACGAATGTGCAATCTTAGCCAGCAAATCAAAGTCATCGTTGGCGCTGTAGCCATTAGCGGTATTGTCATTGCAGCACCAGTTAGCGCCGACATGTCTGGTATGCAGGGCATGCAAGGTATGGGCGGAATGTCCGGAATGAGTGGCATGGGAGGCATGTCCGGTATGCAGGGTATGGGCGGCATGTCCGGTATGCAAGGCATGGGCGGAATGTCCGGCATGCAAGGCATGGGCGGAATGTCTGGAATGTCAGGTATGAGTGGAATGTACGGCACCTATAGCGTTTCACCGGCAGGCGTTACTCTTCACCCTGTCGGCATGAGCGGCATGTCCGGTATGGGTGGCATGAGCGGTATGTCCGGTATGGGCGGAATGTCCGGCATGGGCGGAATGTCCGGCATGGGTGGCATGGGCGGTATGTCCGGCATGGGTGGCATGAGCGGCATGTCAGGCATGGGCGGCATGGGTGGCATGAGCGGTATGTCAGGCATGAACGGGATGTCAGGCATGGGCGGAATGTCCGGTATGGGTGGCATGAGCGGTATGTCTGGCATGGAGGGCAAGAAAAAGTAGCCATATTTTCAACCTGAAAAAAAGGCCGTTATCGTTATGTATCGATAACGGTTTTTTTTGCTATTTCGGAGGTGCAGTGAGATATCCAGGCAGTCTCCCACACATAGAACACACAAATCGCTCGATGCAGCATCCTGCCAAAATGTCAGACAGATCTCACATACAGAACAACAACTTACATACTTCACGCCGGAAATACCTGCTAATTTGTCAGGTTTGATGAAGTGCGGCTTTATCTTCTCCTCCCATGTCAATAATAATGTCTATATAAAACATAGAGATAGAGAACGGTATCCTATAATGGCATAGCACTTGCATCTGCAAAATAAGATCGAGAGAGTTGAACGCGCCCATTCAGTCATTGCAGAGCAGATCTCTGACAGCGTTCCACCAACAGGAACCACCCCAAAGGAGGGTTAGAACATGTTCAAGCGATCAATAGCTGTAATCCGGCAGTGGTTGTCCCCTGATCAGGATGTCCAATATCAGCAGGTGGCGCAAAAGGAGGCACTCCGCGCCTCTCGGCGGGGATTTTTCAGGAAGGCGGCGCTGGGCGCAGCTTCCGTCTCGGGCGCCGCAGGGCTGGCCAAAGTGGTCGTCGATTCAGTTCCACATCCCGACCAGAAGGAGCTCTATACAAAAGATGCCCATGCCGGCGAGCAGGAGCTGGCAGAGCGGGAATATGTGCTGATGTCCGATCAGGAGAAGAGCGAGATGGTGCAGACATTTATCGACAACTACCCGAATCAGTCATGATGCAGAGGCGGGCAGCAGTGATCAACCATCCGCATCCGAGAAGAGAGTAATCATGTCCAGTCAAATCAACAAACAAAACAACCATAATAGCCGTGCAAAAGATGTCTCCCGCCGTGATTTCCTGCGCAAGGCTGGCACATACAGCGCTGCATCGCTCACCGGCGCAGCCATGCTGCTCTCCCCCAGACCCGCCAGGGCAACCAAGAACGTCACCTGGGCCGAGCATTTTCAGAAAAACTACCGCCTGATGACGGATGAGGAGAAAGAGGAGGCGATCGAGCGGCTTGTCAAGCGCTATTCCGAGGAGTTTGGTAAAAAGGTCAATGTCAACGATACCCCTGCAATAGACGGCGTACTGTTCGGCTATGCGCTGAATATCCAGAAATGCATCGGCTGCCGGCGTTGCGTCAAGGCCTGTGTTGCCGAGAACAATCAATCGCGAGGTGATAAGCAGCAAATCGAATGGATTCGCGTCATGCGCCTGGAGAAGGGAAAATTCTCTGAGGAGGATCGTGATAATAGTGGCTATCCACAGGACTTTGGCATCCAGGTTGGTGGCAACGCCTATAAACCTGCAGGCGTCGTCCTCGAGGGACAACACTACTACGAAGCAGACAAAGTACCGGAGAAGGATGCCTTCTATCTTCCGATGCAGTGTATGCAATGCGAAAAGCCCCCCTGCGTCAAGGTCTGTCCTGTACGCACCACCTACCGCGATCCTGACGGCATCGTCGTCATCGATTACAACTGGTGTATCGGCTGTCGTATGTGCATCGGCGCCTGCCCCTACTGGGCGCGGCGTTTCAACTGGGGAGAGCCAGATCTTCCGGCTGCCGATATGAATCCCGATACTCACTACCTGGGCAACCGCCCGCGCATGAAGGGCGTGGTCGAGAAGTGCACCTTCTGTATTCAGCGCACCCGCAAGGGACGCTGGACAGGCTGCGTCGAGGTGTGCCCTGTCGGCGCCAGAAAGTTGGGCAACCTGTTGGATCCCGACAGCGATGTGCGCAAAATACTGGCGACCAAGAAGGTCTTCCGCCTGCGTGCCGATCTCAACACCTATCCAAAGTTTTTCTACTTCATGAACTAACGGATGAGGCATGCTAAGGAGTCTATTTTCTCTCGCAAAGACGCAAAGACAGCAAAGGTTTTCTTGGCGATCTTGGCCTACATGGATGTAGGTCAGGGGCGTGAGCAGGGATGCGGAAGCTTTGCGTCTTGGCGAGAGTCATTATTAAAATTTGTCATATTTGAAATATGTTGGCTACTCAAGGATTCTAGAGGAAATTTCACATGAAACGCTTTTTCCAATTCGTATTCGATTTCCTGCGCGCAAGTTTTAGCGGTGGCATCTTTTTCTGGGGGTGGATGCTGTTCCTCTCCTTTTTCATCATGCTGTGGGTTTATGGCGAATATGTGCAGATTGCCAATGGCATGATCGTCACCGGTCTCAACGACCAGGTCAGTTGGGGATTCTACCTTGCCAACTTCGTCTTTATGGTCGGCGTGGCCGCAGCGGCCGTGACCGTGGTGTTTCCCGCCTACGTCTACAAGCACAAGGAGTTGCACAAGATCGTCGTACTCGGGGAGATGCTGGCCATCGCTGCAGTGGTCATGTGCCTGCTGTTTGTCACAGCCCACATGGGCCGTCCGGACAGGCTGTGGCATATTTTTCCGGTTATCGGCATCTTCAACTGGCCCCACGCCATGTTGACCTGGGACGTCCTGGTGCTGACCGGTTATCTTGCACTGAACATCATCGGCGGCTTCTACTACCTGTATAAAAAATACACCGGCAAACCGGTCAACAAGCTCTTTTATCTTTCCATCGTCTACATCGCCATCGTGTGGGCCCTGAGCATCCATACGGTGACCGCATTTTTGATCAACACCATGCCGGCGCGGCCCATGTGGTTTCATTCGATGATGCCGATCAAGTTCATCACCACCGCCTTTGCCGCCGGCCCATCACTGATCATCATCGTGTTCCTGCTGGTGCGCAAGTTTACGCCGATGAAGATCGCCGATGAAGCCTTCCATCTACTCTCCCAGATCGTTGTCTGGTGTCTCGGTATTGCCCTGTTCCTGACCCTCTCCGAGATCGTTACCGAACTCTATCCCAGCACCGAACACTCACTCGGTTTGCAATACCTGATGTTTGGCCACCATGGGCTCGATGCACTGGTTCCCTTCTTCTGGACAGCCATGGCGTTGATGATCAGCTCCTTTATCCTGTTGCTGATCCCGCGTGTGAGAAAAAATCTGCTGCTGCTGCCCTTCATCTGCCTGGCGGTCTTTGTCGGCATCTACATCGAAAAAGGCATGGCCCTGATGATCCCCGGCGTTATCCCGACACCCATCGGTGAATTTGCCGAATATTTTCCCACCCACATCGAATTCATGATTGTCGGCGGCGTGTGGGCGATTGGCTTCTTTGTCCTGACGGTGCTTATCAAGGGGGCCGTCGGCGTCATGCTTGGTGATGTCCGCTACAAAGAACAGGCCAGTCACAGAGTTCAAGGTGAACAAGCAAATGCGGTTGCAACCTGATGTGGCAATCAATCAGTTACTACCGGCAGTTGCGCTGACTGCAGAGAATTCAGGAGAGAAAAACGATGATTAGCTATCGATTGTTCGCACCACTCATGGGGCTAAGTCTGCTGGCGGCTTCTCCCAACCCTGTTTCGGGGGAAGCAGACCTGGAAGGCAAACAGTGCTTCGAAAGCCGAAAGGATCTCAGCCAGGTTCAACAGCGCGAAATCAAACCGGGGGTAACAAATATCAAGTGCTCACCCACCACCGGCGGCGTCCTCTACTGGGGCGATCCTTTCGATGGAACTATACCCATGGGCGATATGCCGGTCGAGGCGGACTACTCCCATGAAGAGGCGGTCGTCAAACCGCGTGAGCCGCAAATCGACAGGAACAAACTGCTGACGATCTGTTCCATGGCCTGCCATAACGGTGAATATGTTCCCTATCCGGAAAACAAGCTGGCGCGTCCGCTGACCATGCACAAGGACATCGTGCCGGACGCCATGCAGCTGAAACATGGCAAACAGGCCATCTGGTGCCTGGACTGCCACCATGCTGCCACCCGTACCAAACTGATCGATAATTACGGTAACGAGGTCAGTTTCAATCAGCCGCAGATACTGTGCGGGAAGTGTCACGGGCAGGTCTATCGCTCCTGGAGAGACGGCATCCATGGCAAACGCATCGGTATGTGGGACAAGGGTGGAAAAAAACGCTGGTGGGTGTGTACCGAATGCCACAATCCACATGACGTGCAGCAGGGAGAAAGGAACTCGGGTTTTGCCCAGCTCGATCCGGAGCCGGCGCCGATATTGCCGAAGGGCATGCTCAATACCGATCACGAACGCGGTCACGGCCAGGATCACGGCGGAACGACGCACTAGTGAGATCAGGTCTCAGACTGACAAGGCATGAAAAAAACATTTTCTCTCGCAAAGACTCCAGGACCGCCAAGAAAAACCGTTGCGGTCTTGGCCTACATGGATGTAGGTCAGGGGTGTTAGCAGGACGCGGAAGCTTTGCGTTCTTAGCGAGAGATTCTTTTAAAACTTGACTCATTTACAAACATTTTAGTGAATCAAGGATTCTAGGGAGGAGGATGATGACGAGTTTTCAAAAAAAAGAACACGCGCGGCAAGAGGCTTTCGAGGCCATCTGGGAATCCCAGATCAATGCAGTATTTGCCGATGTTGCAGCCACCTACGACAAGGCCAATGACTACGCCAGCCTGGGATTGCTGAAAAGTCTGCGTCGTCGCTTCATCGCCACCATTGATGTCGAACCGGGACAGCGGGTGCTCGATGTCTGCGCCGGAACCAATGTTGTCGGCATCGAACTGCTGAAAAAGCAACCTCAACTCGACGTCTATGCAGTCGATCGCAGCGACGCCATGCAGCAGGTCGGCAAACAGCGGGCCACGCGGCAGGGCTTTGATATCAAGGGACGTATCTGTGACGTACATCAGCTGCCTTTCCCTGACAACCACTTTGATGTCGTCACCCTGCAGTATGCGACACGCCATCTGCGGGTTATCGATGTCTTCACCGAGATCAACCGGGTTCTGAAACACGGCGGGAAATTCTACCATTTTGATATGCTGCGGCCGGCCAACAAGTTCATTGAAAATGCCTACTGCATCTATCTCAAAGGCTGCCTCAAGACGATCTCCTGGGCTATCCACTCAGGACCGGATGCCGTCGCCTGCTGCGACTATTTCGTCGACGCCATCCGTCTCTTCTACTCGACAGAGGAACTCTCCCGTCTACTTTCAGATCTGGGATTTTACGATGTCAGAGGCCGCTCGCTGCTTGGTGGCACTGTCGCCATGCACAGAGCGTGCAAAGCATAGGAGATCAATGTCATGATAAAAAGAGTGATCACAACCATTGGTATCATCACAGTTTTATTGCTGGCCAGCCAGGCACACGCCCTCGATGGCGCCGGACTGTATACTGAACGAACCTGTATCGCCTGCCATGGTGTAGAAGGCAGGGTTCCGGTGATGTCCGGATATCCAAAGATTGCGGGGCAGAATGCCCCCTACATGCTGGCCCAGATGAAGGATATCAAGAGCGGTACACGCAGTCATGCCCACACCGTGGCAATGAAAAACGTGATGCATCTGATCAGCGACGAAGAGATGGCTGCCGTCGCCGAATGGCTTGCCGGATTGCCGGAATAAGGTGATAGACCGGGTTATGGTCAATCGGCCCAAAGGGGGAATTTTTCAAAATATCAGTACATTGTTCGAGTCTGCGCAGGGTTATTGAGAAGTTAACCAAAGGGCGTCCGTCAGTGCGATGATCTGTGCATAATAGGTGTCACGCTCGACACCCAGGAGAGTGGAGGCGAACAGCTCGGCATCGTCAGCGGTTGCCAGATCACCATAGTTGACCAGCACCGACTGATAGAGGATCAGCGCAGGCAGAACATCAGTTTGATCTTCGAAGTGCTGATGCAGCGAGATGACGTAGCCATCATCCGGGTTTTTCGAGACGGGTTGTGTATTGGCGAACATACCGGGTTCGATGCCTTCGGAGACGAAGCGGATTTCAACCGCATAGCGAATGGATTTTCTATCCTCGAGCATGCGCAGCAACGCAGCATAGTCGATCACAGGACCATAGCGGGCGCGGATCTCTTTGGCCTTCTCGATCGCGTGCCTGGATACGGCGCTATGAATGACTTTGCCGGGGCGTTTTTTTACTTTTTTAGTTTTTTGTTGCATGACACCACCTTTGTTTGTTTGAAGAATAATAACCCAATCGCGTCCAGCGAGGATACAAATGCCTGAATACCAGTTGAAGTTCACCGAAGAAGAGGAAGATGGCGATGTATCACGTCAGCGCACCCTCGATGAGTTGCACGCCTTCATCGACACAATGGATGACCGCCCGCTCGCAGTCGTCACGCTCGACAGGCGGCAGAGCGCGCAGTGGGATGAGGATGGCGACATCGATTATCAGGATGCGTATGGACGGCAGATCATTGAGCAAATCAGCGATGACGAAACAGAAACACTGGTCATCCGCAATTGTGATGGACTTCCCGTTGCCCTGGCGGTGCTGGACGGGAACGCCGGCTGGCAGGGTATCGGCATTGACGAACGGCTGCGTTTCGAGATCGCCATCACCATGCAGAACGATGAAACAGAATTTGGAATAATACAACAATAGATGCTTTGAATTTCACCACCAGGATCATATAGATACGAAGACAAACAGTAATATCTCAATAAGTCCGTGTATTATTCGAGTTTGCGTAGAATCGGGATCAGCCTTTCAGGGACGCGTGAATACGTCCATTTAAGCTCTGATAAGCAGACTCCCAATCCTACTTCCTGCACGGTGCTATTGAGATGTTACGACAA
>JAQYVP010000009.1 GCA_030145485.1 Chromatiales bacterium
CGTGGCGCCCTGCTCTCCGCGCAGATTTCTGGCATCGCAAAACTCGCGCCATCTCGTCTGCTCATCCTCTTTCAGGCTCTCGGGCCAGTTGCGCGCGCGATAGCGGAAATAGAGTTTTTGCAGGCGCTTGTCGGTAAAGCCCGGTTGCCATTCGGCAAGTTGCCGCGGCGATGACTGGCGCACCTGCTCACTCAGCCCTGCATCCCGATTGTTCAGGAAGCCCTCATAGAGGGCGGAATCGACATCCTGTGGTGCAAACTCCCTGCGCTGTTGAAACACCTCGGTCAATGTTGCCACGATTCCCTGATCGTCCAACAGCTGCTGTCGATATTGCGCAGCACTGTCCAGATCGATGACCCAGCGTTTGGCCATCTCTTCACTCAGGGTCGACAGCGGCGCCAGCGCCGGAGATTTGTTGAGCTGCACGGTTTTCAGCGGTGGACGCTCTTCACCCTCGGCAAGATCATCCTTCGGGGTATACAGCAGCCGCTGGATCTCCTCGACAGAGAGTTTCAGCAGTTGCTGCGGAGAGTGGCGCAGATCATAAACCACGATTGCATTCTTGTTGGTCGGATGCTGTATGAGAGGAATCACCGGTGCGATACATCCCAGGGTGGCGGGATACATACCGGTAATATGCAGCAGCATCTCCTGCTTCGCCAGATCCAGCAGCTGTGCGACCTTGCGTTTGTTGCGCAGCTCGAAATAGTAGTCGTACAGACGTGGTTGGTGCTTCCTGATCAACCTGGCCATCTCGATGGTTGCACGCACATCGGCCAGGGCGTCATGCGCATCCCCATGGGAGATGCCGTTGGCGATGGTCAACTGGTCGAGACGAAAACCCGGGATCCCCGGTTCACGCTGCCACCAGTTGATTCCTTCGGGACGCAGTGCATGCGTCATGCGCACCAGGTCAAGGATATCCCAGCGGCTGTTGCCATTCTGCCATTCGCGCGCATAGGGCTCGAAATAGTTGCGATAGAAGCCGAAGCGGGTCACCTCATCATCGAAGCGCAGGCTGTTATAACCGACGCCACAGGTGCCGGGGCGTGAGAATTGCTCATGAATGACGGAGAAAAACTCCGCCTCGTTGACCCCTTTTTCCACCATCTGCTGCGGCGTGATTGCGGTGATCATCGCCGATTCAGGGTTCGGCAGAAAATCAGGCGTCGGGCGGCAATAGAGCATTACCGGGTCATCGATAGTATTGAGATCCGTATCGGTGCGAATCGCTGCAAACTGACAGGCGCGGTCACTGCGGGGATTCACTCCCCAGGTTTCATAATCGTGCCACAGCAGGGTTGTTTCCATGGTTATGTCTCGTTCAATGTTATAGCCAAAACCAGCCATGCAGCTGTTGTTTCAACTGCGGTTAAATCGTGGTCGGAAGACCACTCCCACATCCGGAGCAGACACATACTTGTGGGAGCTGTCTTCTGACAGCGATGAACCATCCTCTTTAGACAGAGCAAAAAAAAGCCGCAACCAGTGGCTGCGGCCTTCTTCAGCACAGGCTGAATTATACCTTCTCTTTGATCCGCGCAGATCTTCCTGAACGGTCACGCAGATAGTAAAGCTTGGCGCGGCGCACATCACCACTGCGCTTTACCTTGATGTCGGCAATGGCTGAGCTGTATGTCTGGAAGACGCGCTCGACGCCTTCGCCGTATGAAATCTTGCGCACGGTAAATGCAGAGTTGATGCCACGATTGCGCTTGGCAATGACGACGCCTTCATAGGCCTGCAGTCTTTCGCGCTCGCCCTCTTTGACCTTTACCTGAACAATCACGGTATCACCGGGTCCAAAATCGGGAATGTCACGCTCCATCTGTTCTGCTTCAAGCGCTTCGATGATATTACTCATTGTGGTTGTTCCTCACTAGTCTGTCGCTTCACAGCGAAAATAAATTGATCTAACAAATCTCTCTCTTGTGCGCTCAAGTCGCGCTTTTGCAGCAGCTCCGGACGCCGCAACCAGGTACGCCCCAGTGACTGCTGCAACCGCCACAGGCGAATCGCCTCGTGATCACCGCTGAGCAGCACCTTCGGTACGCTCATAGCATCGATCACTTCAGGCCTGGTGTAGTGCGGACAGTCAAGCAGCCCATCGACATGGGACTCCTGCAACGCCGAATCCTGATGGCCCAGTGCGCCCGGAAGCAAGCGTATGATGGCATCCATCAGAATCATCGCAGGCAACTCGCCCCCGGAAAGGACGTAGTCGCCGACCGACCACTCTTCATCAATTTCTGTTTCAAGCAGGCGCTCGTCAACACCTTCATATCGCCCCGCCAGCAGGATCACCCCTGAGCGTGTGCTGAACTGCTGCAACGCCCGCTGTGTCAGTGGTCGTCCCTGCGGGCTGAGGTAAATCACACTGCTCTGCGGAGCCTGCTGTCGCGCCGCATCGATTGCTGCACGCAAAGGCTCCACTTTCATCAACATACCCGGGCCGCCGCCATAGGGGCGATCATCCACGGTGCGATGCACATCCTTTGTGTAATCACGGGGATTCCAGCAATCGATGCTGGCCAGTCCCCGTTTCAGCGCCCTGCCGCTGATGCCGCATTCAAGCGCAGTAAACATCTCCGGAAACAGCGTCACAACATCAAATCGCAATCCTGAAACTCCTTTTAGAACTCCGGATCCCAGTCGACTATCATCCGCTTCTTTTGCAAATCGATATCTGCCACTACCTGTCCGGGTAGATAGGGGATCAGACGATCCCTGGTTTCGCCGCCCTCTTCCCTGACAACCAGCACATCATTTGCACCGGTCTCGAGGAGGTGATCGACAATACCCAGTTCAACCCCGTCGATTGTTACAACTTTCAGACCTTGCAGATCCAGCCAGTAGTACTCACCCGGTTTCACCAGTGCAAACTGGTCGCGTGTTACTGCAATTTTACAGCCGGAGAGTGTTGCCGCCATATCCCTGTCATCGATACCAGCGAGCTTGACTACAACATTCTTTCCCTGTTTACGGCCGCTCTCAACTACAAAGCGTTGCCACCCATGTGGATGCTTCACGAACCATTCAGAGTATTTGCTAATGCCTTCACGCGGCTCGGTCTCGGAAAAAACCTTGACCCAGCCTTTGACACCATAAAGGCCGGTGATGCGGCCCATTGTGATCAGCTGGTGATCATTGTGCGTGGCATCAGCCGACATCATCTTGAGCCATCAGCTGATGGCATACTACCAATCAGGCGGCTTCGGCAGCTTCTACAGCTGTTGCAGCTTCCTTACGGTAATCCTTGACCAACTTGGTAACACGGTCAGAAGGCTGAGCACCCAGTCCAACCCAGTGATCGATGCGGTCCAGGGCGATACGCAAACGTGTTTCACCACCTGTGGCACCGGGATTGAAAAAACCCAGGCGTTCGATGTAACGGCTATCACGTGCACGGCGACTGTCAGCCACGGCGATATGATAGAAAGGCTTATTTTTTGCGCCAGTTCTGGAAAGACGAATAGTAACCATACTTATCTCATGTATCTCTTGCTTATATATAGGAATTCCTGCTGCTGAAACGACGGCATCAGGATAAACAGCGCATTGTACTGATTTTCTGGGAAATGTGAAGTGAAATAATCACTTTTGTGGTGAATTTGCAAGTTCTCAATAATACTGTGGGTAATCGCGGTCAGATGACCGCTCCTACATTTCTGTATAACGCCAGATGTGGGAGTGGACTTTTGACTCTGCTCTCTTATTCAGACATTACTGATTTTCTTATATTAAGAATGATTATTAATCAACTGCAGTTCATTAATAATTATCATAGTCACTTCAGGTATCTATATCGGTATAGAGGGTCTACTCTTTAAACTACCCATAGTAAGAGGTAAGACCAATGAGCTCACACAACGCGGTTGTCATCGTACATATCGATGAAACACTGACTGATGAAGAGATCCATGATGTAGAGCAGGAGCTCTCTACTGATGACGGCGTACAGGCCGCCTGCATGCATGTACGCACACGCCATCTGATGGTTGTTGATTATGATGCAGAGCAAATCAAGTCGGTTCAGTTGCTCGGAAAAGTTCAGTCACAGGGACTGCATGCTGAATTAATTGGCGGGATTTGATTCAGTTCTATCCGATTTACAATCAATCCACAGATACACACAGATGAACGTAATATCTCAATAACCCACGCATGAGAGCAAAATGCACGGAGTTATTGAGAAAATACAGATGAACACAGATATTAATTTGTGATCGATCTGTGTGTGTCTGCGTTCATCTGTGGTAAAAAACCAGGCTCTGTTATCAGCTCTTCAATCCGACTCCTTTTCTCAGTAAATAGAGAGATGCTGTCGTCAGGGCCGCTATGAAAGCCACAATAATCAAGAAAGCCACTCCCAGATGAATATCTGATACGCCCAGCAGTCCGTAGCGAAATGCATTCACCATGTAGAGAATCGGGTTCGCCAGAGAGACTGTTTGCCAGAACTCAGGCAGCAGGTGAATGGAGTAGAAAACACCACCCAGATAGGTCAGAGGCGTCAACACAAAAGTCGGAACGATCGATATATCGTCAAAACTGTTGGCATAAACCGCGTTGATGAAACCGGTCAGCGAAAACAGCACCGATGTCAGAAAAAAAACTCCCAGTGCAATGGTATAACTATGGATGCTGAGATTCGTAAATAGCATCGAGATGCCTGTCACGACGACTCCTACCAGCATACCTCGCGCCACCCCGCCACTCACATAACCCGCCAGAATAATCCAGTTGGGAACAGGTGATATGAGGATCTCCTCGACATGGTGCATAAACTTGGCCTGGTAGAAACTGGCGACAACATTGGCGTAAGAGTTGGTAATGACAGACATCAACACCAGACCCGGCACAATAAAATCGACATAGTCGAAGCCATCCATCTTGCCGATGCGCTCGCCAATCAGCTGTCCGAAGATGACGAAATAGAGTGTCATGGTAATCGCAGGAGGCAATATGGTTTGCGGCCAGATGCGAATAAAGCGCAAAAACTCCTTGATGACGATTGTCTTGAAAGGGATCCAGTAGATATCACGCCTCATTGCTGCTCACCATCACCACTGGTCAGTTCAAGGAACAGCTGTTCCAGGCGGTTCTGCTTGTTGCGCATGCTCAGTACTTCCAGCTTGCTCTCCGCCAGGCGGCAAAACAGATCTGTCAGACCCTGCCCATGCTTGACCGTTACCTCCAGCGTGGTGGCATCGCGTAGCGACACCTGAAAGCCCTCCAGCCGAGGAGCCGCATCGAGCGCTTGCTGCAGATTCAGCTCAAAGGATTGCTGGTGTAATCTTGCCAGCAGAATATTCATCGAACTCTGTTCGACGATTTTTCCGTGATGGATGATCGCAATGTTGCGGCACAGGTTCTCTGCCTCCTCCAGGTAGTGAGTCGTCAGAATGATGGTGGTTCCCTGTTCATTAAGTTGGCGCAGAAACTTCCACATAGAGAGACGGATTTCAATATCGACGCCAGCTGTGGGCTCATCAAGAATCAACAGACGCGGTTTGTGCACCAGTGCGCGGGCAATCATCAAGCGACGCTTCATGCCACCGGATAGATTTCGCGCCATGACGGTGCGCTTGTCCCACAATTTAAGCTGCCGCAGGAGTTTCTCGGTTCGACGCCATGCCAGTGCTCGCGGAATACCCTGGTATCCCGCCTGATTGACCAGGATCTCAGCGACCGGTTCCCAATGGTTGAAATTGTACTCCTGCGGCACCAGTCCGATATGACGCTTGACCGCTATGGGATCAGTGTCAAGATCGTCACCGAAGACAGAGACCTTGCCGGATGTTTTATTGACCAGTGAACAGATAATGCCGATAGCCGTCGACTTACCCGCCCCGTTGGGGCCAAGCAGTGCAAAAAAGTCACCCTCCTCGACCCGCAGGTCAATCCCTTTCAAAGCGTGGAAGCCGCCCTTGTAGCGTTTGTGGAGATCAGTGATTGAGAGAGCAGTCATGGATGCTGAAAAAACAGCTCTCCCAGTTTGGCGCCCGGATCATCGGCGCGCATGAACGCCTCTCCGACCAGGAATGCGTTCACTGCGTTTTCACGCATCAGTTTGACATCATCACTGACATGAATACCACTTTCGGTGATAACAATGCGGTCGTCCGGCATCTGTTTGAGTAGATCCAGGGTGGTTTCGAGGCAGACCTCGAAGGTGCGCAGGTTGCGGTTATTGATGCCAATGAGCTGATTGGGGAGTTGCAGCGCACGCTCAAGCTCGGCGGCATCATGCACTTCCACCAGTACATCCATGCCCAGAGAATACGCCAGATGATTCAGCTCCTGTAATAATTGGTCATGCAGTGATGCAACAATCAACAGGATGCAGTCGGCTCCCATGGCCCTGGCTTCATAGACCTGGTACACATCGATGATGAAATCCTTGCGAATGACCGGCAGTGAACAGGCAGCGCGCGCCTCCCTGAGGTAGGCTTCACTGCCCTGAAAAAAATCCCTGTCGGTCAATACCGAGATGCAGGCCGCACCAGCGGATTCATAGCTTGCTGCAATAGCGGCAGGATCAAAATCTTCGCGCAGCACTCCCTTCGAAGGAGATGCTTTCTTGATCTCTGCAATCACAGCCGCTTTCCCGGAGGCAATCTTCGCAGCCACGGCATTGGCAAAACCACGCGTGTCATCCTGACCCTGTGCTTGTGCCTTCAACTGATGCAGTGACACTGTCTGTTTGCGCTGCGCTATCTCTTCAAGCTTGCGCGCATTGATTCTGTTCAGGATGTCAGGCGTATCACTCATGATTAAAAACGCTGTGTGCAGGCAATCAGCTGTTCCAGCTTCTCCATGGCGGCGCCACTGCTGATGGCTGCAGATGCCGCATCAACCCCCTGCTTGAGGGTAACGGCGATCCCTGCTGTATAGATCGCAGCACCGGCATTC
>JAQYVP010000057.1 GCA_030145485.1 Chromatiales bacterium
GATCGAGCCAGGTGGAGTGAGGGTGCGTTGGCGGCGCATCAATCAGATCTATTCACAACCATTCTCAGGCCACTACTACGTTATTCGCTTTGACGATAATCACCTTGTGCACTCTCGCTCCCTGTGGGATGAGTCGCTTGAAATTCCGCGACTGCAGCCTGGAGAGACGAGCCGTCAGCTGGTGAGCGGACCTTCGGAGCAACAGCTGCTGCTGTTGCTCTACGGCTATCAAAAAAACGGCCGTGGTTTTACTCTGGGCGTGGCCGAGGATCTGACCCCCATCTACGAGGAGCGCGACGGCTTCATACGCTGGTTTGCCTTGCTTGCACTGGGAGGGCTGCTTGCTCTGTTGCTGGTGCAGAGTCTTATTCTACGGCGATCGTTCAAACGCCTGGACAGGGTGCGGGAAAATGTTCACCTGCTGGAACAGGGCAGGGCAGTGGAGCTCTCCGAGGATGTCCCCATCGAAGTGCTGCCCCTGGTGCAGGAGTTCAATCACCTGCTTCACCTGCTTTCACAGCGTCTGGAACGTTCCCGCAACGCGCTGGGCAATCTTGCCCATGCGCTCAAAGGGCCGCTGAACTTGCTGACTCAGTATTTCGACGCAGACGCTTCTAACACCACCAATGCAGACAGGGAGCAGGCGGTCTTGCAGACTGACCGGATCCATCTGCTGATGGAGCGTGAACTCAATCGGGGCAGGTTGGCGGGGCAGGATCTCTCCACCCGGTGCTTCGATCCAGCCAAAGAGATGCAGGATCTGATCGCGGTGCTGCAGCAGGTTCACCGTGACAAAGGAATTTCAGTTCAATATCAGTTCGACGAACTCGTCGAGCCTTTCGGCGATCGGGAGGATATGCTGGAACTGCTGGGGAACCTGCTGGACAACGCCTGCAAATGGGCGGTGTCGAAAGTGGTCTGCCGGATAGAAGGCGGTGAACAAATCACTATCCTTGTCGAGGACGACGGTGCGGGATTGCAGGATGACGATATTCAATACCTTACCCGGCGCGGCAGTCGCCTGGATGAGAACGTCGAGGGCCATGGCCTGGGACTGGCAATTGTCGGAGATATCGTCAAGCTCTACGGGGGCAGCATCAGCTTCAGTCGCTCCTCCGAGCTGGACGGGTTGAGCATACAGATTTTCCTGCCCCGAAGCAGGGGCGCCATTAAAAAGTAATTCTTTGGTTTTCAGCGTGGATTCAGCTTGTCGGTTTAATATCATTAATAGATTGAGAAGAGTAGATCAAGATGTTAATCAGACAGGAATACCTGCAGGAGTATTGAAATGAAGAGATTGAATAAATCTATGGTTGCAGCGCTTTTGAGTGCAACGCCGCTGCTTGCTGCCGCACAAGGCCCCACATACCCGCAGCAGGGTCCTGCGTCGTTTGAGGTTTTTGACAGCAACTGCGACAACAGCATCACTGTGGAAGAGTTCGACTCCTTGCGTAATGAGCGAAGGGCGGCGCGCGCCGCAGCGGGGCGGCCGATGCGCAATGCCGCTGCGTCCCCGGCATTCAAACAGATAGACCGCAATGCAGATGGTGTGCTGAGCCGGAACGAAATGTCCGCATTCCGGCAGCAACGGATGTCGCAGCGTTCATATGGCAGAAGATCAGGAATGGGATCCGGACGCAGCAGGGGCATGGGACGGAATATGCCGGCATTCACCGAGTTCGATCTTGATGGTGACGGTGTCATGACCAGGGATGAGTACATCGATGCGCGCAACCAGCGCATCAGCGAGCGGGTCAGGCAAGGCTATAGGATGAGAGGATTGAAGAACACCCGACCATTCAGTAACATCGATCTGGATGGCGACGGCGTGGTCAATGAATCCGAGTTCCTGCAGATGCAGGCGCAACATCGGCAGTCACGCTTCGAGTAGAGGTTTTCGTGATGGCAAGGGAAGGTTTTGGAGTACTGCTGGATACCTGAACTAGTATGGCAATGCTTAAATATCTATCAGTAGTAACCATTCCGTAGGATGCGGTTCGTACCTCACCACATCCTACAAAACCACGGAGTTTTGATCGTCCCCTGTGCTGATAGTTATTTATGATCACTGTGCTAGGATCAACAGAGAGAGGGTCAAGTTGGCTCTTTGACAATTTTTTTCAACTTTGAAACGTCAGCCCTGGCGCTATTGGAACCACGCAATTCAAGATCACCATCACGGCGTAGTTCGGCAATGGTGCGACTGACCGTTTCCGTAGTCAGTGAGAGTATATTCCCCATATCTTCTCTGCCTGGCATATAAAAATCTTCATCAAGAGAGTTTTCAGCGAGCCAGATCATGAGCCTCACGACACGATAGCGGGCAGGCCCGGTCGAGAGTTTGGTTATCCAGGTATCGGAAGTCGTCAGTGCCAGCTGCCATTTGTTCAACAAATTTGTATGCAGTTCGGGGCTCTTGTGAGAGAGATCGAGCACGATATCAGCGGGAATCTTGCACACGCTGATTTTTGTCAGTGCAATGGCGTCATGCTGATAGTTGTCCCCGGTGATTGCCGCTAACCCGGCAAGATCACCCCTTCTTAAAAGTCTGACGATGCGTTGTTCGCCTGACGGCAAATATTGTTCCAGTTTCAGGACACCATCGTGCAGCGTGTAGATATAGTCTGCCTTTTCATTGCGTGCATACAGTTTCTCTCCCTTCTCAAGCACCTTGTACTGGATGGGGGAGTGCATTTGCAGAAGCTCTTCGGGTTTGAGATTGGCAAATAGCGCAATTTCACGTGTCGGGCACAGAGAGCACTCTTCGGAAGCGAGAAACGCCTTGTTATTTTCAGCAATTGTCATGGTGTTACCCAATGGATGGCCAGGAAGAGAGTTTTGATATCAACCAATCTGACATCACTCTACCCCACCAACATGAAATGAAGCTGAATATCTTCTTTTTTCACCTCCTAAAACAGCGTATGCCCGCACAAACTACCGGGCTGAATATGCAATATGAGTAGTTATTTTCAGCTTCAGTTCATAAATCACCTGTATATTGTTTCGCTAATATTGCCTGTGAGCAGGCTTCTACTGTGTATTGGATGCGGAGTCCCTCTAAAATGAGAAATTTAATCCTCGCCGGCATGCTGATACTGCCGGCTCTCTCCATCCAGGCTGCCGATACGGCGTCTATCCAGGTGAGTGATCACCAAAAGCAGATGCTGGGTATTCAAAGCGAACCGCTGAAGAAGATTGATGTCGCCTGGGGGAAGAAGCATCCGGCGACTGTACAGGTGCCCAATGATCAGCTGCGTGTAGTGAGCACGGCAGTCTCAGGTCTTGTTGAACGTCTTGAGGTCGCGGAAGGGGCGGAGGTCAAAAAAGGTGATGTACTGGCCGTGATTATGAGCCCGAAATTGCTGGAATTGCAGCGTGATTTTCTCTATGCGCTGACCGCACTGGATCTGGCGAGCACGGCAGTGAAGAGAGATGAGAACCTCGACAAGGAGGGAGTCATATCCAAACGCGGCTACCATGAGACCCGCAGTGAACATATCCGCGCCAAGACCAGCGCCGATCAGATGCGCCAGCTGCTGGAGCACTCCGGCATGGATGCGGGGGATCTGCAAAACCTGATCGACAATGAGCAGCTCTCCAGCGATCTGAAAATCCGTTCTCCGCTGGATGGAATCATACTGGAGCAGATGGCTGTTCCAGGGCAGCGTCTTGAAGCGATGGATCCCATCTACCGTGTTGGCCATCTCTCTCCGCTGTGGCTGGAGATCCATGCGCCGATTGACGACGTTGCCAGTATCAAGCATGGAACAAAAATCCGGGTTGAAAAGTTTGATATCGGCGGCAAGGTCATCACCATCGGACGTATGGTGCATGGTGAAGATCAGGGCGTCATGATTCGCGCGGAAGTGAGCGAAAATGCGGAGCTGTTGCGTCCCGGACAATTTGTGCAGGTTTCACTCGCCGTCACCGCCGACGATTTAAGTTTTCGGGTTCCTCGTTCGGCGTTGATTCGCCAGCATGGCGCCAGCTGGGTATTTTTGAAAAATGCGGATGGTTTTATCTCCACGCAAGTATCCGTCATTAGCGAAGAGAGCAGCCATCTGATCATCAGCGGCCCTTTCAAGGGCGGTGAAGAGATTGCCGTATCAGGAACCTCGGCGCTGAAAGCCATCTGGCTGGAAGCGGGCGAATGATGCTCGCAAAAATGATCGAGTTTGCGCTGACGCAGCGGCTGATGATGCTGCTGGTCGTGCTCCTGCTGGCAGGGGGTGGCTGGTATGCTTTCCAGAAGACGCCGATCGATGCCTTTCCCGATGTCTCCAATATACAGGTCAAGGTCATCATCAAGGCTGCAGGCATGACTCCCGGAGAGGTCGAGGAGAGAATCACCGCGCTGGTCGAGGTGGAGATGCTCGGAATTCCACGTATGACCATGCTGCGTTCTGTCGCCAAGTATGCGCTCACCGATATCACCGTGGACTTCGAGGAGAGGACGGATATCTATTGGGCCAGGCAGCAGGTCAGCGAACGGCTGAGCGCCATCTGGGAAGATCTTCCTGATGGAGTTTCCGGAGGCATCGCTCCAATGACCACGCCGCTGGGCGAGATGTTCATGTTTACCATCACCGGCGGGGATCTGTCATTGATGGAGCGCCGCGATCTGCTCGACTGGGTGATTCGACCTGCGTTGCGCAGCGTGCCCGGCGTGGCGGATGTCAATGCGCTGGGTGGTCTGGCGCGCAGCTTTGAAGTGGTGCCAAATAGCGCCAAAATGCTCGCCCGTGGCATCAGCCTGGAGCAACTCAAGACGGCGCTGGAATCGAACAACCGCAACGATGGCGCCGGTCGGCTCAACGACGGTGAAGAGGTGCTGCTGGTGCGCACCGAAGGCAGTATCGAAGATCTTGATGATCTGGCATCTATCGTGGTGCGTGCAGATCCGAAACAACCTGTACGCGTCGGTGATATCGCAACAGTACGCATCGGCTCCCTGACCCGCTACGGTGCTGTCACCAGCAATGGTGAGGGCGAGGTAGTGGAAGGCCTGGTGCTGTCACTGCGCGGAGCGAATGCCCGGGAGTTGGTTGCAGCGCTGCATCAAAAACTGCAGGAGCTTGCTCCCGGTCTGCCTGAAGGTGTCGAGATCGATGTCTTTTATGACCGTGGTGAGCTGGTCGACAAGGCTATTGGGACCGTCAGCAAGGCGCTGGGTGAGGCCACTATTCTGGTACTGCTGCTGCTGATACTATTTCTCGGGGATTTTCGCGCCGCCCTGAGCGTGGCGCTGATCCTGCCTCTCGCTGCACTGAGCACCTTCATACTGATGTATTACTTCGGCATGTCCGCCAACCTGATGTCGCTCGGCGGACTGGCCATCGCTGTCGGCATGCTCGTTGATGCCGCTGTGGTGGTGGTTGAGAATGTAGTCAGCCACCTCGCCGGCCAGGCCAAACATCCGAAGCTGCCGAAGCTGCACCTGATCTACCGGGCGGTGCGCGAGGTCTCGGTACCTGTCACTTCGGGGATTCTGATCATTATCATCGTATTTCTGCCGCTGCTGACACTGCAGGGGCTGGAAGGAAAGCTCTTTATCCCGGTTGCTTTGACCATCATCTTTGCACTGTCGGCATCTCTGCTGCTCTCGCTGACAGTGGTTCCCGTGCTCGCCTCTTATCTCCTGGGGGAGGTCTCGCATAAGGATCCCTGGCTGGTGCGAAAACTACTGAACATCTATATGCCGGCGCTGGAGTGGTCGTTGTCACATACCCGCCAGGTGTTTTCCGTGGCGATCATCATGATGCTGGTTGCTGCTGCGCTCTATACCCAGGTTGGCAAAACATTCATGCCGACGATGGATGAGGGCGATCTGATCGTGCAGTTGGAGAAGCTTCCCACGATTACCCTGCAGGAATCTCTCGCTATCGATACGCGTTTCCAAAAAGCGCTGATGGCGCGCGTTCCGGAGGTCAAGGGGATCATTGCACGCACCGGCTCCGATGAACTCGGCCTCGATCCCATGGGGCTGAACCAGACTGACGGCTTCCTGGTTCTCAAGCCCGAATCTGAATGGACGGTAGAGAGCAAGGATGAATTGATTGAAGCAATACGCAAAGTCGCGGACGATTTTCCCGGTGTGGCGTATGCGTTTACCCAGCCTATCGAGATGCGCGTCGATGAGATGCTGACCGGAGTGCGCGGCGATCTGGCCATCAAGATATTCGGCGATGATACCGAGGCGTTGAACCGTACTGCCGAGGCGATCGTGGCGGCTGTCAAAACCATTGACGGCGCAGAGGATGTCTACACTCCCCGCAATGAAGGAGCGCAGTATTACAGCCTCAAAGTTGACCGTCTGGCCGCCGGGCGCCTGGGTTTGGATGTCGACACCCTGGAGAGTCTGCTGCGTATCCAGGTCGAGGGGTTGCAATTGAGCACCATCTACAAAGGCAACAGACGTATTCCACTGCTGGTGCGCGGCCCGGAAAGCCTGCGTGATTCGCCGGCGAGCTTTGCCGCCCAGCATATTGTGTTGCCGAATGGCAGCCGTGGCCACCTGCATGACTTGGTGCACATGGAACGCACCGAAGGCCCCGTCTCGGTGAATCGTGAGCGCGGCAAGCGCATGGCGGTGGTGATCGCCAATGTCTCGGGACGCGACCTTGTCGGCTTTGTCGAGGAGGCCAAAGCGATGGTCTCCGGGCAGATAAAACTGCCTGCAGGAAACTATCTCGAATGGGGCGGTGAGTTTGAAAACCAGCAGCGTGCAGCGCAGCGTCTGTCGCTTGTCGTGCCGATCGCACTTGGACTGATCTTCCTGATTCTTTTTACCACCTTCGGTTCGGTGCGACAGGCTATCCTGGTTTTGAGCAACATCCCTTTTGCCCTGATCGGCGGCGTAGTTGCCCTGTGGTTGACGGGCGAGTATCTGTCAGTGCCGGCTTCAGTCGGCTTTATCGCACTGCTGGGCATCGCGGTGCTCAATGGTGTGGTGATGCTGACCTATTTCAACCAGCTGCTTGCCCTGGGTCTTCCCATCGGCGAAGTTGTGCTGGAGGGGGCAAAACGCCGTCTCCGGCCGGTCATGATGACGGCCACTATCGCCGCCTTTGGCCTGGTTCCCCTGCTGTTCGCCAGTGGCCCCGGTTCCGAGATTCAGCGTCCATTGGCAATCGTGGTGATCGGCGGGCTGGTGTCATCGACACTGCTGACACTGATCCTGTTGCCAATTCTTTACCGCCGTTTTGGCGACTCTAACCTGCAGGAGAGCTAATATGGAATCACTTGCACTGTTGTCCATCGTCGTCTCAACTGCGATCGAGGACACTATCGTTGACTGGCTGCTTGAACAGGAACAGATTTCGGGTTTTACCAGTCTGCCTGTCAGTGGCCATGGAACCTCGATCCATTCCCTTTCGATGCATGAGCAGGTCACGGGACGCAGAAAACAGGTTTTGTTCCAGACGCATATGCAAGCATCGCAGACACGGGATGTGATAGATGCACTCAAGCTGAAATTCCATGGCAGCGGAATTCACTACTGGGTAGTTCCTGTAGCGGATGCGGGCAGGCTGTAAAAACTCCTGCAGCCACAGGAAGCAGTGAATCTGCTAAGCTTTTAACTCAATAGTTCATAAAGTTTATCCCGTATCACAGGTTTTTCTATGCGTATCTTGCTGGTTGAAGATGATGCCCTGCTGGGAGAGGGAATTCAGACCGGACTGACGCAGGATGGCTATACCGTCGACTGGCTGACGGATGGCAAGGTAGCTCACCAGGCGCTGCAGCACGAGGAGTTTGACCTGCTGGTGCTGGATCTTAATCTCCCCGGTCTCTCCGGACTGGATCTTCTGAAGGCGCTTCGCTCCAGAGAGAGTGATATGCCGGTGCTGATACTGACAGCCCGCGATACCGTCTCTGATCGTATCGCTGGCCTCGATTGCGGGGCGGACGACTACCTGGTCAAGCCTTTTGATATCGATGAACTCAGTGCGCGTATGCGTGCGCTGTTGCGGCGATCAAGCGGCCGTGCATCACCGTCTATCGTGAACGGTGAACTCTGTATCGATCCATCTGCTCACCATGTCACCATGAGTGGCAGGGAGATTAGCCTCTCCCAACGGGAATTTGCCATTCTGGAACTGCTGGCTGTCAATGTGGGGAGGGCACTGCCGCGATCCCGTATCGAAGAGACGCTCTATGGGTGGGAGAGAGATGTCGGCAGCAATGCGCTGGAAGTGCATATTCATCACTTGAGAAAAAAACTTGATAATAGGTGGATTCGCACCATTCGCGGCGTTGGCTACATGATGGAGAAGCAATGAATTCCGTACGTTCACGTCTGCTGATCACGTTGTCGGGAGTATTTCTTGCAGCCTGGGTAGTCGTCGGTATCTTTGCCTATATTGAAACCAGGCATGAAGTCGAAGAGTTGTTTGATGCGGAGCTGGTCCAATCGGCAAAATTGCTCTATGCACTCCTCGAAAGTGAAATCCGTGAAGAGGAAGAGCTTCATTACCTGACGAAATCACATGGCGACATGCATGAGTATGAATCCTCCATTGCCTTCCAGGTGTGGAAAGGGAACCAGCTGGTTGCCAAGTCACAGTTTGCCCCCGAGAGTCGTATCCAGGCGCCGGCGGGCTTCACTTCTTACACTTCCAACAAGCAGAAGTTCCGCCTCTTCTCCATGCATGGTGATTTAGGAATCAGCGTCAATGTCATTCAGTCACTCGCTGTGCGCAATGAGTTAACCGGCTATATTATCCGCAGTATTATCCAGCCGCTGTTTGTCGCCTTGCCAATTTTGATGCTGCTACTGTGGTTTTTGATTGGTGCTGCATTGCGGCCACTGCAAAAGGTGGCGAAAGAGGTGCAGGCGCGTCATCCCGAGGATCTCTCCCCGCTGGAGAGCAAGCATATTCCGTCGGAAATCAGCGTTTTGATCTCCTCTCTGAATAATCTTTTCTCCAGACTCAGAACCGCTTTTGAACGGGAGCAGCGCTTTACAGCCGATGCTGCGCATGAGCTGCGCACACCAATGGCGGCAATCAAGACCCAGGCGCAAGTCGCACTGAGATCCAGTGATGATGACCAGCAAGCCACGGCGCTGAAACAAATCAATACCGGCATCGATCGTGCAACACGCCTGATTGAGCAGTTGCTGACGATGGCAAGGGTCGATCCGGAAACCTCCTCCAAAAACTT
>JAQYVP010000052.1 GCA_030145485.1 Chromatiales bacterium
GTCGACATCAAGGTCACAGAGATCGATGCTCTGCTCGAATTTGCAACAAGCAAGGAGATTGGCCTCACAATCGTTGGCCCTGAAATCCCCCTGGTTGCCGGCCTCGTCGATGCCTTTCAGGAGCAGGGTCTGAAATGCTTCGGCCCGACTCAAGATGCCGCACAACTCGAAGGCTCTAAAGCCTTCAGCAAAGAGTTCCTGGCGCGCCATGACATCCCCACTGCGGACTACGGCAGTTTTACTGATGTCGATGATGCTCTTGACTACCTGCACCAGGCTGGCTTCCCCATCGTCATCAAGGCCGATGGTCTAGCCGCCGGAAAAGGTGTCATCATCGCGGAGGAGATGCAGGAGGCGGAAACCGCAGTACGCGATATGCTCAGTGGAAACAGTTTTGGCGATGCCGGTCACCGCGTCGTCATAGAAGAATTTCTACACGGCGAAGAAGCCAGCTTTATTGTCATGGCAGACGGCAAAAACATCCTGCCAATGGCCTCGAGCCAGGATCACAAGGCGGCGCATGACGACGACACAGGCCCCAATACCGGCGGCATGGGGGCTTACTCCCCGGCTCCTGTGGTTACCAATGAGATGCACCGGCGCATCATGCAGGAAGTGATCGTTCCAACGGTCGAAGGCATGGCTGCAGACGGCCATCCCTACACGGGCTTTCTCTATGCCGGCGTCATGATTGACAACGACGGCATTCCAAAGGTTCTCGAATACAACTGCCGCTTTGGCGATCCTGAAACCCAGCCGATCATGCTGCGCATGAAATCAGACCTGGTCGCTCACTGCCTGGCGGCAATCGATGGAACGCTGGATCAACAACAAACCGAGTGGGACAGCCGCGCCGCTGTCGGCATTGTTCTAGCCGCCGGTGGTTATCCGGGCGATTATCAAACTGGCGATGTTATTCATGGCCTGCCCGAGAATGAGGTAGACGGGGAAAAAATATTTCATGCAGGAACCGCCGAAAAGAACGCAGAAGTGGTGACCTCCGGCGGGCGCGTGCTCTGCGCTACAGCCCTTGGAAAGAGCGTTACCGAGGCGCAAAAACGGGCTTATGAACTGGCATCACGAATTAGCTGGGAAAACTGCAATTTTCGTACAGATATTGGTCATCGTGCGGTCTCGAGAGAACAAAAAATGGCACAACAATAAAGATGCTGTGGCGCATCACGTTCTGGTTCTGCCTTGGACTAACCTCCTACCTGTCTCTGTTACCTCAGGAATTTCTGCCCACAGGTATCAATATCTGGGATAAGCTCTCCCACTCCATCGCCTTTGCAGCACTCGCACTCAGTGCCTCACTCGGCTGGCCTGATAAAGATTTTGTTCGATCCATTCTGATTCCACTGCTGACATTCGGCGTATTGATCGAGGTGTTACAGTATTTTATTCCCGGGCGGGAGTTCTCTCTGCTGGATATGCTGGCTGATGCCATCGGCATTATCATTGTCTGGATCGGGGTTGCAATTGCGCAGAAGGTGTCAGCAAAAACAACATGACCCCCTGTTGAAATGAAAATATGTGTTTTCAAACAGATTAGCAATTCTAAATGTGAAGAGATGCCCACCACGAAGAGCACGAAGCATTTCTTGTACCCAGCTGATTCTTCGTGGTCTTCGTGTGCTTCGTGGTAAAAGTCTTTTTAAATGTTGACGCTTTAAATGGTGTATTGAGAATTGCCGCGAACAGATAATAACGCTATTCACTTTTGAGCTTTATGGTGTATACTCTCACCTGCAAATACCCTCCTCTTGTCAAAGGGGGATACATCATCACTCCCATAATAATGGAGATACACATGAAAACTTTGAAAAAAACTCTCGCT
>JAQYVP010000067.1 GCA_030145485.1 Chromatiales bacterium
GAGCAGTTGGGAAATGAGAGGTGTCGTAGTCGAGCAGAGAGTTGAACGGTACACCCGACAATGGGATGACTGAAGACGGCAGTGGACAGGGAGCACCCGTTCCTTCAAAACGAATTTCCCGATGCGAGAATTTGAATCCGCCCTTCGTATAAAACGGCTGCATCTCAAACACGCCATCCATACCGATACAGGCTGGCAAATTTAATCGGGACTGTAGTTTTGCGCGTCTGGCAAACCACAATTTGGTACCCAACCCATGCCCACGATATTCAGGTTTGACAATAAAAAACCCCATAAAGCCGAATTCCCCCCGGTAAGAGACAATACTACCGCCACCGATCAATTCGCCGTCAATCTCAGCGGCAATATAGCCATCCGGGTCAGTGTTCCAGAAGATATCGGCGTCATACAGGCCCGGATTCCAACCTTCTTTGGAGGCCCAGCTTATTAGTATGTCAAGCTCTGATCGGGACATTGGTCGAATCAGTAACTCGTCAGGCGTGCTTGATGTGTTCATGATTCGTTTTACCAATGAGTATTTGTTGTATCACCATAGCACAGCTGTGATTGGCCATTCTAGACTCTACAGGCGTTCACTGAATTTGCTATCTGTGCAGATTTGTTAGGATACGGCGAAGGCTGGTCAATACTCACTGAATCAGCTATCAGAGCTGATTTGGAGGGATGCGGCGAATGACTGCTGAGTACTCTAACCGGACATTGGATGTTAATGACATGAGGTACACTACTGAAAAAAATTCAAATCTCTTGTACCTCGCCATCTCCAACCACTACACTAAGTACCCTGCTTCGGAGATGAACGCAAGATGCCTTTAGTTACCGCCTATTCTCAACTTGCACGACTATTCACGCAGCGTTGCTTTTATCTCTTTGCAGCCCTGGTACTCTTGATTTGTCTACTACCCTTTTTTGAGGGCGCAGGCCACGGGCGATTTATTATCACTGCGGCCAACTTATTTATTATGCTCTCGGCTGTCGCGGCCATGGGGAAAACTATCCGTTGGTTTATCGCAGGTTTGCTTTTGGCAATACCGACCATCGTGTTTCATCTGCTACACACCTTCTTGCCAAACCTTGTGTACTTGCCGCTCGCGCAGGGGTTCGGGCTAGCGCTTTACCTACTCACGTTGGTCTCTCTGCTTGGCTATGTGCTTCGGCCAGAGGTCATGACGGGCGATAAGCTCTGGGGCGCAGCCGCAGCCTTCATGCTTTTGGGGTTTTTTTGGGCTATGGTGTACGCATTGATCCAATCATTCAAGCTGGGTGCTTTTGCGTTAGGTGGCGATCCAAGTGCCATATTTACAGTGACGGACCTCGTTTACTTTAGCTTCACAGTCCTCACCTCCACCGGGTTTGGTGACATTGCTCCGGTGACGGGGCTCGCGAAGTCGGTTTGCGTGCTGGAGGAAATAAGTGGCGTGTTATTTTTGACCATCATGATCGCACGACTTGCCGGAATCTACCCACCGACAGAACGGCAAGCGCGTTAATCACTGGAATTCACGGATGGTTTCACATATCCAACAAGTGCACAATACATTGAAACCTAACGTAACTCGTTGATTATTCAGCATGTAACCTTTTGTTACTTACAGTAAGTTACAGTAAGTTACTTGCTTTTTCGACTCAGGCAAGTAGGCTGACAGTTATGAATGTATTGTTGGTTCCACGCATCATCAACCGCTTCCCTGGCAAGCGCCAGCTGATCATTGATTTATGCACGAGTGATATGGTCGTCAGTGAATTGTGTGAGGATTATGAGAAGCTCATTGATGCTCTGGCAGAGGTAGGCGTGGACGTAAACAGTAAACAGATACCTGTACCTGAGACATCATCATTGTACGAATTGTTTATTCTGAAAAAGGAACTTGAACAGGAACTACTGGATCGTCTCGAGCGGCAACAGCGTAAGTCGCCAAAACAAGCCTATAACTAACACAAGTATGGCATTTTCAGATTTGAATGTGGAGTAAAGAGCATGAGCAACGAAAACGAACAAGACAAGACAAAAGCTTCGGCAACCCAGATTCCTACTGATCTATCAGCAGTTACACAAACAGATAGTGCCTCTAAACCGGAGGAGTTGCTGGATGAACCATCCCGCCGTACCTTTCTCAAGCGCGTGGCGGTGGGTGGCGGCGGAGCCCTGGTGGCTGGTGCCGGCGCCTACGGAGTCGGCATGCATTCTGTGCAGGGCAAACCTGTGGACGATTATCCCCTCATCGACGAGAAACTCTTCAAGCCAAAGGATCAGCGCGACGTGATTTTGAACTTTGTTTCCAGCAAGGCGCTCAACGAGAAGCACCCGGAGCGCAATCAGCAATACAACCGGCTGCAAAACAAGGAGTTCGACTGGGTTAGGGGCATTATCGACATGTACAACAAACCCTGGGATAACAGCAAGCCCGGCTATACGCAAATGGACCGGGCATTGCAGAAGGCTGGCTGGGAACCCCTGAATATCGCCGACAGCCGCGGGTCCGCTAATTTACAACCTAATACGCCATTTAACAGCTGGGACCAATCTGACGTTGAAAAAGAGCAGTATCCGTTCGAGAGCAAGAAGCAGGCAAGTGATGCCATCAAAAGCGCAGCCCGCGTCTTTGGTGCGGTCAAGTGCGGCATTGCCCGACGTGACAAGCGTTGGGATTACGACCCCCTGTACGACATAGAGAATGAGACAGAGCTCTCCTGGGAGAAGGACTTTCCCTTCGAACCCAAGACGGTCATCGTCATGCTGACAGCAATGGATTATGATTGCATGGCGACCGCGCCCGCCTGGACCGCAGATGGCACCGCAGCCGACGGTTACACGCAAATGGGTGTCAAAGCGACGCAGATGGCAAAATTCCTGAAAGGTCTGGGTTATCAAGCGGTCGGTGCAGGCAATGATTTGGGCAGCAGCGTTCCCTACGCCATCATGGCGGGCCTCGGTGAAGGAGGCAGGAATGGTGCATTGCTCGCTCCCGGGATAGGGCCAAGGGTGCGTATCATGAAGGTCTACACCGACTTTGATTTCGTCGAGTACGACCAGCCTCACACCTGGGGAATGACCGAGTTCTGCCTCAGCTGCGGCAAGTGCGCCGATGCCTGCCCAAGTGACGCCATTCCCAAGCTTGGATCTGAAAACGGCGGTTACGGTTTTGAACCCAACTACGAGTTCAGCGACGAACCCGGATACACCTGGAACAACCAACTCGGCATCAGGAAATTCTACAGTGACGCCAAGAAGTGCTACAACTTCTGGGTCGAGAATGGCAGCGCCTGCGCCGCCTGCATCGCCAGCTGCACCTTCAACGAACCGGATTTCTGGCACCACTGGTTCATCATGGCGATCAACCCCTATGTGCCGAAATTCCTGCATGCCGCCATGGCGCAAGCCCATCCCGCATTCGGCTATGGGCATACGAATGATCCGAAAAAGGTCGAAAAATTCTGGAAAACCGGCGAAGGCATGCGGGTCAACCCGGGGTTGAAGAACAATATCGGTACATCAAACATTAGCTGAGGAGTCATTACGATGGAATTGATGCAATGGTTTTTTATGGGCGTCCTGTTCACGATAGGCGTCTTTGCCCTGGCCTGGCTGTCGCTGCAAGTTGAACTGGAATGGTACACCTGGGCGGGCCTGATCACAGGCGTCGTCATGATACTGTTCGGCATCGGCTGGGCCGGCGCCTCGTTTCTGGAAGGCATCTCCCAGTCCGGTTCCATGGCCCTGATGCTGTTCAGCGGGCCCGGCATCGTCATGCTGGTGCTGGTGTGGCGCCACCTGGTTGCGCCTAAATTGAACAAAGCAGAGTCATAAAACACGTGCCCCAATCCATATCACTACCTTGGGAAAGGCTGCTCATCGCATTTGCCTGGACCTCCCTGCTGGCAGCTTTTATTATCGGTCAGATTGCCGCTCAAACTGACTACGATGCGCTGCTGAAGAGCAAGATGGCGGATACGGAACTGGTCAGATCACAGGAGAACAAGGGCCTGCCTGTGGTCTACCACATCATGGAAGAGGGCAAAGAGTCACCTGACGTGGTGGTGATGTCAGAGGGGCTGGGCTATGGCGGACCGCTGGTGGTCGGCATCAAGTCCAGAAGAACGGATGAGAGCGCAAAGGTCAACGAGATCATCATGCTGAGCCACAAGGAGACGCCGGCGTTCATGGAAAGGGTCAACCAGACATTCTTTCGCCAGTTTGCCGGCAAGCAGGTGACTGATAACTTTATCCTCGGAGATGACATCGATGCAGTTTCGGGCGCAACCGTCACTTCACAGGGGTTTGCCACGGCAATTCGTGAAGCGGTGCACCTGGGCGCCGTGCAGCATCTGAAGCTAAAGCCGGTGTGGCAGGAACCCAAGTGGCGTATTGGCGCCAACGAACTGATTTTAACGGTGTTGTTCGCACTCGCTTTTTTCAGCGCATATCGCCGCGGGAAGATTGCAAAATATGCCGGGCTTGCAGTCATGGCAGGGTCCATAGCCTTTGTCGGTTTCTACGCCAATGCCTCCCTCAGCCTGGGGAACATTGCCGGCATCTTCATGGGCTACATACCCGGTCTCAAACAGCACCCGTTGTGGTGGATCATGATGATCGGCGTACTCGGCAGCGTCGTCATCCTGGGGCGAAACATCTACTGCCAGCAGATCTGCCCGTTCAAGGGGATACAGGATCTGTTGCAGAAGGTCAGCGGCATCAAACTGCGTATCGATATGAAGTTTCAGCGCCGCGCCCGGGCGTTGATCTATTCCCTCAGCTGGGCTGCTCTGATGTTGATCTTTCTCTCCGCCCATCCCGCACTGGGCTCCTATGAGCCCTTCGCCATGATGTTCTCGTTGGAGGGGATTGGCATCCAGTGGTACATCCTGCCGGCAGCAATCATCGGGGCATTTTTCGTGCCCAGCTTCTGGTGCCGGCTATTCTGTCCGGTCGGGTTATACTTGAATGAAATTGTCCGTTTTCGCCGAGCCATCACCGGTTGGTTCAGGGGGAGGCGCGACAAAACTGCCGCGCCAGAAATTCAGGTAGCATCGATGGGCAATCATGGCGGTGAAACTGATGCCGAAAAATAAAGAGAAGCCCTGGCAGTATACCTTTACTACGATTCTGGCAGGTGTGACCTTATTGCTGGTAATCGGTTATTTTATCCAGTCGTATATCGAAATCCGCAAGGTGAAGCCAGTCACTGTTGCCCTGGAACGACTCGGCATGCTGGACGAAACCCCTACCAGTGAACCGATAAAAATCCGGCAACAGCAGGATCAACCTGCGGGCAACCGTGCAGAGTAAATCATTGCATGGCTGATCAGTTGTTTAACTAACATTGAGGAGCTGAACAATGCTTGAAGAGAGCCATTATTACTTTCAGAAAGCGGCCGACGTACTGAATCTGCCGGATCGCCTGCGGGAAATCATCTGGACCCCCATACGTACCGTCAAGGTCGATCTCGTGATCGACGACGATGCAGGCTGCCTGCAGCATTACCAGGGCTTCCGTGTACAGCACAACAAGTCGCGGGGTCCGATGAAGGGCGGGCTGCGTTACCATCCCGCCATGGATGAAGATCATGCCGCCGCGCTGGCAAACCTGATGACCTGGAAGACGGCTATCGTCGACGTCCCCTTTGGCGGGGCAAAAGGGGGGATCAACTGTGATCCTTCGACGATGAGCGAGCGTGAACTAAATAGTGTCACACGACGTTTTGTTGAGCAGACCAAGGAGATCATCGGCCCTACCATCGACATCCCCGCGCCTGACGTCAACACCAACGCCAAGGTTATGGGCTGGATCATGGACGAGTATTCGAAATACGCCGGTTTCTCACCTGCCGTGGTGACCGGCAAGCCTTTGGAGCTGTTCGGCTCGGAAGGACGTGATGAAGCGACAGGACGCGGCGTCATGGTGGTGCTGGACGAGGCGCTCAAAGATCAAGGCAAGAGCTGGCAGAATATCCGCGTTGCCATACAGGGTTTCGGCAACGTCGGTTCAAATTCTGCACGCCTGATTGCCGAACAGGGTGCACGGATCGTTGCCGTAGCCGACCACCTCGGTGGTGTCAGTAATGATAACGGACTTGACATCGGTGCGCTTGTTGCATGGGCAGCGGAGCATCGTACCGTCAAGGGATTCCCCGGCGGAAAGGCATTCGCTGGTCCCGAAGTTATTACCTGGGACGTGGATGTGTTGATCCCTGCTGCACTGGAGGATGCCATCACGGAAGAGAACGTGGATGGAGTCAGAGCTGATATTATCATCGAAGGCGCCAACGGCCCGACTTCGCCCGCTGCCCACGAGGCCCTGGTTGAGCGCGGAGTGTTGGTTGTGCCCGACATCCTGGCCAATGCCGGCGGCGTCACCGTGAGCTACTTCGAATGGGCGCAGAATATCCAGCAATTTCGCTGGCAAAAGGATCGTATTAACGAGGAACTCACCAGCAAGATGCGTGAGGCCTACGCAGCCGTCCGTACAGTGGCGGAGAAAGAGCACATCGACATGCGTATAGCAGCCTTCGTACTGGCCATACGGCGGGTGGGAAAAGCGGCTACATCCAGAACCTATGTTGCAGAGAACTTTCGCTTTTAGAAATGAATAATGGAGGCTTAAATGCTTGAATACATCTCCCTGACAATATTGATCGTCATGACCACTTTTATCATTTATCTGATCATTTATATCCATGACATCCCCTATGAGATCGCAAAAAAGCGCGACCACCCACATCAGGATGCGATCCATGTCGCCGGTTGGGTGAGCCTGTTCCTGCTACACACCATCTGGCCACTGTTGTGGATCTGGGCCTATCTCTACAAACCTGGCGAGAAATTTCTACAAATGGAGGTCGCCGGTGCAGGTTCGGAAGAACAGGGAAAGCGGATTGTTCAACTCGAAAAACAAGTCCAAGCCCTTACGGAAATGCTAAACGACTTCAAGATTACCGGTGCGCAAGAGCACTTGAGGGAGAATCAGCATGGTTGAGTTACTGATTATTACCTACTCCATGCTCATGTGGGTGGTATTCAAGGTCTTCAAGGCGCCGCTCAACAAGTGGACAGCAACAACAGCTGTGCTCGTGGGCATTGTCAGTATCGGCTTTCTGCTGCTGATGATGGGCATGTACCACCCGTTTACCAAGGAGGCCCGTATCTATTCGCTGACCACGCCTGTGCTGCCCACCGTGAAAGGGCGTGTGATAGAAGTCAATGTCAAGACCGGCGACCGGGTCAAAAAGGGTGACCTGTTGTTTCGCATCGATCCGGAACCCTTCCAAAACAGTGTCGCCAGGCTGGATGCCGAAGTCGTGCTGGCTCAAAGCAACCTGGATGATGCGAAAACACTGTTCGAAAGGCAGGCAGGGTCTGAGAAAAATGTCGAAAGGGCGCAGGCAACACTCGATGCCAGGGTAGCCGAGCTGGCCAATGCCAGCTTCGACCTGTCACAAACCGATGTGCGGGCGGAAGCTGATGGACACATCGCGCAGGTGCGCTTACGCCCGGGGGCGCTGGCCGTGCCGATGCCGTTCAGCCCGTTGATGACCTTTGTACATGATGCGGACCGCTTTCTGCTGGCCGGGTTTCAGCAGAACCCGCTGCAGAACATCAAGCCGGGTTTCGAAGCCGAAGTGGCCTTTATCGCGGCACCGGGGAGAGTGTTTTCAGCCTCCGTGGTAGGGGTTAGCGAAATCATGGCACAGGGACAGTTGCTGCCCGACAGCAGGCTGGTCAAGCTGGAAGGCGTGACTCCCCCGGGAAGGGCTCTTGTGCAAATCAAAATCAAGGATGACCTCTCCGACTATCAACTGCCGGCAGGCGTCAAGGCCTACGTTGCCGTCTATTCCGGCACCTGGAAACCGGTTGCCATCATCAGAAAGGTGCTGCTGAGAATCATGAGCTGGGAGAACTACCTGTTCTCCTTCATCAGTTGATGCAGTCGCTGGAATATTCGCAAGCGCATATTGGAGCAGAATTATGAATGAATCAACACTGGATGCCGGTCTTATCGCGACCCTGCTGGAGAGACTGGAGAAACAGCGGCTTCCAAGACTTCTGGCGATCAAAGAGAAGGTCGATCGAGGAGAGCCGATTGATGATCTGGAACTGAAGTTTCTGGAAAAGGCGATCGCTGATGCCAGAGATATCCTGCCGATAATTGACAGGCATCCGGAGTATCAGCAATTGACGACACAAGTGCTCTCTCTTTATAAAGAAATTTCGGAAAAAGCCCTGCAACTAGAAAAAGATTCCTAAGCGCTGCTGTGACACTCAGGATTGTCCTGATAAACCAGCCCTGGCTTGTGTGTTTTGGTCAAGTAAAACCGGACACGCTGTTGAGCACATTTTTCATATTCGATAAGCGTTATTTCATCTATCGTTGTATGCAGACGGAGTGAATTATAGGCAACAGATACCCTTACGCCTCTTTTACAGCCGAGAATCGAATGTCAGCTCTGGAGCAATTGCGGCCAATTTCTGAATCAGCGGTCTGAGCAGATTTTGAAGGATGCAGCGAATGGCAGCAGCGTACTCATTCCGGTCATTCGAGAATCAATTTTGAATCGCTCTCGTGACATCTTGTCCAGCGTATGGTTTTCCTCGGATTTTCTGATTTGAATCATGAATTAGCGCAAAATCATCAGGAAATTCTCTCATCACTTTCTTAAAGGGTTCACATTCCGTTCACATTTTTCCAGTTGCAAATTCGGTGGAAAGCGACTATTTTTAATATAGATATTGATAATTATCAATCCATAATATGGGAAGATGAGGATTGGGTAGGTTGACCGTGCGTTTAGCAATAAAAAAGGTCTGTTTTTTCCATCTGACGCCACTTTACACAAAAACCGGGTGGTATTTCAAAGCACATGCACAACACCATAGCCGAGGCCCTTTCCTGACGCTTCAAGATGCAGAAAATGCAGCAAAAGAGCAAAAGGGGGTATCCACTTCCCTCTCCTAGGTACAAGATGCAGTGAGATTATTACATTAACCATGATTCTGTACGCATCATGTAGTGGCAACGAGAGTCAAGTGGATACCCCCTTAAGAGCAATTTAAGAACCAGATGCAATAAAATATTTATAGAGTTCTATCCGATGAGCTCCATTAACGGTGTATATTTTGGCGTGACTTGTCCTGTAGCCTTGCAGCACTTCCACTGTCAGCATCCTTGCCCGTTTATTATGTCAGCGTAAAAGGCCATGTTTTTAGCAATTCCATAAACTGAGGTATACATTTCGCTGGCGCAACCACTATATTCGGATAAGACAACAGTACTGAACACACTACATCTGGTAGTTACGCCAGTATAGTGGATACCCCAGTTTCCATAATTAAATGAGTTCGGCAACTTGATGAATAAAAAAACAATCTGCTGCAATGCCCTGACCAGCAGACCGCGTGCAAGGAGTGTCCAATTCGAAACATGGCGCTGTTTCGCGACGTTCCTGAAGATGAGCTTGGCTGGATGCAGGAGTTTCGTGAGTCGCAATATCTGCTCCCTTCAGGAGAGATTCTCTTTCGGGAGGGCGAAACCGCACACACTCTCTATACCCTGTTTGATGGCTGGTTGATTCTTTTCAAGATCCTCGACAATGGCAAACGCCGAATCCTGCGTTTTTTACTTCCAGGTGATTTTTTTGGATATCAGATCAGCGGCATCGGGCCATCAGGGGTACACATGCACGGCTCACAAGCCCTGATGGAGAGCACGCTGTGTGCATTTCCAGTCACCCGGTTTCGATCAATGATGGAAAAACAACCGCATCTGACAACAAGGCTGGCAGAGATGGAAATGCATGACATGAACCTGTGCCAGAATCACTTGGTTGATACTGCCCGCAACAGTGCACTGCAGCACATTGCCTTTCTGTTACTGGAACTCTTTCACAGAGCGCGCAGACAGATACAGAACGGCTACGACGGGAAAACCAACTCGATCATCTTCCCACTCACCCCGGAGGATATAGGCGACGCCATCGGTCTGACGTCTAATCATGTCAATCGTATATTCAGGGAGATGGAGAGAGAGGGACTCATTGTGTGTCAAAAAAACGTCTCTCAATTCTCAACGAGGAGGTATTAATGGTGATTGGAGATTTTGATCCAGGCATGATTTTGCCGAAGCTACTTATTTGAAGCAGTGAACTGCAACAATCGCAACTTCAGAGCCTCTTCTATCGGAATGCGTAATAAGCGAGATTCAAGAAATATCTAATGTTCATCAGTGTTCTTGACCTTTTCAAAATTGGAATTGGACCTTCCAGTTCCCATACTATCGGCCCCATGGTGGCAGCTAAAGATTTTATTGGCCGCACCAGGGAATTTGTTTCGGCGCACCAACATACTACAGGCTTTTATTTTCGGTGCATCCTCAAGGGCTCTTTGGCCTATACAGGCAAGGGCCACGCTACTGATCGTGCAGTTGCATTGGGACTGCATGGCTTCTCCGCGGAGAGATTGGCCGGCCAGGATGTCGGCGCCCTGGTCAAGCGCATCCGGAAGAGCCACTCCATTGCGCTAGACGGTACTCATACAATCATGTTTTCCTCAATGGAAAATATTATCTTTGATCGAGGTGCCCCGCTCCCGGAGCATCCAAATGGGATGGTCTTTGAACTGGTTGGGCAGGCTGAGGAGGTTTTACTCTCTGAAACCTATTTTTCCATTGGCGGTGGCTTTATCAGTACGCTTTCTGAAATCAATACAGTGCTTGCCCCCCTACAAATGGAGCCTTCTGCTTCATACCCATATCCATTCGATTCTGCGAGTTCGATGCTGCAAATGTCCATCGACACTAAGTTGTCCATTGCGCACATGAAGCAGGTCAATGAACTCGCAGACATGTCAGAAAAAGTGCTGAATC
>JAQYVP010000070.1 GCA_030145485.1 Chromatiales bacterium
GTTTTTTGCTGTTTTTCACGCATCGAGTCGACGCTTTTCCAATAAACTCTGGTAATACGCTGATAATAGTGATTCAATGCAACTACAAATAGTGATATCCCGAAGGAGATGATAAAGATGAAATCAACGATGAATTATGGGGTGGCTACTGCAATTTCAGCAGCCATGGTCATGGTAGCCACTATCGATGTGGCAAATGCGGAACAGGATTATCGTTATCCGCCGCTATCGTCACAAACGGCCGGGCAACCTGTGCCGGCGCCAAAGTTTGTCCCAAAACCGTCAACAACCCAGGCGCCTGCAGCTGCACAGCCTCAGGCAACGGCTCAGGCGCCAAAATTTGCGCCAAGAGCCGGGGATGCTGCAGCACCCAAATTTGCACCAACCCGGCAAGCGCCTTCTACGGCACCGCCTCCTGCAGCGGCACCACAGCGGCCTGCAGGACCTCCGCCCCGTGCAGCAGGACAAAGACAACGACCTTCGGGTCCTCCACCGCGAAGCGGATCTCGCAGTGGTCCTCCACCGCGTGGCGGATATGATCGCAGTGGTCCTCCACCTCGAGGTGGATATGATCGCAGGCGTGGCAGTCGTGACAGAGATTGGGACAGCAGCGGGGATATGCCATGGGGCGGTAGAAACTCGCCCTGGGGTGGTAGAAGTAACAGCTTTAGTATGCCATGGGGCGGTAGAGACAGAAATAGCCCGTCGGGAGGCCGTCGCGGAGGTAGTAGCATGCCATGGGGCGGTAGAAATAGCCCATGGGGTGGAAGTAGGGGCAGCAGCATGCCCTGGGGCGGCAGAGACAGCAGAATGCCGTTCACCGGACGCAACAGTGGCCCCAGCAAGTGGTTCGACAGCGGCGACCCCAAGGATATGTTCGAAGATATGTGGGATGATGGTATGAATGCACCATCCGAAATGGGTGAGATGCCCGGTGGATTGCGGGCGCCGACGATCAGTGTGCCGAATCCTGTTGAGGTTGGCGACGAACTCGATAGAGGAAGTCGCGATATGTTCAAGGATAGATAACTCTCGTTTGCATCCCCCTCTCCGGGGGATGCAGTGCGTTGCCGGTCGGGTGGATCCCGGACTCACTAGAATCCTTGAGTGGCCGACATCTTTACAAATGAGTTAAAATCTAAAAAATAATTCTCGCAAAGACGCAAAGACGCAAAGCACGCTAAGAAATACCTTTGCGGTCTTTGCGCCTTGGCGAGAAAAAAATGACTTTCATGCCCCGTCAGTCTGAGACCTAATCTCGCTAGTCATTCGGGATATCCTCTATCCCATTGCTCTCTCCAGACTTCGGTACCTGATTGCTTCGCTCAGATGCGTTGTCAGTATCTGTTGCTGCCGCTCGTAATCTGCGATGGTGCGCGCCAGTTTTAGGATTCTGTGGTAGGCGCGGTGCGACAGACTCAGGCTCTCTATGGCCTGTAGCAACAATGATTCATCGTCGGGTTGCAGCATGCAGTACTGCGAAATCTGCTTCACATCGAGCTGACTGTTCAGACATTGTTGGCGCTGTAGCTGAAACTGGTGTGCCTGCGCGATATGCAGTCGTATTTCGTGGCTTGAGAGTGTTGAAGTCGGTTTGGAGAGTAGTTTTTCCGGAGCTAATGCAGGAATCTCTATCTGTATATCAATGCGGTCAAGCAGTGGCCCTGAAATTTTGTTGCGGTAACGGCTGATCTGCTCTGATGAACAGCGGCAGTTTTTACGCGGATCGCCCAAATGTCCGCAGGGACAGGGGTTCATCGCGGCAATGAGTTGAAACCTTGCCGGAAAATCTGCCTGTCGGCCGGCGCGTGAGATGGTAATGGCGCCTTTTTCCAGGGGTTCGCGCAGTGCTTCGAGTACACGCCGTTCAAATTCAGGCAACTCATCGAGAAACAGTACGCCGTTATGCGCCAGGGAGATCTCGCCGGGGCGTGGTATGGTTCCACCGCCTACAAGCGCCGCTACAGATGCAGAGTGATGCGGGGATCTGAAAGGCCGGACACGCCATTTACTGACATCGAACTGCTCTCCGGAAACCGAGCGAACTGCGGCGTTTTCCAGTGCTTCATCGGTTGTCATGTAAGGCAACAGAGCTGGTAGTCGCTCGGCAAGCATGGTCTTGCCTGTACCTGGAGGTCCTGTCATCAGCAGGGAATGCCGGCCGGTTGCGGCAATGATCAAAGCGCGCTTGGCCGCTTCCTGTGAGATGACTTCGCTGATATCCGGCAGGGAGCAATCAGGAGCCTCTTCGTGTTCAGCACAGAATGGTTGGATTTGTCGGCTTTGATTGAAATGTGCGCATACATCGAGAAGATGCGCCACGGCGTAGACTTCCAGTCCGGTTACCCGGGAGGCCTCTGCTGCATTGGCAGCCGGGACGATGAGTTTTTTTCCATTTCGGTGGGCGGCCAGTGCGGCCGGTAGAATCCCGCTGATCGGGCGAATCTCCCCCGAGAGCGCCAGTTCGCCAATTAGTTCGTAGTGGTGGAGCTGCTGTTGAGGAATATCTCCCGTGGCTGCGAGAATTCCAACAGCGACAGGCAGATCAAA